>DATKUF010000190.1:0-7324 GCA_035530755.1 Spirochaetia bacterium | reverse complement strand
CGCTCCGGGTCCTCCTCCACGGAACCAGGCTTCGGACGGTGCAGGTCGGAAACCTCGAATGCCTCAGCTACGCAGTTTCCATCCTGGTTAAAAAGGCCGGCCTTTGTTCCGCCGGTACCGATGTCGACCCCGACCAGATAGGTTTCTCCCATTGCTTCTCTCCGTTCAGGCCATGACGAAGCCGGACTTCAGCCCTTCCCCACGGATTACGTTTTGAATCGCCTCGAGAGCCTTTTCGAGAGGCGCGGTCCCGGTGATGATTCCCCGAACATCCAGCGTCCCCTGTGCGATAAGCTTGAGACACATGCGATACTGCCGTAGGCTCTGCCGGCTCGTGCCCGTTACCGTGATCATCCTGTAGTGAATGACGTTCGTATCAAGGCTTACCTGTTCCTGGCCCTTCGGCAGCCCTCCGAAAAAGACTACACGGCCATTCATCGCTGCGACCGCAAACGCAAGCTGCTGCGTGGCGGCCGAAGAGGCCGCAGTGATCACAATGTCTGCTCCGCGCCCGGAAGTCAGTTCCTTTATCCGCTCAATCGGCCTGTCGGGTCCGACGGTTTCGAATGTGTCGTCATCGCGCTTGCAGATCTCCAGTCGCGACTCATTGATATCGTGAATCATAACAAGGCCCGCCCCGGCGAGCTTGTGCAGCTTCGCGTGCATGAGGCCGATCGGACCGGCTCCGATTACCAGCACTGAATCCCCGGGCTGAGTATGACAACGTTCGAATGAATTGTAGACGCAGGAGAGTGGTTCGGCTATTGCAGCCTCGGGGAAAGAGACGCTGTCGGCAATTTCGACAATATTTCCCTGTCTGACCGCTGCCGCGGGAACGATGAAGTAGTCAGCGAATCCACCATCGATGTTAATGCCCAAAGCCTGCAGCTCGGAGCACAGTTCAGTGTGGCCGGAGACACAGTAGTCGCAGACGCCGCAACCCATATTCGGCGCAACCGCCACCCTCATCCCCTCGCGGTAATGGGTCACCGTCGGACCGATCTTTGCGACCGTACCTGCCAGCTCATGACCGAGCGTCACCGGCTGCACCGAGTTGCCGTTCTTGAACATCCGTACGTCGGTGCCGCAGATGAGCGCGGCTCCGGCCTTTATGAGGACCTCTCCCTCGCGGGGTTCGGGAATGCCAACATCGACAACCCGCAGATCTTCCTTTCCAAATAGTCTTACCGCTTTCATGTCCAGCTCCTTAGTACGCCTTCAGTGCAACCGGTGTTCTTTGCACAATCGACTCATTTCCGGCGTTGACCACTGCCACCGCCATCATGCCGTCGCGTCCGGTAACAAGAGGTTCGGTGTCGTGAATTATTGCATCCACAAAGGCGCGATCCTCGGCCTCATATGCGTCGGTGAACAGATTGCGCCAGCTCTTCACTGCCGCTCCGCCAATGCGATTGTGCGAATCGACGATTGTCACCGAATCATCCTTCAGGGAGCCGACGAACAGAACGCCCTTTGTTCCGAGGACCTCGAGTCGGGCGTCGTATCCGTAGGAGACCGAGACTGCCCCCTCAACAATTCCCTGCATGCCGTTGGTGAACCGGGAGTTCATTACGACGTTGTCGTAGAAATCGGGATACTCTTCGCGCGCCTCCGGACAGCGGTAATTGCCGGCAATGGCGTAGACCTCGGCAAATTCGCTTCCTGTGAACCACCTCAGCGTGTCGATATCGTGACTGCTGACTTCCGCAAGCGGCCCGTTACTCTTGCGGATGTCATACATCCAGGGCTGCGGAACGCTCGGCCCGTGGGTCAGGGATTTTACCAGGACAACATCACCGATCGCACCGGAACGCACAGACTCATAGGCCGCGGTAAAACTGCGGTCGAACCGGCGCATGAATCCGATCTGCAGCTTGGTACCCGCTCGGTCGGTTGCATCGATCATCTCGTGACATTCGGCGCTGTTCATCGCCATCGGTTTTTCGCACAGGACGTGTTTCCCGGCGGCGGCGGCGTCTACCACGATGTTCCGGTGCAGAACCGTGGGCGTCACTACGACGACGGCGTCGATACGTCGGTCTTCGAGCGCCTTACGGTAATCGGTGTAATAATCGTCCAGGCCAAGCTCGGAAGCCGCGGCCTTGCAGGCGTCCGCCACCGGATCCACGACGCACACGAGATGGGCGTTCCGTACTTTCCGGGCATAGTTGCGCGCGTGAATCATTCCGGCCCGCCCGGCGCCAATGACGGCCACGCCGATCGATTTCGGAGCCATATTCCCATCCTTTGCCGTTTATTCAATACAATTTACTAATGTATGAAACGATTCTAACGAAATATGCGAAGCGCTGTCAAGCGAAAACGGACGCATTTGGTTGAATGTAATCAAATTACATAACAAACGCTAAGATAAGTGTTAACAAACGCAAGGCAACTGCTATGAGTCGCTTGCCACATTGCCGCCGTCAGCGGGCGACGCCGGTTCGTGCCGCCAGCGAGTCACGGGCGCGTTTGAGCTCAATAAAAAGGTCGGGATCACCGCCGCGGTCAGGGTGATGGAGCAGACTCAGTCTGCGATAGGCGCGCGCGACATCCGCGGGCGTCGGGCGAGCCGGCGGAATGAGCTCCAGGGGGAGTTCGAGCACAAAGCATGCGTAGACACGGTCCGCTGTCGTTGCCGGCAGATTCCGGTAGCGTTCGACAAGCTGCAAGAGGTGTCGGCGATAGACGGCAAACCAGGATCGGGTAGTCTGACGTTTGTAGATGTCGGCCTTTTTTTTGGAGCTGGGAAACAGATGCTTCTGCCAGACAGGGGACCGGCCGCGGGTATTGTAGTGTCGCTCCAGGAAGCCGAGGTACTTGATGTTTCTGAGGACCGCCGGCGGTAGCGACCGCATTGCGCTGATGATGTACCGATGCCCCTCCTCCTTGATGCGCGCGCGCTCCTCGAGATAGCCCCGTTTCGCAGCGAGGAACAGCGGGAAGAACGGATCGGCCGGAAGCCGGTAGGTCCGATAGAAATCGGGGAGATTGTGCGGCCCTATTGTGGCCCGTTGCAGAATTGAATAGCAGCGGCCGCTGATCACCAGGCGCGGCAGGAGGTACGATGCGCGGTAGTGTGCCATCATTGCCTCGTATTGTTCCTGCTTCCGCAGCGACTTCGGTTGACGGGAAAGAAGATGGGAGATGGTGTAGGTTCGAACCGCGCGGGCCCGTGTGGTGCGTCGTCTCCTCATGGAATAACGCTGATCGTATCGCAAAGAAAAAAAGAATGCCACCACGCGCTCGCGCGGCGCCGGATACCGGGTGAGCGGCTGCAGGACTACACGGTGGTCACCTGATAGCCGAGGTAGTTCCGGAACGCTTCGACCATCGGTTCGACGAGGTGACCGGGGGTAATACTGACGTGGTGACGGTGGCCCGTGCGACCGATGTACTGCAGAACGTCCTGCAGGTTGTTGATCTCGGCGACCCCTGCGCATCCGAAAAACTGCTTCGAGAACTGGTCGTTGGTGATTTGTCCCTGGCCGAGATAGAAATCGACGCTGCCCTCCTTGGTCATCATGCTTCCGAAAGTCATGTCCATCGGGCGGATGCGGCCGACATTGCAGCCGAAGCCGTGGCCCGCCCCGAGGCTGTTTGACAGAATGAGGTGGTCGGAGATGGTTCCTTTTTCCACCATAAGGCTCCGGGGAACATTGCCGCAATGAAACAGAATGCACTTGTTCTCTTCATCGCCGTAGTTGTTGTTCCAGTCGAGTATGCCGCTCGCTTCCCCTGACGCCTGAGTGAGTGCAAACATCGTCACCGCGTTCGCTATGTCGACTTCGCAGGCCGTCGGCACCGCGCGCTCGGCAAGGTCGCCGGTTACCAGGCAGGGGGAGATGCCGTACCGCGACTGCAGCTCTATCCAGCAACGGATAGCCATCGCATCCATGTGGAACTGGTCCACCAGCTCGTCGAGAACAACGCCGAGCTTTGCGAGATTGACCAGCGCCTTCTCCGGCGCGTTGTTCCAGTTCGCGGCCTGCTTCAGATGCTCCATTTTATCTTTGAAGCTGTTCTTGCTCGTTCGCAGCGAATCCATCCGTGTGAAGATTTCCGAAAGGTCGATGGTCTCGATGTTGATCCCGTGCGCCTGCAGTGCCAGTTCATCGACCCGCACGGTTTTGAAAGCAGTCGTGCGCGCTCCGACGGCGCCAACGGTCATTCGGCGCATGCGTCCAACGATCCGGCACACCCGGTCGAAGGTGTCGATGTTGCGGGCGAACGCATCGCTCGACGGGCGCACCGTGTGCGGCTTCAGGATCGTGAACCGGATCCCGACCTGCTGAAACACGTCCATTATCGAAAGCTTGCCGCAGAACGCATCACGACGGCTTTGGGGGCCAAGCTGGTCAAGCTCATCCGGATAGGCCTGGATGAGAATGGGAACGCCGGCATCCTGAAGCGCTGCGACGGCGCCGTTCTCATCGCCGAAGTTCGGAAGCGAAAGAATCACCCCGTCGAACTTTCCTCGATTTCTCCGCAGGAACTCGGCATAGATGCGACCCTGGTCCGCCGTTTCCACCGCTCCATGCGGCACCGCATTTTCGTCGATGAGAACTGTTTCGTGGCCGAGGCCACGCAGGACCCTCACCATCTCTTCGCGGGCCGAGTGTATAAGAGAAGAGGGGAAAAAACCGCGGTTTCCGAAGTAAAGAGCAAATCTGGATTTTCTACTGAGCATAGGTTCCTCCGGTGGGATCCTCCATCGTACTCCGACCGGCCATCGGTTGTCATCGGGATTCGGGCATTTCGCTGCCTGCACATCGAGCGCCGTACCGGCCGGCTGCACGAAGGAAATTTCTATTCGACCTCCATGCAGGTGACTTTCTCGCAGCCCGATATTATCTTGGTTGTACAGGACGATACCCGCCTAAACGTTGAGTAATGCACGGAAAGAATTTTTCACCCGGGTCCAAGGCCTCCTGCGTGGTCGGATCGCGCAAGTTGATGTCGACTTGTATCGGAGGTTCGCTATGAAGCGTCTCGGGTTCGCACTTTTCGTGTTGACCATTGCCGCAGGTCTAGTTTTCGCCGCCCCTCTTCCCCCGGGCGGCCAGGAAATCAATTCACTCGTGTCCCCGCTTTTCCTCGCCGGTTCACCGAGCGTTACGTCAACTGAGTCGCCGCAGGCTGACGTGATCAACCCCGCGGCCTCCGGCGGCGCGCAGCGAACCGTGCTGGACTTGAGTGTTGTGGGGATCACGAACGTGGCTGGCCCGATTAGTTACGATGGAACAGTCATCAATCTCGGCCTTACGGCTCCAACGAACTACGGTGTCTACACTGTTTCTGCGCACTATCTTTACACCGGGAGCAGTCTCGGGCTCGGGACTCTCGGCACCGCGAATTTTTCATTCGCCAAAGACCTGTATCCCGGCCTGCTGATTGGTGCCGGACTGGCACTGACGCTGGGTCAGGGACCATCCCCGTCGCCTGGAGTCGCGGGCAACACAGACTGGGGCCTCGGACTCAACCTCGGATTTCTCGTGCTGTCGGGCGACATTGGAATTCTGAAGGATTTCCGCTGGGGCGCCGCATTCGACAACATCGGGAAGGGGTTCGCTCCGACGAACTCCCCTTACGCAGCCTACCCTGCACCTTTTACTCCTGAAATTGGCCTGGGATTCTCCCTCATCCGGACAAAGTCGGTAAATTTCGGGTTCGACTCCACTTTGAGTTCTCCGACGTTCAGCGACGTTCGTCTCGACCTGGGAACCACGTTCACTATAGAGGAGACGGTGAGTCTCCATCTCGCAACTGCGATGACTCTCAACAACACGCTTCATCCAACTGAGTATCCACCTCGCTATTTTCCGTTGTCCGGCGGCATTACTGTGCGATTCGCCACAAAGCTCCCGGGAAACGCGAAGTATCTCGCTGAGAGGGGCTGGTCCCGCAGCGAGGTTCGTCCCACTATCTCGGTGACCCCTCTTGAGAACAGCGAGCTCGCGATCGGCGCCGGGCTGAACATCGCTCTCGGACAGCTGGACACCACTCCGCCAACCATTACCGAAGACTACCCGACACCGCAGTGGATCTCGCCGAACAACGATGGCATAAAGGACAGTCTCGGTCTGCCGGTCCGGATCGTGGACAATCGGTTTGTTTACGGCTACAAATTTCAGGTTTCAGACAAGGACGGTGCGGTTGTGCGGGAGATCGACAATCCGGATTATCGGCCGGAAAGCCAGGGTGTACAGAATGTGCTCGACAGGCTCGTGGCCGTCAAGAAGGGTATCCCGATTCCGTCTACCTTCGTATGGGACGGGAGAAATGGCACGGGGCAGGTCGTTCCTGACGGAGCCTACACGTTCACTGTTACCAGCTGGGACGAAAACGGAAACAGTGCCACGACCGCATCACTTCCGGTCTACGTGAAAGTGACCCCACCGCAGCTCACACTTCAGCCGGTCACGGGCAACGACCTTATTTTCTCACCCGGCGGCTCCGGACTCAAGAACACGCTCGAAATCACCCAGACCGGTTCATCGGACGTCATGTGGACCGGAAAGTTCGTGGACTCGGCAGGGACCACAGCACGGGCGATTGAGTGGAAGAACTCGGCACCGCCGAGCTTCGCCTGGGACGGCAGAGACGGTTCGGGAAAGATCGCCGCAGACGGCGTCTACGCATATCGGATTTCAGCGACTGACCTGGCAGGAAACACCACAAGCGGCTCGATTGAAAACATCATAGTCAACACTCTTGCGACGCCGGTACAACTCGGCATCAACCCGGCAGCTTTTTCACCCGGAACCGGGAGCGCCATTCAGAATATCACCTTCACCCTCGACGTCCCCGTCCGAACCGACGTGGTTTCCTGGAACCTCGTGGTGCTCGACTCGAAGGGATCCGCCGTTCGGACTATTTCGGGTGGCAGTGAACTGCCGGCTACCTATCTGTTCAACGGAAAGACAGACGCTGGAGCCGTTCTCGCCGAAGGGATCTACCATGGAACCCTCGATGTACTCTACCGAAATGGACACAACCCGCAGGCGACTTCTCCAGCGATCACCGTCGATCTGACCCCGCCTGATGCGCGGCTGACGGCAGACGTCCTGGTCTTCTCGCCTAACGGGGAATCGCCGCGGGCGAACATGATCTTCCACGCAACTGCTTCTGATGAGGTTACATGGTCCGGGGAGGTAAAGACCCCGAACGGAAACGCCGTGAAGAGTTACTCCTGGGTCGGCAAACCGGATGCGACTATCACCTGGGACGGCCGAGAACAAAACGGCAAGCTCGCGCCCGACGGAACCTACCTGTTTGTCGTTGAGGCAGTCGACAAAGCCGGTAATACCGGGAGATCCAACTC
>DATKUF010000189.1:0-4387 GCA_035530755.1 Spirochaetia bacterium | reverse complement strand
CGCGGTCTCCTTCAGCTTTGTAAGGTCGAGGTTGCTGAGCGACCGGTCGGAAGCAAGCCCGAATATGCTGTTTTCATCCTGTCCCGCATTTGCAAGCGAGTTGTCGAGCCCTTCGGGCAGCGCGGTGACCCCGGTGAAGTTGTAGAGGTTGGAGAAGGTCGTGAAATCAAGGTAATTGACGTAGTTGAACACGTTCTTGTAGTACCGGGGTTCAAAAATCCCAACCAGGCTCGATGAAGCTGCGCTCACCCCGCCCTCGGTTATCCCGAGTATCGTAAGCGGCTCACCGACCTTGAGCGTTACGCCATAGTTCTTCTGATACTGACTGTTCTGGTATTCGCTGATGACGATCCCGTGGGTTGCCTCAGCGGCCGTGGTTGCCCCCGGTGCGGGCGCGAGCCCGAAGAAACTTCCCGATTTCATTTCGGCATTTTTGAACACCTTGCGATATCCGGGCGGATCGATTGCATAGAAGATGAAAGGCAGCTCAATTTTCTGGGAGTTACGTTCCACCTGGATCGAGGCGTAATTCTGCGCGTAGGGAGCGTATGCCTCCACACCCGGAAGACCATCCAGATATTTCTCTATCTCCGGGACGTTCTGAATATTCGGAAGAGGCGTCAGGAACGCGAACGGGGAGGGCTGCTCCTTGGACTTTGCGGAGTAGATGATGAAATCGCCCGTGAAGTTTTCGATGATGGAGCGCCGCGATACATCGGTGGCCGACCGCGTAAAGGTGGTTCCGAAGATGATCAGAAATGTACCGAATGCGACAAGCAGTCCAATCAGCACCATTCTGCTCTTCCGGCGCAGAAGCGTACGAAGGGCCAGTTTCAGTTCGACCACAACCTTACTCCTCTTCGGCGCCGTCTGTGATCAGACCGTCGCGGATATGCACCACTCTTCGAGCGTGGCCGACGATGCGGGAGTCATGCGTAGAAAAGATGAAAGTGGTCTTCTCCCGATCGTTGATCTCGCGCATCAAGTCGATAATCCGCTCTCCGGTTTCGGAATCGAGGTTCGCCGTCGGCTCATCAGCAAGCACAATCAATGGATTGGTCACCAGCGCGCGCGCTATCGCAACTCGCTGACGCTGGCCGCCGGAAAGCTCATTCGAGCGGTTGGCGAGTCGGTCTGCGAGCCCCACCTCTTCGATGAAGTGCATGACCCGCTCCTGCCTCTGGGAGCGGGTTATCGAACGCTGCAAAAGCAGCGGGAATTCGATGTTTTCGTAGACGTTCAGAACCGGAATGAGGTTGAAAGACTGAAAGATGAATCCGATCTTCGTCCGCCTGAATCGAGTAAGTTCCTTGTCCGAAAGATGGTCGGTGTGCGCGCCGTCAACGGTTACGATTCCCTCGGAGGGAACGTCGATACAGCCGAACATATTGAGCATCGTGCTCTTGCCTGAGCCCGAAGGACCCGCAATCGCAAGAAACTCGCCTTTTTCGATCCTGAGGGTGACCCCACGAAGCGCATCGACCCTTGTCTCTCCGAGCATATAGTGTTTCTTCACATCTTGTAGCTCAACGGCGTTCACCACACCCCCCCCCCGACTCACGCTCGTACTGCATTTCGTGTACAAATGTCGCCTCTTTTTGCGCGCAAGACAAGCGTTACCGAGAACGAATAACTCGTTTTGTGTAGCGTCATACGGGCCGAATCGGTTGTCCGGCGTACGACGCTCCTTGACCGAAAATCTGCCGGACGCTATATTTGTAGTTGGTCATGGGGGTGTAACGGTCTCGACTGAGGACTGTTGTGGCACGGGCTGCAGGTGGAGCGCCAATCTCCTAAAAGTGGCAAAACTTATAGCTGCCAATAATAACGCAGACTATACTCTGGCCGCTGCGTAAGCAGTAGCCGCGGGCACCCAGCATGCCGCTTTGAGTGCTGGGACCGCCTGACACAACTCAAGGCTTGCTGCAAAACCGGACCGGCGATTTTGCGGGACTCAACCCGGTATAGGGTCAGGACGGTCCGTCTTTCCGCCTCGTCTGGCCCGAAACACCCAAGGAAAGACTAAACTTGTAGATGCTGGTGTCAGGCACCGCAGGACGCGGGTTCAACTCCCGCCACCTCCAGAAGGCGCCCCGGAAACGGGGCGCTTTTTTTTGTCTTCGCATCACCACTATCGCGGCACTTCGCGTTCGGTTTCTTCCTCGAGCCGGTATCCGACGCCGACCTCCGTGGTGAGAACCTGGGGGCGCGAAGCGTCGGTCTCCAGTTTGCGCCGCAGGCTTGCCATGTAGACGCGCAGGTACTGATGCTGATCCTGGCGACCGGGACCCCAGACCTCCTGGAGAAGTTGACCGTGCGTGACGACCCGGCCGGCGTGATGAACCAGTGATGCGAGCAGTCGGAACTCGATCGGCGTGAGATGGATCTCCGCATCGCCCCTTCGTGCCTCTCGTTTCTCCAGATCGACGGAAAGGTCTCCATGGCGATAGATAGGTGACTGGCCGTCGGGGGAAAAGGATGCTGCATGGCGCAGAGCCACGCGAACGCGCGCGATGAGCTCATCCACTCCAAACGGCTTGGTCAGGTAGTCGTCGGCACCGGCATCCAGAGCCAGCACTTTGTCCTTTTCCCGTTCGCGCGCTGAGAGAACCACGACAGGCATCCGCGTCCATGTCCGCAGTTTTTTGAGCACCAGGTTTCCGTCCAGGTCCGGAAGTCCGAGATCGAGAATCACAAGGTCCGGGACGTGGGACGAGGCGAGGGAGAGTCCCTGCTCCGCATTCTCGGCTTCAATGATCCGGTAGTCGTGCAGCGAAAGCGCAATGCGGAGAAAATTCCGTATCGGTCGCTCATCGTCTACTATCAGAATCAGCGGATTCGGATTCATAGGACCGGCTGCGCACTTTCGATCGACACCAACGGCAGGCTCACCACAACGCGCGCCCCGCCTTCCACCCGGTTTTCGGCCACGATAGTCCCACCGTGCGCCGTAACGACGGCCTGCGAGATCGTGAGGCCCAGCCCCGACCCGCGGCTCAGCGAAGCGGCTCGACCACGATAGAATTTTTCAAAAAGGTGAAGCAGATCTTCGGGCGAGAATCCAGGTCCGTTATCTTCGACGCACAACCTGATCAGCCCCAGGTTTTCTTCGACCCGCACAAAAATCGTGCTTGTTGCGGGAGTATAACGGATCGCATTGTCGAGCAGGTTGACAAGCACCTGTTCCATGAGCGGAAGATCCATGTTGGCCAGGAGAACCGACTTTGGCAGATCGACATCGATCTTGTGTGCGGCTGTTTCGGAACTCCGCTGGCTCCGCGTAACGCGACTCACCGCGGATGTGACAAGGTCATCGACTGTCTCCGGCTGGACTCGCACCAGCAGGTTTCCGGCCTCGATTCGTGTCAGGTTCAGCATGTTCTCCACTATGCGGTTCATCCACGCCGCTTCCTCGTAGATCGATCGCAGAAGCCCGCGAGCGGTCGCCAGATCGACTGCACCCTGCAGCAGTGTACTGCTGGAGCCGGCGATCGTCGCGAGCGGGGTTCGCAGGTCGTGCGATATCCCGCGCAGAAGCGTGCCTTTCAAACGCTCAGTTTCGACTTCGGTTCTCCTTGCAAGGACCTCATGCGTCGCACGTTCGCGCTCGATTGCCAGCCCGATGAGCGATGTCATCGTCTCAAGAAGAGATCGTTCCTCGTCCAGAAACACACGGCGCTGATCCCGCGGCTTGAGTAGCGCCGCTCCGAGGATTCCGAGAGAACCGCGGATCGGAAGCGCGATCACGTCGCTTCGCGGATTGTTCCCGGTACCGGAGCCGTACGGTTCGCCGTGTTCAAGGCACCATCTCAACGCCACCCGATCGGCGGCAGCAAGCTCAGGCAGATCGGTACCGAGCGTTTTGGTGGTGACGATCGCCTCCGGTTCCATACGCTCGCCGATAGCCTCGTGGTTGAGTACCACATAGGCCAGCTCGCCGCAAAGCCTTTCCAGTTCCTGTCTGCCTGTCTGCACGATCGAAGCGGTACCGGACGCACCGCTCAACTGTCTGCTCAGCGAATAGAGCACGTGAGTTCGGTGCTCACGACTGCGACTCACCTCCGCCTGGCGCCGGACACGGGCGGCGAGACTGCTGGAGACCAGTGAAACCGCTGTCATTACCGCGAAGGTCACGAGGTAGGACGGGTCGCTGACTTGAAGCGTCAAGTAGGGTTCGGTAAAGAAAAAGTTGAAAGCAAGGACCGAAAGAAGCGAAACGCCGACTCCGAAAACCCAGCCGAATGCGAGGGAAACCGTGAAGACCGCGGCGAGGTAGAGCATGACGACGCTGGCCGAAGCTCCCTGTCCGGCGCCGAAAAGACTGGAGAAAAGTGTCGCGGCCGCGACCGCAGACAGGGCCACCAGCAGGCGAAGCACGAATCGCATC
>DATKUF010000188.1:0-9316 GCA_035530755.1 Spirochaetia bacterium | reverse complement strand
GATCATTCGGGGTATAGCTTGAACCGAAAACACACCGGACAGGGAGTGCGGAAGGTGGAAGTCCATACAGCGCGCACGCCGGGCCGAATATGCCTGCTCGGCGACAATACGGATCTCGTTGAAAAGCCCACGCTCGCCGCGGCGATTTCCGCCTATTTGACTATCGAGCTCGAGACTCGTGCGAACGGGAAAATCTCCTTCACAGCGAACGATCTTTCAATAACCGAGGAATACCGCCTGGGAGAGCCGCCTCCGGCAAACTCGCCGCTGCGCTACCCGATGGCGGTCTGCCGCCGACTGAAGTCCTCGATTTCGAACGGATTCCATGCGTCTATCCGGTCCGACATCCCCATCGGTGCGGGGCTCTCCTCTTCGACGGCGTTATGCATTGCCACGATCAATGTCCTCGACAAAGCCTTCAAGATCGGTCTGTCCAAACGCGAGGTGGCCGAGCTGGCCTACGTCATCGAAAGCCAGGACCTTGGAGTCGAATGCGGAAGACTCGACCAGTACGCGATCACTTTTGGAGGCGTCAACTACATCGACACCGGACCGGATCCGACTGTTACCCCCATAGCGACTGCGAGACTTCCGATTGCGGTAGCGGACACACAGGAGCAGCACAATACCCGGGATCTTCAGATCTGGCTGCGCAGGCGCATACGAGAAAAGGAAGAACTGCTGCTTGCTTCGCTCGACCGGGTCGTCTGTCTGGTCGAAGCGGGGCGAAGAGCGGTTGAAGCAGGTGACCTTCCGGCGCTCGGCAGACTCATGAACCTCCAGCAGGAAGAAGAGAAACTCATGGGAACCTCGACAGACCGTCTTGAGGCGTTCTGTCGTGCGGCGCGCAAAGCGGGCGCGCTGGGAGCCAAACAGATGGGATCCGGCGGCGGCGGTTGCATGATAGCGCTCTGTCGGCCGGAATCTGACGACGCTGTAGTGCGCGCCCTGGAAGCTCTTGGTGCCCCGGTGTGGAAGTTCGATATTGTCGGATCATGAACCAAAAAAGGAGACATCCATGAAACAGCGGCTGCTGCTCACGGGAGCTGCCGGGTTTGTCGGAGGCAACATCATCCGGGAGGCAGGGGCCGCCTGGGAAATTCACGGGGTGGACCGAGTCGCAGTCGAGGGCGGGCCCGCGCATGTCAGCTGGCACAACGTCGATCTGCTCGATGCGAACGCGGTTCGAGAACTTTTCGCCACGGTGCGACCGTCGGCGGTCGTCCATACAGCGGCGATGTCGGATATCGACTACTGCGAAGCGAACCCGGAGACTGCCTTGCGCATCAATGTCGGTGTGACCGAGCTCCTGGTGGATCTCTGCAGGGAATTCGATTCCAAGATCGTCTATTTCTCGAGCGATTCGGTTTTCGACGGAGAGCGCGGCCTGTATCGAGAAGACGAGACGCCGATTCCGGTCAACGAGTACGGCCGAACAAAAGTCCAGGCCGAGCATGTGGTCATGAACCGATCGCCGAACTGGGTGATTGTGCGACCATCACTGGTGATGGGACTACCGGTCGGTGATATTGGGAACTCGTTCCTGTGGCGCATGATCGGCGACTTGAAGAAGGGCGAACAGGTTGCCTTTCCCGAATCCGAGATACGCAGTCCGGTCGATGTCATCACGCTCAGCCGCGCAGTCCTCGAGCTTGCCGAGCGGACAATTTGCGGTCATTTTCACCTGTCCGGCAACGACGGGATGACGCGATTCGAGATGGCGCGGCGCATCTGCGAAAAGCTCGGCTATCCTTCCAACCGGGTGGTCGACAAGAAGCCGGCGATCGCGACCGGCCGTGCGAAAAGGCCGCCGAACGTCACGCTTGCAAACGTTAAGGCGAAGTTGCTGCTTCACACCCCGATGGCGGGACTCGACTCGGGGTTGAATTTGATCATTGAGAAAAAGGAAGACAAGGAACTATGAAGAAACCGTCAATAAAACATGATCTACAGATCAAGTTCGGTACCGAATATGGACCCGAAGAAGAACAGGCCCTGCTGGAAGTGTTTCACAATGGGGCGCCTACCTCGGGAGAAAAGTGCGTCGAGTTCGAACGGGAGTTTGCGGCATATTGCGGGACCAAGCATGCGCGGGTAGTCACCAACGGTACCGCGGCGCTGTTTCTCCCGCTCGTTGCGCTTCGAGTGGGGACCGGTGATCGGGTGCTTACGACACCGCTTACCTGGATAGCGACCGCCGCGGTCGGTGCTACTCTCGGAGCCGACGTGGACTTTGTCGACATCGACCCGGAAACCTACAACATGGACCCCAACCGACTGGAAAAGAAACTGACACACTCGACAAAAGCCGTACTCCCGGTTCACCTCTACGGGCAGATCTGCGACATGGACCCGATCATGGAGCTTTCCGCCAGGCACGGGTTTGCAGTCATAGAAGATGCATGCCACGCGGTCGGCGCAGAATACAAAGGGAAGATGGCGGGAAGCATCGGCACGTTCGGAAGTTTCAGCTTTCACGAACAGAAGAACATGGCGACCCTCGGCGAGGGCGGAATGATAGTGACCGACGACGATGAGCTTTACGAGCAGGTCGCGCTCTACCGTTCCCATTGTGCCCGCGTGTACGGGGAGAGCACCAAGTATTGCCGCATCGATGAATCAAAACGACCGATGGGAAAGCGGTTCTGGTTTCAGGATTTCGACGATACCGGGTACAATTTCCGAATGACCGATATGCAGGCCGCCGTTGGGATTGTTCAGTTGAAAAAGCTCGACAGCCTGAACGCCCGCAGACAGCAGAACGCCGCGTTTCTTCGCGAGCATCTGAAGGATATACCCGGACTCACGATGCCGAAGGTGATGTCCGACCGCACTCACGTTTTCCATCTGTTCCCGGTGCTGTTCGACGAGGCGGAGTTCGGAATGACAAGGGACGACTTCATCTACACGCTCTACTATGACTACGGTATCAAAGTCGGAACCCACTACGGCGCGCTGCATTTGACCGATGCGTTCAAGAAGCGCGGGTTCCGCAAAGGCCAGTTCCCGGTCGCCGAACGTATCGCGGAGAGCATGATTACGCTTCCGGTGAACCCGACCCAGACTCAGGAAGCGCGGGAGTATCTCGTGGAGAGCATCACGAAGCTGTCCCCTGCACGCAGGCGCTAACGGTGACAGGAAGCGCGGCGGTGGCAGCAACGTCGTTCCGGCAACCTCTGCCGTCGCGCTAATTCGTCGGCGGACGGTCCATCTTCCGTCCAAGCAGAAGGTATCCGCCCGCCGCGCCGATTCCGATTACCAGGCATCCGGCCCACAACACCGGCCCGCCAAACTCCGAAAGCACCCACCCGCCCAAAGCCGGACCTGCGAAAAACGCCAGGCCCCAGGCGGATCCGTAAATTCCTTGATACAATCCCTGGACATCCGGTGTCGCGAGATCGGCCACGACGGCGGGAGCGACCGACGCGTTTACGATCTCACCGACCGTCCAGATAACCACGCTCAACGCGTACAAAGGCAGCGCGTGCGCGAACATCGTCAGACCGAAACCGGCTCCGAGAAGCACGTTAGCAACGGCTATTGACGGGAACCGCGGCCATCTTTCGGCTCTTCGACTGGCCGATATCCCGAGAAACACGATGAGCAGTCCGTTTAGCGAGATGACTATTCCGTACCCTGCCGGCCCGACACCGTGTATCCCCATGGCGATAGGGAGCGTTGATCCGCTCTGCGCGTAAACCAAACCAAACAGAAAGGTGAGACCTGCGAACAGAAGCAGCGCCGGGTCACGCGCAAGAAGCGTCAGCCGGTGTCGCGGAGCCACTATCCTCTTCGCCGCGGCCTCGGCCCGAATGCTCTGCGGCTGCGTTTCGTGAAATCGGAAAAGTATGATGAACCCGAACAACAGCGTAGTAACCGCATCTCCGGCGAACAGAAGGAAATAGTTTTCGCGAGCCATGAAACCGCCGACAGCCGGCGCGATCGCCGCTCCCAGATTTACCGCCCAGTACAGATATCCGAACGCGCGGATGCGCTTGTCCGCCGGCACAATGTCGGCAATCGCGGCGCTCACGGCCGGCCGATAGAGATCGGTGAAGAACCCGAGCAGAAATGTCCCGGCCGCGAGGAGGGAAAGGGGACGTACGAGGCCGACTGCAACGACAATGGCCGGTGTGGCGAAGAAGCTGAGCAGAAGCACCGGTCGGCGGCCGACCCGGTCCGATAGTTCGCCGCCGGCAATTCTCCCGACAAACGACCCGGCCCCAAAAAGCGAAACCACAAACGCGGCCCGTGCTATCGGGATCTTCCGTTCACCGGTAAGGTAGAGGCTCAGGAAGGGCGCCAGAAACCCGCCGAGACGGTTCACAAGGGTCCCAACCCAGAGCAGCCAGTAGGTCGTCGACAACCCTGCAACAGTTGCGACGAGTCGGTTACGAACTGATACGAACACGGACGCTCCTGAATGGATCGGACATCTGGCAAAAATCGCGCCAAATGGACTATACTTCTCTACGTGGAGACGATCAATTGTGCGGCCTGCCGTCGAAGGTTGCGGCCCTTCGCCGGGCTGGTCCTCGGCGCGTTCACGTCGTTTGCGATTCTCGGCTGTCAACAGCCAACCGCGGCAACTCCGCAGGCCTCGGTGCAGTTCATCTATTCTTTCGGATTCATTTCCGATCCGGCCGGGACCAGTTCACTTCAATCCATTCAGTACGTGGGATCCGACGGTAACGTACAAACGCTGAACAACGTTTCCCTGGGGACAGTAGAGGATCCGGTTTGGGGCGTTCAGATGGCACACGGCTGGCAGATTACCGTTGAGGCGCCGGCAACAGGAACGGCGATGAGTTTCCAGATTGCCGGCGCGCCGTTTACACCGATCGACACCGGAACGGTGAACGCGGTTACCAACAACGGCTCATACTACACGCTCACCCTGGCGGCTGCGGTGAATATCCCGTCCCAGAACACCGCAATCAGTGCGGCCGGCGGGTACACGGGGAGTTTCGTCGGGTCCGGGAGCCCTATAGCTGTGATCAATGTTTCCCACACTTCGCCGGCTCCGGCTCTCGGGGCATTCTCTATCTATCCACTCCCTACGATCGTCATGGGCATCTACCGCGTCGATTCCGGAATCATCACTCCGGTGGTGACGTTCCAGCGCGATCTCACCTCCTCGGGAGTGGTTGATCATGTAGCGGAGACACTGTCGACAACATCGTTTTGAGAGTTGCTCCAGCCGGACAACGATTTCACTGCTTCCTCCGCGCTCCCTCAGTCTCGAGCAGCCGCAGTTTCCGCCAGAGTCCGCCGCCATATCCGCCCAGCCCACCGTCGGCCGCGATTACGCGGTGGCACGGAATGAGAATTGCGATTCGATTCATGCCGTTAGCCCGACCAACGGCCCGGCTGGCCCCCGGAACTCCGAGTCTGCGCGCAAGATCTGCGTAGGTGCGGGTCTCGCCAAACGGGATTCGCTGCAGCTCATTCCACACCGCGCGCTGAAAGTCGGTGCCAGGGTACGCAAGTGGAATTTCGAACCTGTGGAGCTTCCCGTTGAAGTATTCGGTGAGCTGCGAACGCAGCTCGCCAAAGAGGGGGCTTTCACCGGGTAACAGAGCCATCTTGAATCGACGCGTCAACGTTGCAAGCTGAGCCTCCATCATTCTGCGGTCCGTAAACTCGAGCAGACAGAGCGCGTCTTCTGTAGCGCCCGCCGCCATCGGCCCGAGCGGCGTTTCGATCCACGCAAGCCGGACGTAGTCTCCGGAGCGTGCGGCGCCTGGAGTGGTGCCGGCGGCCTTCGCGAACGCGTCGCGGAACCCGGAGTGCGACTCCCAGCCGTGGTCGAAGACCGCATCGTCGAGGCTCGATCCGTGCCTGATCGCGGAGAACGCATCGCCGAGTCTGCGGGAGCGGCAATAGGCCTGGAAAGTCATGCCGTAGGAGCTCAGAAACCAGCGGCGGGCCGCCACCGGATCGATCCCGTCGTCCCGCAGCTGCGCATCCCTTATTCGCGCGCGTGGGTCGGCCTCGACTCTGTCGATGAGCAGCTTGACCCAGTCGGGGGTTTCCCTCGGCCGCTCCATGGGTCGGCAGCGCTTACACGGCCGGAACCCGGCAAAAAGAGCCTCCCGGGCGTTCCGGAAGAACTGCACATTTTCCGGTCGCGGCTTTCGCGCCGGGCATCCCGGCCGGCAAAAGACGCCGGTGGTGACAACGGCGGCGTAGAAAAGCCCGTCACAGGAGTTATCCCCGCTCATGAACGCTTCCAGCATCTCTTTGCCTGTCAATTCCGCACGGTCATCTGAAGTTTTCATGGGAATACGGTACTCCGATCATGCCGATCCTTCCACCGAAAAATGAACAGAGAATTTCAGCCACGCTGTGCCGCGTGGGACTTCCCTGCGGGTATTGAGCTCGCGTTGGTGTCCCGCCTATTCGTTTTGCACGAATCGGGTTATAATTTACCGTATCATGAGTTATACTGATATCTCCGCCTATCCGGAATCGAGACTCAGAACCACCATCAAGAGGCTCTTTTCGGACCCCCAATTCCGGGCAATCCTGAAAAAGGCCTGGGGTTTGCCGCGGGTCTTTAATAAGAAGAACCTTGCGTCCGTTTTCCACTGGGTTAAGACCTTTTCATCCATCGATGAGTTTCAATCGATGATGTTTCATCTGGTGAGTTTCAATCTCCGAACCACGAGCGATGGACTTACGGCAACCGGCCTGAGCGAACTGTCACAAGGAAACGGCCCGAAACTGTTTCTGTCGAATCACAGAAGCACGGTGCTCGACACCTCCTACCTGAACTTCGTGCTTGCGGGCAGTGGGCTTCCAACGGTCTACAGCGCCGCAGGTGACAATTTGATGAAAACCGCATGGATACAGCATCTCATTCGGCTCAACAAGGGTTTTGTCGTAAAACGAAACGTTGAGGGCGTCCAGGAAAAACTCGATGAGGCTCGCAGGCTTTCCTCCTATATCTCGGATCTTCTGGATGAGGGGAACTCGGTCTGGATTGCGCATCGCGGAGGCCGTGCGAAGAATGGCGATGACAAAACCGATTCCGCCGTGCTCAAGATGCTGAGCATGAACGGCAGCTTTTCCGGATTCGGAGAATGGTCTGCGCGGACGCGGATAGTCCCGATGACGATTTCGTGGGAACAGTTACCGCAGGATGAAATCCTCGCCCGTGAAGTGGCAGGCGAGCTGGAACCGAGCGTCGGTCACCGGGACCTTCTCAATATTGTCGGTGAGATCAACGGATGGAAGGGCCGCGTACACATTGCCTTCGGTGAGCGGATAAAGGGCGCGACCCGAGGCGAGATTGTGTCCTCCCTGGACCGCGAAATACAGACCAATTTCAGGCTCTGGGACGCCAACTGGCTCGCATACGCGCGGACCTCCAGGCTTGCCCAGGCCGCCCGGGCAAATATCCTCGCTCACATCGATCTTGCTCGCGGGGAACGTGTGCTTTCTCGCGCCGCAAAATTGACGCGGGGTACGGCCGAAGCGTTCCTGTCGATGTACGCGCGTCCGGTCGTGAACGCGCTCAAACACGTGGGTACAATCGACGATCTTCTGAACGACCAGAAGCGCCGCTTCGCCGGACCCGCACTCGTGGCCGCGTCGGCGACGTAGGCGTCGCCCCGCGGCCTCGCTTTACCTGCTCAAACGTCCTGAGACAGCGCTTCGGTTTTCGCCATCCGCCGTTCCATCTCCGGCGATTCCTTCAGTCCAAGCATCATGAATCCGCTCGCGGCAAGAATAACCGCCAATCCGATAAACGACGGAATGTAGGAATCGTGGAACAGGCCTCGCAGCGCGTCCATCAGGACAATGAGCAGCCCGGCGGCCTGCACGACGAGCGCAAGCATCCCGTTGCTTGTCCCTTCCGGCGCCGGGTGCGTGATTTCCGCACCGTACTGATAGGCGACCGGAACCACCCCGGTAATGCAGATACCCATGACAAAGAAGAACACGACCTCTGCCGCCAAACCTCTGGCAAGCACAAGGCCGATCGTTGAAGGTACACCGAGGAACACCGCCGCAACGAGTATCGGTTTGCGGCGCCGAATCGCGTCCGAAATCGCCGGAACCACAATGCTTCCTACTATTCCGCCGAGCAGCAGAATCGAAGTCAGAAGGACCCCGTCGCTCACCGAAAGCGACAGCTCTTTGCCCAGACCGTCGATGAGCGTGAATACGCTGTTAACGATGCCGCTGGCTATGAACAGCGCAAGCGCGAGGACGTACATGTTTCGATTCTTGAGAATCTGGCGGAAACTGTCCAGCACCAGGGCTCGCACCTCTTCCCCCGCGGGTCCGGCAGGTGTCGGCGGCTTTGCGCGGGCGAACACAAGAAAGAGCACGGCCGTCGCGAGCGCCGCAATCCCGTATATCAGCTGCATTCGCGCAAACCCGTACGCGGTCAGGATCCCGGGGCCAAGGGCCTCACCGAGTCCGATTCCGAGAAAAAGTCCCAGAAAGATGACTCCGGTAATGGTGGCGCGCTGTTTTTTCGGAAACCACAGTGCAGCGAGTTTTGTGAACGCATTGAGCAGAAACGGCTGGCCAATGGCGACTCCGATCGATCCGACCAGGGCCATTGTGTAGCTCGTCGGGAACATTGCCCGAAGCATTCCGAACAGTGCCATGAACGTCGCACCGACCCCGACGGCCTTTTTGAATCCGAAAGTATCGATTGCCCACGCAGCAGGAATCGCGATTGGAACATAGACCAGAAGGAAAATGTTCGCCAGCAGATCGATATCCTCTCGTTTTACGTGATAGGCGCCGGCGGCAGCAGTGGCGACGGGGGCATAGCAGATCCAAAGAATCTGCATGGTGACATTTATCAGCATGAAAACCGCAAGGACTAGCCAGCGATATGGGTAAATCCGTACTTCAGACTCCGGCATGGACAACTCCTCGTAGAATTGGAATCGGTGGGTAGGTCCTCCGTTCTCATACGATCGGCGTCATATTTGACACCGAGGCCGCACAGATGTCAAGAAGCGTCGGCGAAGATGGAAGCGGGCGGTGAGAATCGTCCTGGTATCGGAGAGTTTTTGGCTTCGTGGTCGTGAGGCGGCGGACTACCCACGGCCTACAGGCGGGCCGTTACGGTTCCTCGTCGAAAACAACGGCGATTCTTCCACAGACACCCCGATCGGCAAGAGCGTACGCCTTGCGGATATCAGCAAAGGAGAAGCAATGGGTTACGAGCCTTTCGGGATGAATTTCATTGGCGGACATGTGCTCGACGAGTTCGCTCAGATTCGCCATGCTGATCCCCCACGATCCAAAAATCGTGAGTTGTTTCCGCACAACGTCCCTCGTCGGCTCG
>DATKUF010000187.1:0-6870 GCA_035530755.1 Spirochaetia bacterium | reverse complement strand
TCTTCTGACCCACGAACCGGAAGTTGCGTTCGTCGTAGGTGTAGAAATCGCCTGGAAGATCCGCCACGCGCACAAGCCCCTCAATCAGGTACCGCGACAGCTCGACGAATATTCCAAACGACGTCACTCCCGAGATGATTCCCTCGTAACTGTTTCCCACCCGCTGCGCTATGAACTCGAGCGATTTGAGCTTGGTATACTCTCTCTCTGCCGAGGTCGCGATCTTTTCAGCAGCGGAGCATCGCTCGCAGACGCCTTCGAGTCGGACGCCGAGTTCGCGGAGGAGCGGTTCGCCAAGCGTGCCGGGGGAAACCCGGTTTCTTGTCCCCCGGTCCTTTCCGCGACCGCGATCGGATGCCGCCCGAGACCTTTTCTGGACCCTGCCGTTCGATGGCCCAGCCGTTCGCGGTGCCGCGGAGTCATCCCTGGCGGTTCCACCTTCGGGTAGTCCCATTTCGCGGGCGGCCCCGAGGTAGCGGCGAAGGAGCCGGTGTGCTTCAAGATCCGCATATCGGCGAATGGGCGAGGTGAAGTGCGTGTAGCCTGTGAACGCAAGCCCAAAATGCCCGCTGTTCCTCGGCCGATACTCTGCTTTGGTCATCGAGTAGAATGCGATCCGTTCGATAAAATCACGAAATTCGAAATTCTGGATCACGCTCAAAATTCTGCGATAATCTTCCGGAGTTACCGTCTGCTCCACGTTGTAGGGCAGACCGAGTTCGTGAAGGGAGTGAACGAGCTTGGTTACGTCCGGAGCGGCCGGTTCTTCATGGACGCGGTAGACGAACGGAAGTTCGCGACCGACCGATACGCCGAGCTCGAGCACGAACTGCGCAACAAGTCGGTTGGCAAGCAGCATGAATTCCGCTACAAGTCTTTGCGATTCGAGCTGTTCGACCGGGCGAATGCTTCGCGGTACCCCGTCACGGTCGAGAACAATGGCCTTGCCCGGAATGTCGAAGTCGATGCTCCCCTCCTTCTCCCGGCGCAGGCGCAGGACACGGCTCAGGAGCTCGAGCTGATGGAGCATTTTCGCATGTTTGTGGCTTTTTCCGTTGAGGACGTCCTCCACCTCGCGATAGGTGAAGCGTTGCTTGCTGTGAATCACTGAAGGGGTTATTCGGTATTCGTGGACGCTGCCCATCGAGTCCAACCGTGCAATGACGCTGAAAGTGAGCCGATCCTGCCCCGGTTTCAGGCTGCAAAGGTCGGAAGAGAGTCTTTCGGGAAGCATCGGCAGCGCCGACGATACGAAATAGACGCTGGTCCCGCGTGAATGGGCCGCTGAGTCCAGAAGGCTTCCCTCGGGCACGAAATGGCTGACGTCGGCGATATGAATCCCCACGTCGAAAAGCCCGTCGGGCCGCTGCGTGAGCGACAATGCATCGTCGAAGTCCCGCGCAGACTCCGGATCGATCGTGACCACTTCTGCGGCGCGGAGATCGAGTCGCTTCGCGGCCTCCTTCTTCGTGTCCGGGAGTCGGATCGCACGCGCCTCCTTCTCCACCTCCCGCGGGAACTCAAGCGCGAGTCCTTTCGAGAGCGCGATTATCTTCAGGTCCATCCCCGGATCGTTCTCGCTTCCGATTACCTGGGTAATACGTCCGACCGGTTTCGTGTCCGGCCGGTCCCACCTTTCCAGTACCGCAACAACGATCTTTCCGGTCGCGAGTTTCTGTTCGAACTTCGCCGACCTGATCTGATCTGCCGGAATGAAGAGTGACGTGGGGACGCGATTGTCCTCCGGGTGAACTTTCCCCCCTTCGGAGGTTTTTCGGAAAACACCAATAATGATTCGTCCGCTTCTCTCGACCACGCGAATAACGCGGCCCGACGGGCGCGAGTCCCGCGATGTGCGAAAGATTTCTATCTCAACCGTATCCCCATCCATCCCCGTGTTCAAATGTTCGAGGTCGATGAATACGTCCTTGCCTTCGCCGATCCGAACAAACCCGAACCCCTTCGCGGTCATTGAGAGTTTGCCCAGGTGCTTCTGAGCCGTCCTTGCCATGTTAACCCCACCCTCGCCGGCTGACGTCATCCCTGAGTCGGGAGTCACCGGAAGGTCTGATTTGCTCGAACAAGTATATCACCAATACTAAATCGCAATAGGATCATTGCCTGCCGACGACGGCGGTTCAGTTCGGCGGACCGGTCACGAGAGGTACGAACGATACTGCGCAGATTTCGGTGCGGACGATCGCCCGGCCCCGTTTGCGGTACTGCACCAGCATCTGATATGAACGGCGGTCCGTTGGTTGGGCCGTCGTCCGTTCTCCTTCCGGCCCAAGAAGAACTCCGTTGTCGGCCAGCTGCTCAAACAGTTGCGGCGGAGTCTCGATCGCTGCCGCCCACACGATGATGGCGTCGAACGGTGCAGCGTCCGGTTTCCCCGAACTGCCATCCCCCGAAAAAAAACTGACATTTCGGACTCCGAGATCCCCGCACAACCCGCGCGCTCGCCGTGCAAGCGGGTCGATGCGTTCGATGCTTGTGACCGAGCGGGTGAGCGAAGAGAGAAGGGCCGCGGTATAGCCCGAACCGGTTCCGATTTCCAGTACGTTCTCCACGCCGCGCAGCCCCGCGATCTCGAGCATGAGAGCAACGATATAGGGTTGCGAGATTGTCTGGCCATACCCGATCGGAAGCGCGGAATCCTGGTATGCCCGGTAGCGATCCCGAGTCGGAACAAAAAGGTGCCGCGGCACCGCGAGAAATGCCTCTATCACGCGAGCATCGCGGACACCGCGCGCCACGATCTGCGTCTCTACCATGATTTTTCGCTGCTGACTCGCCACACGCAGGTCGGCAAAAGAATCCATAGTTACAGTCTACACGCACGGAGCGATCGGATCGATCAATTTCTTGGGCGAAGTGCTCAAAAATAACGAGCCGTTCAGTTGATTCTTCCCGCAAGTAACACTAATATTTCCAATAATGCCAGGATTCAAAAACAACTGTGATGTCCTTGTGGTGGATAACTCGCCGCTCATGATTGAGTTCTTCACTGAAGTCGTGACTTCCGCCGGGTGTCGGCTGCGGACCGCGGTCAACGGACTGGAGGCGCTTCAGAGAATACGGGAGCGCGCGCCTGACATCCTTTTCACCGACATTGTGATGCCCTACGTCGACGGGATACGGCTGACCCGGATACTTCGCGCCCGGGAGGAGCACGCCTCTATCTACATCATCGCGGTGTCCGCGATCGCGCGCGAGAGCCCACGGAACCTCGCCGAGCTTGGTTTCGACCTGTGCATTGCAAAAGGGCCTCTGCGGGAGATGAGACCGCATGTCGTCGCTGCGATAGAAGCCGCACGGGGTGAGAACCCGCCGCGTGCCCAGGACGGAGTGCTTGGCCTGGACGCAGTTCACGAGCGCCAGATCACTCGCGAGCTTCTGGCAGAGCTTCGCCAGGCCGAAGCGATGGCCGACCACCTCGTCGACGGTGTGGTGACCGTTTCCGCGGACGGGATCCTAATCAATCTCAACAGAGCCGCGCGGGAGCTGCTTTCAGTCACGGAGGAGGGGACCGTGGGGAGGCCCTTCGCGAGCCTCGAGCTCGAAAAGGTTGCCGACCAGGGGCAGGTACCCGAGCAGTTCGTCGGACCCGATCGCGGTACTCTGTACGCGAAAGGCGATCGCGTGCTCTCCTGCGCCCAGGTGCCCCTCCGCGACCCCGACCGCGATACCGTCGTCTGGGTTCTCCGAGACGTCACCGAACTTTCCCGTTCCCGCAAGCGACTCCAGGCCGCTTTGGACGAGAAAGAACTTCTTCTTCGCGAAATTCATCATCGGGTCAAGAACAACCTCACCACCATTACGAGCCTCATCAACCTGCAGGCGCGTGACATGCCCGATGACGCGAGCCGCCTTGTTCTGGAACACCTCCGCTCCCAGATTGCGTCCATCGGTCTGGTTCATGAGAAAATCTATCAGAGCCGCAGCGTGTCGGGCGTGCAGTTCGGCGAGTACGCGCGTGATCTTCTGGAGAGCATCGTACAGATGCACGACCGACGCAGTTCGATAACCGTTCGCGTTCAAGCCGAAGCTGCGACGTTCGACGTCCGCTCCGCAATTCCGCTTGGTCTGCTTCTCACCGAGCTTGCCATCAACACGCTCAAGCATGGCTACCCGGACCTGAAAAACGGTACGATTGACGTGCAGTTGAAGCGCGGAGCCGAGGGTGCGTGGTTGCTCGATTACCGCGACGACGGAGTGGGGTCCCCCGTGAGTCGGGGTCCGGTTCAACCGACACCGGGAAGCAAGGAAACCATGGGAACCCGCCTGATTGCCGGTCTTGCAGTTCAGCTGCGCGGCGAATTGTCCTATCCGGAGTCCAATCACCGCCATGTTCTGGTCGTTTTCGAAGGGTCCGCAAACCGTCCGGATGCGTGAGTGAGCCGGCAGATAGTGCAGGTAGAATAAAGAAAGATGGAATCCCTACGAGAGCTATATCGCATCGGGCCGGGGCCGTCGAGCAGCCATTCGCTCGCTCCACGGAGTGCCGCTCAGATGTTTCGTGAAAGGTGGCCGCGTGTCGCGAGACACCGCGTTACGCTTTTCGGCAGTCTGGCCGCCACCGGGCGAGGTCACCTAACCGACGTCGCGATCATGTCGGTGCTGTCGCCTGTCGAAATCATCTGGCGTCCCGAAAAGGAGTTGCCATACCACCCCAACGGGATGCGCTTCGAAGCATTCGATGCGCAGGAGCAGCTTCTCGGCGAATGGGAAGCTTATAGTGTTGGCGGCGGAGCCGTAGTCGACGGTCACGAAATTGCCGCGGGTCGCAGCGGAGGCTCCCCGCGTGTCTATGAGTACGCAGACCTGGGCGAAACTCTCTTCGCGTGTCAGGACCGAGGGTGTGGCTTCTTTGAACTTGTGTTCGAACGGGAGTCTGCAGGCTTCGATCGCTATCTGATCGAAGTCTGGCGCGCGATGCAGGAGGCAATCCGCCGCGGACTGCAGGCGGACGGTGCGCTGCCCGGGCCTCTGGGTGTTTCCCGCAAAGCCTCCTCCTACTACCGGAAAGCTCAGATGAACTCCGGAACTCTTCGTCGCACCGGGCGGATAGCGGCCTACGCTCTTGCGGTTTCAGAAGAGAATGCCTCAGCCGGCATTGTGGTTACTGCTCCCACCTGCGGCTCGAGCGGCGTGGTGCCGGCGGTTCTCAGATTCGTCAAGGAGACTGCAAAAGTGAGCGACGAGAGTATTATCCGGGCTCTCGCTACCGCCGGACTCTTTGGAAACGTAGTAAAACAGAACGCGTCGATCTCGGGCGCGGCAGTCGGATGCCAGGGAGAAATCGGCGCTGCCTGCGCAATGGCCGCGGCGGCGGCAGCCCAGCTTTTCGGGGCAACGCCGGGACAGATAGAGTACGCGGCCGAAATGGCTCTCGAACACCATCTCGGGCTCACATGTGATCCGATTCTCGGGTTGGTCCAGATTCCCTGCATAGAACGAAACGCCATGGCAGCGGCCCGCGCCCTGACCTGTGCCGAGTATTCACTGCTTTCAGACGGTCGGCACCACATATCTTTCGATACGGTTGTCTCCGCGGTGAAGCGGACCGGGCACGATCTGCCGAGTCTCTACCGCGAAACCAGCATGGGCGGGCTCGCGGTCGCCTACCACGGCCGACAGCCACGCAGAGCAACTAAATCGGAACAGGGTGGGGAATCGTGAGAAGGGCGAACCGACAGAGGGCAGATAGGAAACAATTCTTGTAAGGTACTTTCCCTGCGGCGGTTCCCTCACGTACTTTATTCGTATGGAGAGGAGCCACAGTCGATGGGAGACATGACATCACCGCCTGATTCCGGAACAGATCTCAAGACAAGACCGCGGGAGGATATCAAAGAACCGGAGATGTACAAGGTTCTCCTCCTGAATGACGACTTCACGCCGAAGGAGTTCGTTGTCGAGGTCCTCATGACGATCTTTCATCAGAGCCGGAGCACGGCGTGGAAGACAATGCTGACCGCGCACACGACCGGCCATTCGGTAGTCGGGGTCTACACATTTGACATCGCGTGGACAAAGGTGAATGCGGCTCGAAAGAAGGCGAAGGAGGAGGGATATCCCCTCCAGCTGACAGTCGAGGGAGCGAACTGATGGGAAGTCTCAAAACAAAACCCGGGCCGACGGTGTTGGTGGTTTTTGGCGGCGCGGGAGATCTGACCTGGCGGAAAGTCGTTCCCGCGCTATACAACCTGCACCTTGACGGGTGGCTTCCCGAGGAGTTCGCCGTGATAGCCGTGGACATCAAGGAGATGTCCGACGATGAATACCGAAAACGGCTCGAAGACGGTATCGAGAAGTTCTCCCGCCGAGGGAAACCGGATCAAAGCAAATGGGACGAGCTTTCGCGCCGGATTCAATACCGGTGTGCGGACTTCAACTCCGCGAAGTCCTACGAGGATCTCTGCACGGCTATCGAGGAGCTCGAACGGAAGTGGAACGTCGAGGCGACGCAGATCTTCTACATGGCTATTCCGCCGCAGCTGCTTCCGGGTGTCGCAAAACAGCTGGGAACGCAGGGACTGTGCAGCGATCCGGAACGGTCACGGATTGTTGCCGAAAAACCCTTCGGCCACGACATCGAAAGTGCCCGTGAGTTGAACAAACTCCTTCGCAGCTACTTCGCGGAATCCCAGATCTATCGAATCGACCATTATCTCGGAAAAGAAACGGTTCAGAACATACTCGCATTCCGCTTTGCCAACGCGCTTTTCGAGCCGTTATGGAACCGAAACTACATTGACCACGTCCAAATAACTGTCGCCGAAGACGTCGGGGTCGAGCATCGCGGAGGCTACTACGACCACGCCGGAGCGCTTCGCGACATGATTCAGAATCACCTTCTGCAGTTGC
>DATKUF010000186.1:0-14347 GCA_035530755.1 Spirochaetia bacterium | reverse complement strand
GGAAGTAACGATAGTCTATCGCCGGACACAGGAACAAATGCCCGCCTACGCCGAGGAGATCGAAGAGGCGCTGCTCGAAGGGGTGAAACTTCTCGATCTGACTCAACCGGTGGAGGTCGTCGCGGACGGCAAAGGAAACGTCGCGGGACTCGCCTGCCTCAAAATGCACCTGGGCGAGTTCGACCGAACCGGGCGCAGGAGTGCGAGAGAATCCTCCGACGGTTCGTTCACCATAAAGGCCGATCAGGTGATTATCGCGATAGGACAGCGACTCGATCAGTCGGTGCTCCGCGCCGAACAACCAATTTCGCTCTCTCCACACCGGTTCGTCCTCGCAGATCCGAATTACGGAACCACTTCGACGCCCTGGATCTTCTCCGGAGGTGATGCGGTCAACGGTCCGTCGTCGGTGGTCATGGCGATCGCCGGAGGCGAGCGCGCCGCAGTCGGAATCGATCTCTACCTCTCAGGCGAAGAACATGCGTTCTGGCGCGATCAGAAGGTTGTGGATACGAACTACGATCCGGCGTCGGATCCGGTGCCCTATCCCCGTGAGAAAGTCCGATCTATGCCGGTGGAACGCAGGAAATACAATTTCGACGAGGTGGAGCAGTCGTGGTGCGAAAGCGTCGCGATCCGCCAGTCCAGTCGTTGCCTTCGCTGCGACTACGGCAAGAGCGGTCCGCCTGCAGGCGATTCGTCCGCCGAGCGCACCAAGGAGAAGACCCATGCTTAACATCACTATCGACGGTAGGAGTCTGCAGGTCGCAGAAGGGAGAACGATTCTCGAGGCGGCACGTGACGCAGGTGTGGAGATACCGACACTCTGTTTTCTGGAGGGGGTAGAACCGCTCGGCGCCTGTCGCATGTGCGTGGTCGAGATTGCCAATGGAAAGACGCTGATGGCGGCCTGCTCCACGCCGGCAGCGGAAGGTATGGTGGTCAACACCAACAGTCGTCGCGTTCGGGAGGCACGAAGAACGGTGATGGACCTGTTGCTCTCCGAGCACGAGGGCGACTGCCAGTACTGCGTGCGCGGAGACGATTGCGAACTTACGGCGCTTGCCCGCAAAATCGGGGTGCGCGAACCACGGTATCGCGGTGAGAAACCTCCGGCACACTCCGATTCGTCTACTCCGGCGCTCGTGCGTGACTCGGGCAAGTGCATAAAGTGCCGTCGATGCGTGTCGGTTTGCTCGGCGATACAGGGCGTGGGAGCTCTCGCGCCGCAGGGCCGCGGATACGCTACGTTGATCGGTCCCGCGTTCACGCTTCCGCTCGCGGGTGTCGCGTGCGTCCAGTGCGGCCAGTGTGCGGCAGTCTGCCCGGTGGGCGCGATCACGGAGCGCACCAGCGCCGACGAAATCTGGGCTGCGCTCGAGGACCCGGAAAAGTACGTCGTGGTCCAGACCGCTCCGGCAATTCGAGCGGCGCTCGGTGAATGCTTCGACCTGCCGCCGGGTACACTTGTTACAGGCAGAATGGTTACCGCCCTCCGCAGACTCGGTTTCGATGCGGTATTCGACACCAACTTCGCGGCCGATCTGACAATCATGGAAGAGGGCACGGAGCTTCTGACCCGGCTCCGAACCGCTCTCGCCCCGGAAACATTACCGTCCGACGCTCATGGCAATTCGCACGGCGCCCCGGCGCTGCCTCTGATGACGAGCTGCTCTCCGGGTTGGATCAAGTTTGCGGAGTACTACTTTCCGCAATTCCTTCCTAATCTATCGAGCTGCAAATCGCC
The DNA here is from genome assembly GCA_035530755.1 of Spirochaetia bacterium. Classification (GTDB taxonomy): domain Bacteria; phylum Spirochaetota; class Spirochaetia; order DSM-27196; family DATKUC01; genus DATKUC01. The sequence goes on along the minus strand of DATKUF010000186.1, from coordinate 12,600 downwards.
ACAGCAGATGTTCGGCGCGATTGCAAAGACCTACTACGCGAGCAAAATCGGGGTAAGCCCGGAAAAAATGATCGTGGTAAGTGTCATGCCGTGTACCGCGAAAAAGTTCGAATGTGACCGTCCCGAGATGGACGACAGCGGGTATCGTGATGTAGACTACGTATTAACAACCAGGGAGCTTGCGGTGATGATACGGACGGCGGGGCTGGACTTTCCCACCCTCGAAGACGGAAAGATGGACTCACCGCTCGGCATTTCCAGTGGTGCGGCGGACATTTTCGCCAATTCCGGCGGCGTGATGGAGGCGGCCCTGCGCACCGCCTACGAAATCGTCACCGGCCGGCCGGTTCCCGGAGAGAACCTCCACGTAAAACCGGTGGAGGGAATGGAGGGAATCAAAGAGGCGGCGATACCCATCGAAAACCCGCTTCCCGACTGGAAATTTCTCGATGGAGTCGAGCTGAAAGTGGCGGTGGCTCACGGACTCGGAAATGTGCGCCGACTTCTCGAACGGATCGCTGCGGGTAAGGCCAGCTATCACTTCGTGGAAGTAATGACCTGCCCCGGTGGATGTATTGGGGGCGGCGGTCAGCCTCGCTTCACGGACGACAGCGTCCGGCAGGCTCGAATGGATGCGATCTTCCGGGAGGACGAAGGCAAGGAATTGCGCAAGTCGCACGGGAATCCGGACGTGCAGAAACTCTACGCGGAGTTCCTCGACCACCCGCTCTCGAAGAAGTCGCACGAGTTGCTTCACACGCAATATCAGGCGCGGGAGCGTTTCTAGAATGGCAGAAGCCGGATCAACCGGCTGACGCCGCGGACCGTCAGGCAGGTCCGCAACCAGAGGAGGGTGCAATGCAAATCCGTGACATCCTGGAACAGAAGGGGAGCGCAGTCCAGACCATAGCACCAACGACGACTGTACTTCAGGTCCTCCGGACGTTAAACGAAAAACACATCGGGACTGTTGTCGTGGTGAACAAGGCAGGGCAGATCGAGGGAATTGTCTCCGAAAGGGACATTCTCCGGAACCTGGAAGGGTGCGCCATGGACCGGCCGGTAACCGAAATCATGACGCCGAAAGACAAGCTGATAATCGGTCATCTGGATGACTCGGTCGAATACGCGCTGAACATGTTTACCAAGAGCAAGATCCGCCACCTCCCGATCATCGACGGTGATCGGCTGGTAGGCATCGTTTCGATCGGAGACGCGGTGAAGTCGCAGCTTTCCAACGCCGAGTTTGAGAAGAAGGCGCTGATGGACTACATCACCGGATCCTACGCGCAGTAGCCAATTCGAGGGCCGGGAGTCTCCCGGCCCGCTCTCCAGCGGAAATTCCGTCCTTGAGCCTGCTCCGGGACGGCGTTCGCGCGCTCTTCAGAGGAACCCGCCGCTTCGGTGCTGTTAGAGACGTTGTTTTTCGCCACTTTCGCGTTCAAACGCCGATGTCGTTTCCATCCCGTTCTCTCTCCGATCCGCTGACCCGCCTCGCAGGTGACGCGGTGCGTCGTGCGCGCGCCCGCGCGCGGGGGACTATCGCCAGCGCCAGTGTGGTTATCAGAAGAATTGCGGCGGTCAACAGGAACGTTGAGGGATATCCCCAGGCTACTGCTGCGACCGCTCCGAGCGCAGGCCCGACTGCCATACCCCCCGAGCTCACGCTTGTGTTGATGCCATAGACGCTTCCCTGGTTCGAAGCGGAGGTGTTGCGGGCGATGAGTGCGTTGACCGACGGAAGTGCCCCGCCCAGGAAGAATCCTCCGAACAGCCGGAAGACGAGAAGTTCGACCGTTGTGTGACTGAATGCCTGCGGAACGGTCAGGAGAAATGCTCCGGCGAGCGCAATGGTAAGCGTTCTCTTATAGCCCAACCGAAAGCTGAACCGACCGATGATAGCGGCGGCAAGCGCCGCGCTCAGTGCTCCAAAACCCAGCACCATTCCCGTTTCGGAAGCGACCAGCGACGGATTCGACGTTATCTGCTGCACAAAGAGGGGCAGAATCGGATTAACTACACCGTTGGCCATCTGGATCGCGAAGGATATCCCCAGAAGCGCAAGCAGTGGTGCCGAATGAAGCACCGGAGAAAAATCCGGAACGATACGCCGGAGAAACGAACCGACTGCTTTCTGGGGAGTGAACTCTTCATGGACAAAACGTGCAACGATCAGACCGCCTGCAGCGAGGAGCAGCGACGTGACATAGAACGTCGCGCGGTGGGACGTGAGGTCGGAAACAAATCCGCCGATCATGGGCCCGACGGAACCGCCGACAAAAATCGCAGTCTGCAGAAGACCCATTCCGAAACCGGTCTCTTCGATGGGAACGGTGGCGGCAACGAGGACTGTCGCTGCGCCGACGGTTCCGGTCAAGAGTCCCTGGAAGGTCCGGAGCGCCAGAAGCTGCCACGGGGTGGTTGCGAATCCCATGAGGGCGATAACGATACTCCCGCCGAACATCGCGCGCAGGAGCATTGGCCGGCGGCCGTAACTGTCGGCGAGGCGCCCCCAGACTGGTGCGACAAGGCCGAGTGCAATCGCCGAGACGGATTGAATTATCCCGACCCAGAAGTTGAGCTCGTTCGCATCAGTCACGCCCATGTCCTGAAGGTAGAACGGTATGATGGGCATTGAGGCATTGAATCCGGCGATGGCGAACAGCTCTGCCAACCAGATTGCGTAGAGGTTTTTTTTCCAGCTGATCATCGTATGCTTTTTGGAAAGGCCGATAGGAGTCTACCAGAACGGTTCGGACGGGACAAGCGACACGAAATCAAACGAAATCGGTCGCGGCAGCGCGCTCCTACCCGTTCGGGTAGTACTTTCCGCCGCATTGCCTCAGTAGCTTGATTGGACTAAGTTTCTGGAGGTGCAACTATGGAAAAAGGTTACACGTCGAACAGCGCTCAGCCGCTCAAAGAGCTTTCGCAATCGCTCAGCGATTTGGTTCAGGCTGTGTCGAAATCGCTCGTTCAAGTGCGGGCCGAGGATGCCGAGACCCGAACCGGCGTGAAATACGACGAACATCACGTGCTCACCGCCGCGGTGTATGCAGCCGAGAACGAAACGGTTACGGTTCGCGAGCTCACCTCGACGCCAGGCGTCGGCGGGGCGAAGAGTTTTCGCGATATCGAAGCAAAGGTAGTGGGACAGGACCCGTCAACCGGCCTGGTGCTGCTGAAGATCGAAACAGCACTGACGATCGCGGGATTCACGCTGCGGGCCGATTCCCTGCCGGTCCATGTGGGGGAGCTGGCGGTCAGCGTGGCGATACCTTCGTACGATGGGGTTGAGGCCAAGCTCGAGATGATTCGATGCGCGGGTGGCACGTGGAGAGGCCAGGGCGGAGAGATTCCCGGATACTTCCAAACCGATGCGCCACTGTTCCCGGGTTTTGCGGGAAGCCCGGTCGTCGACGTCGACGGCAGCCTGATTGGAATTCGTGCGGCAGGCAGTGGTCCGATGGAGATCGCAAACGGCGGACTCATCATTCCCGCACCGTTCGCGTTCGAAACCGCGGCGCGTATCGCCGAGCACAAGCTCCCTGTGCGCGGATACCTGGGCATACGCAGTCAGGAAGTCGAACTTTCGGTGGGCCTCGCGAAGAAGCTCGGACGGACCCAGGCGACCGGATTACTCGTGATCTCGGTCGAACCCGGATCCCCGGCGGAAACCGCCGGCCTCGTCACAGGGGACATCCTCACGGCAGTTGCCTCGCATCCGGTCACTTCACACGAGGAACTTCTGGAGGCGATGGACAAATCGGGGACCGGAGCACCTGTCGAACTCGAAATCCTGCGCGGCGGCGAGCTTTCCCGGGTCCAGGCAACGCCTGAAGCGGTGCCGCGGGACGCCGGATTCGCCGGACATCGATGGGGAGGCGGATGGCGTCACGGTGCTCACCAGGGCGCGAGGAGAATGCGCAGATGGTTCCAGAGCGGGACGGCGGGCTGATACGGATTAGTTTGCTGGCGGCCGCCGATGGCCGCCTTCAGTTTCTGACTACAACCTTCAAACACGCGCGCGGCTTCCAGCTCGTCGTTCGTGCCCGGGACCTCCGGGAAATCGGGCCCCGCCGTGCAGCGGCCGACATCTTTATCTGGGATCTCGCCGGGAACGATTCACCTGATCGCGTTCGGCTCGACGAGCTTTTGAGTCGAATGCCCGGAGAACCGGGATTGATCCTGCTCTGCGATGATCCGGCGGCCGGGCCGATTTTCGCAGATCTCGACCGCCCGTGGGGCTTGCTTGCCGGCGATTGTCCGGCGGATACGCTTTTAAGTGCCGCTGTTTCCGTCGCCACCGGACTGGTGACGTACGACTTCGACCTGTACGCCGATTCAGGTGACCCCGTCTTTCCCGGTATGACCCGCCTTGCGAGTCCCGGACAGAGCGTTCCACAAGGTTCAGCGAACGATGCTGTCGGCGGATCGGACAACCGGCAGCCGATCTCGGCGCGCGAGGAGCAGGTTCTCGTGCTGATCCTTCAGGGATGTCGGAATCGCGAGATTGCCGAGAGGCTCGGAATAAGCGAGAACACGGTGAAATACCACGTCGCATCAGTGTACGGAAAACTCGGGGTAGTGAATCGCGCCGAAGCGGTCCGGGAAGCGATGCAACGCGGGTTACTGGCTCTGTGACGATGGAGACTCTTCCCGTTATGTGTTCGACTCGCAGTATCCCGGGTCCGACTGACCCGTCAAAAAGTCTCATTGTTGCTGCCGAACATTCGCGCTATGATGAGAGCCAAAGGGGTCAGATATGAGAAAGCCACGAATCGTGTTGATTCTCCTGCCAATTCTTGCGCTCTCGGCGGCGATTCTGCCGGTCTTTGCGAATGGCTCGGGTGAAAACTCAACGATTGTCGGACATCCGCACGGAGTGGTTCAGTACTTCGTCGGTGACGCTTCGATAGATGGCAAGCCGGTCGATTTCGGTCAGGTTGTACAACCGGGCGATCGTGTGCAGACAGGCTCTGCGTCGAGCATGGACGTTGTCTTCAACGGTCAAAATATCATCCACTTCGCGGAGAACACGATTGCCGTGCTCACTATTTCCGAGAATGCCAAAACCATTGACATGAAGACCGGCACTTTCGCCGGCGTGTTCGCAAAGCTTTCCGCACTCGGGGGCACGCAGAACCTGCTGGTTCGAACACCCACGGCCACCGGAGGAATCCGCGGCACGACGTTCTTTGTGAAAGTGCTCGACCAGAACGACAGCTACATATGCGCCTGCCACGGCGTGGTGGACATGACAGACGCCACCGATACCAGAACGATGGACGTCCGCGCCCCGCACCACCAGGCATACGTTTTCAAGAAGACCGACTCAGGAATTACCGTATCGCCCGGTGGAATGGAGTACCACACCGATGCCGAACTGAACAGTCTTGCCGACAAGATAGGCTACAAGATCGACTGGGGTCATCTGAGCAACTGATCAAGAGCCGATGCACGCCGGTACGGCAACAGCTATTGCACTTTCTCCCAGGCGCTGCTCTTCTCGGAGCGGAATATGGCATCGAGCACCTTCATGTTGGCCAGCGCGTCCGAAGGCGGGGTCGGCGCCGCTTCTTTGTTGCGAACGGCCCAGGAGAATGCATCGAGCTGAAGGCCGTACATGTCGACAGGGCCGGTGAAGATATCTCGGGCGCCGACCCCGTTGGTGACCGTCACGCGGACGGGTACGTCCGGGAAGACATTGAACGGGAGATGTACTGCAATCGAGCCTCCGGTCCCGTGCACCTCCACGCGCTGGTCGCCGAACATTTGCGTACTTACCGTGAAGATCGCGTGAGCGCCCCCAAAATCCATCATCGCGGATGCGAGGACGTCGGTGTTGAATCGAGAATCGCGCTGCACGAGCGAGACTACCCGGTCCGGTTCGCGGCCCATCGCGAAGCGAGCGCTTGAAACCGCATAACAGCCGATATCGAGAAGCCCTCCGCCCCCGGTTTCAACCTGATTTCGAATGTCTTTCGGGTTCGCATTGTTGTAGGAAAAGAAACACTGCACCGAATGAACCGCGCCAATTTCGTTCGAGCGAATCAGGTCATCGACCCGGCGCCATTGCGGGTGGAACCGATACATGAACGCTTCCATCAGCAGCACACCCTTCTTCTGCGCATATTCGATTGCCTGTTCGGTCTGGGCTGCGTTGAGGCACAGAGGCTTCTCGCAGAGAATGTGTTTGCCGGCATCCGCCGCCTTCTTGATCCACTCCAGGTGGATATGGTTCGGCAAAGGCATATAGACCGCCTCGATGCTCTTGTCTGCAAGCAACTCCTCGTAAGATCCGTACCCTTTTTCAATACCATACCGCTCTGCGGCCTCTTTTGAACGCGAGCCGCTTCGGGAGGCGATCGCGACGACTTGTGCGAGAGAAGAATCGCGGGCGGGAAGCCAGATGCGTTTTATGAAATGGCCCGAAACACCAAGGACTCCCCAGTTCACCGGTTTCATCATCATTCCTCCTGTCCATACGCACTGAGTATGCTCATTATCACACGCGCGCGGCAGTGGTTCAAGCTCACTGGGTTTTTGCGGCTTTCTCGATTTGGATGACCGCGACGTCATACCCGGAAAGCATCAGATCCAACGTGCCTGATGGCTGGCGGGTTGCCTGAACCTTCGGCGGGCCGATGATCAGTTCCCCTCCCGGAAGGCCGCGTTGCAGAGTCTCCACCGGCGTGTGGTTCAGGACGAAGTAGAAGCTGTTGTCGTTGTTTTCCCGCACGGAGATTTCTATTCCCGGTGTCAACGATGAAACAAACGGTACAAGATTCGCCTCCCCGGCCAGCGGAAAAAGCAACGGTTTGAAATTTCTTGCATCGGGGAAAGTCCCGACATAACGAACCTTCCCCAGCCCGAAGCGATGGAGCGTAAGTGCAGGGCGTTCGGCAACCGGCGGTTCCGTCCACCGGCCGAGAACATCGGTGGAGTCGTCCTCCGGTGACAGACACTCGAGCCAGAGACTTTGACGCACTCCAGGAATCATGGACGCGATTTCAGGTGCGTCGGCGTCATTGAGACCAAATCTGATCTCATTGGGAAAAAGGTCGGGATAGTTTATCCGCGTTGCCGAGGAGACGCGGATTCCGGCGAGCCGACTGAGGGGACCCGGCGGAGCTTCCGCCAGCATGTTGCTGTGGACGTCCTTTATCCCGGTGCGTGCCGTCACCAGAAGGGTTCCACCAAGCTGGACGTAGGTCGAAAGCCGCTCGAACAGGTCGGGCTCGATTATGGGCCATGCGGGGAGCACGAGCAACTTGAACGAAGAGAAACTGTCAAGCGGATTCACGAACCCGACCGAGTATCCGGCGTCATAGAACGTCCGATGAATTGTCCAGCCGCACTCCGCGGGAGACGGCAGACCGAGCGTCACCGGACGGTGACTGAGCTCCGGAAGTCCGTAGTCGACCAGAATCCCGATCTCAGGCGAAATGGTCGACCCGCGAAGGAGCGGACCCAGCCGTGCGAACTCCCGACCCTCGCGGCAGACCTCTTCAAATCGCGCACCGTTTTCATCGCCGAGAATTCCTCCCCATGACTGCTCGGCCCCGGACCGCGCTGTCCGAAATCGGAAGTGAAGAATACCGTCGGCGCCCCGTCCGACCGCCTGGTAGGCGAAAAGGCGTGTCTGGCCCGGATGCGGAGTGTCCTGCCGATAATCTCCCCGCCCCGCGGGACCCGACTGAAGTTCGGGAAGTATGAAGTTCCCGTCGAAACTCCTCACCGTGTCGAGGGCGGCTGCGCCCAGGGCCCCGCGATGCGGCGGGGCCGCGAAAAGCGGATAGTAGCTGAATCCGGCGAAGTCCAATTCTGCGGTCAGGGCGAGATAGTCCATCCCGGAAAGCACGAAGTTGTGCGTAACCCACCACGCCGGGTTCGCCGCTCGAAGAAGCTCGACTTGCGCATGCTGGAACTCGACAAGGGAAGCATTGAGAAACAACCGGTAGTCGAGCGAGGCCGCCGGATTTTCCTGCGCCGGCCGGGCAGGAAAAGGCGGGTCAATCTGGGCGAACGCGGAATAGGTCTGGGACCAGAATGCAGTGCCCCAGGCGCGGTTCAACTCTTCAGGCGACCCATACTTCTTCTCGAGAAAGCGTCGAAATCGCTCGCGGCAGCTATCGCAGAAGCATTCCCGATCGTGAAGAGAATACGCGTTGTCCAGTTGCCAGCCCACGACATTCGCGTTTTCCCGGTAGTGCTCGGCAAGCGCACGAACCACGATCACCGATCGCTCGCGAAAACGCGGTGAGCTGTAGCATGCGTGCTGGCGCGAGCCATGCGCCATTCGCCTGCCTTCCACATCCACGCGAAGCACTTCGGGGTAGAGCTGCGAGAGCCAGATCGGCGGTGCCGCCGTAGGCGTACCAAGGATTGTGCGGATTCCCGCAGCGCCAAGCGCATCGATCTGCTCGTCGAAGAACCGGAAGTCGAAGCGGCCCGGGGCAGATTCGATCAGGCTCCAGCCGGATTCCCCCATCCGCACACAATTGAATCCGGCTTCACGCATCCTGTCGATGTCGCCGCTCCGTGTGGCCGCGTCCCATTGTTCGGGATAGTAATCCGAGCCAAACAGGAAGTATTCAAGGCCTGTGCCACGCTGATGGTGATTTTTGACTGTCAATTCAGCGTTCCTCGCTATCGCGCGCCCACGCTCTCATCGGGTCGGATAACTCTCCCATCGGTCTCCCTTGACAACGAGTGGTATAGATTCCCACTATATAGCTAATGAATACCAACGCACCCTTCGCGGTGAAGGACGAGGTAACGGACCTCATTAATAATATCAAATCCGTGATCTATATCGACAACCGGAAACTGGAATACCTCATTGCGGCGAACATCGCCGGCGGACACGTTATCCTTGCGGATTCCCATGGTGTCGGTAAGACTTCGCTCGCCCGCGCCCTTGCGGGATCGATCGACTGGAAACGAAACGCGGCCAATTCTGACGCCACAACGGTCGTGCCGACAAACGGTCGCGGAGCATCCACAAACCCGAACGGATCAGGTGTCGGCGATGTGGTTCCGATGGATGATTTCAGTCGAATCCAGTGCACGGTAGACCTCCTCCCGCAGGATATCCTCGGTTACAACCGTATCGTTGGTTCAAGTCATGAGCTGTTGTTTCATCGCGGACCGATTTTTGCCCATTTTGTGCTTTGCGACGAAATCAACCTCCTCACACCCAAAACGCAGGGGAGTTTTTTCCAGGCGATGGAGGAACAGAACGTGACGGTGGAAGGACGCACCCTTCTTCTGTCCGATCCGTTCTTCATTATCGCGACGATGAACCTGAAGGGCGCTCACCTTTTTCCACTGCCCGCACCGCAGCTAGACCGGTTCATGATCCAGCTTTCAATGGGATTTCCCGGCGAAGCCGACGAGGCGGAAATCGTCCGCCAGCACGGCCGAACCGACTCCTGGAAGCACTTCGGTCCGGTGATCGGATTCGAACGCATTCTCCAGTGGAAGGAGTTGGTGGATTCGGTCGCGATAAGCCCGGAAGTAATCGACTACATTGTCGCGTGCGTGCGCCACACCCGCGAGCACCCGGAAGTCCTGATGGGCGCGAGTCCGCGCACGGGTGTCAAAGTATCCAGGCTCGCCCGAGCCGTCTCGCTGGTCCGGGGAGAGGACTATGTGACCATTGATACGATTAAGGAGATTCTCTCTCCGGCGATGTCACATCGCCTGGTCATGAAAAATCCCGCTCAGCCGGCGCAACCGGTTGTCGAAGAGATACTCAATACGGTCCCTGTCGAGCGGCGTCCCTGAGGACCGCCATGTCTGATTCGGTCGTCGATGAATCTGCGGTAACCGAGCACGCCGAATCCCCGTCGCGGGCGCAGCGGGGAGGCTTCCTCGGCCGCAGCTGGAACAGGTTTTCCAACTACTACCCTTTCACCGTATCCGGAACCGTTTTATTTGTTCTGGCCGTCTATCTGCTCGGCAGAAGCGTGGTCTCCCGCAATGCCTATGGACTCGCAATCGCGGTCGCCGCTATCTTTGCGCTGATGTTGCTCGCGCTTCTTGGCAGATGGCAGGCAGAGCGACTGTCGAAAGCCGAAGCAACCTGGGATTTCTCAGCGCCGCTCTACGCGCGCACCTCGGGTGATAATCCCGTTGTGCAGTTGAACGGAGCTCCTCCACGGCTTTTTTTCCGCGTCCATGTGGTTCTTCTCGGGCGGCTGGTTGCGGGACGAAAAGCCCTCCTGTCGTTCCACCGGGACGTCGCGAGTGAGAATCCGCGTCGCATCGAACTGCCGCTTTTCTTCCCTCTGTGCGGACGAATCGAGTTCCGAACCGAGTTTCATATCGGCGACGTCTTCGGCTTGACCCGTTCTCGATTCGGGACGCGACAACTTTTCGCGCTGCCGGTCCAGCCGGCGCCCTTCTCCGGCAGCCAGATTCCGCCAATTCAGGCAGCCGGTGGCGACAAAGAGACAAGTCGAACCAAACAGCCGGACGAAGAGCGCTACTATATGCGCGAATACGTGCCGGGCGACCGCTTCAGGGACATCAACTGGAAAGCCTCCTCGCGTCTTACTCAGCTCTACACGCGTACATCCCCGGTTACCCAGGAACAGACGCAAATCGTCACCGTCCATTTTCGTCACTTCCTTTCGCCGGGCGGCAAACACGCTCGGGAGACCATGGAGTCGCTCGCCCAGTTGAACGTTCTCAAGAGCTGGCTCATTGCCTACCTGTTCCGGGTCAAGCGCGAGCATCCGGAGTTCCATTTCCGGGTTGTGACGGGCCGCGGAACCACGGTACTCGAAAGCGAAGAGGATATTCACGAGTTCTCGCGATCGGTCAGCGATCTCAATTCAGAAGAGGAGCCTCCGTTCATCGTCGGGGGGCCGGGCGACGACGAAGCTCCGGCGGGGGATCAGGATCGACGGGACCGGGACAGCACAGTCTTTTCGACTGCCTACGACGACGGGCTTTCGGGTTTCCTGCAGACCCAGACAAAGGGGCTCACCACCGTTTACCGGACTGTTTTCGGACCAAAGCCCGCACGTGGAACCGGTGGATCGCGCGGAACCGGCGGACCCGGCGTTGTTCGTCCGGCTCCATCCGTGGCTTCTTCGCTGCCGGTGCCCAATGTTATCCGGTTCAGCGTTCTCGGGAAGGAGTTCTTCCCAACCCTGTCAGCCTTCCTCCCTGCGCGCTTTGTCCCGGTCCGGGAACGCGATCGGACAAATCCGCCTGTTCAGAGCGGGCAGAATATTGAGCTTGTCGAGCGGAAGGTTCTTCTCGAGTGGTAACCCGACAATCCATGAGCAACCTTGTCATCTAAAATCGGTTGCAGTATGATTTGCGGGAGGAGGATCGGATTTTATGACGATCCTGTTTTTTTCGCGACTGTTTCTGTATCTACTTGCCTTCGCCCTTCCGTTCATCAATCCGGCGATTGTTGTTCCATATGACAGGGTAAGTGCCCTCATTTGGTTCTTTCTCGTCCCCGCAGAAATGGCAATTGCTTTTTTTCTGTCGCCTCCGCGCTTCAGAATGCGGGTCTGGCTGGGAGCCGCGCTTGCGGCGCTCATAATCACGGTTTTTGTCGTTCCGGGAATGGATTCATTCTGGTTGATCCTCGGGGCTGCGTTCGTCTCCTTCGCGCTGACGACTTTGATCTTTCACATCGGAACGCGCGCTCGCGGAATATTTGTTATCGAGCAGTTCTTCCTGGGGCTTTTTTACTACCGAATGCTGACCTTCTCTCAGGCCTCGGAGGACATCGCCCGGGCAACGGCCGGGCTCACGCAGCTCATCATGGCGCTGACGGTTGTCGCGTTCCTGATTCACGGCCTGGTTCTCTACTTTACCTCGCAGCGAGCCATCCGGGACCAGCAGATGACAGGAATGGACCTCGTTACCGACGGAGAGCAGCCGAAGAGTCACAACCCACGGACAAAGAACGGCGCGCGCGATGGCGGCTCATCCCGAGCGCGCAAAGAAGTCACCGTGTATCTCGCGGTGGGAATTCCGGTCCTTCTCGCGCTCGCGTTCCTCGTTCCGCCGAATTTTGTGAAGCACACGGTGGTAGCGAATCTTCTCAATCGCCCGGTGCATCCGAAGCCGATTCCCCTTGATCAATCCGGGCGGGGATTCCCCGACAACGGGAGTCTTCGGAACGACCAGTACGATCCGTTCGGATTGAACGGGCGTCAGTTCGGCAGAAATCGGGGAAATGGCCCATTCGGCAGCCAGCCCGACCAGAACGGACAGGGTGGACTTCAGGGCATTCCGGCCGACAAATGGCAGAGCCCCGGCGACGGTCAGAACCAGGGAACGGGGACTGGGCAGGGACAGAGCGGGCAGCGGGCAATCATGATCGTTGCAAGCAAACACAGCCCGGTCTACGCGGCGGACGCCTACTTTGACGGCTTCGACCCGGTGAGCGGCTTCGTGAAGACCGGAACGAATCCCCTCAACGATCTGACTCATCTGCGGCTTCTCGGCACCTGGAAAAACCAGATCACCAACACAGACTTTGGACGTCAACCCTGGACCGTTCACTTTTTCTCCACCATCACAGACCGAGTCGTCCCCTATGATCCGGATTCGATTGATCCCACG
>DATKUF010000185.1:0-2235 GCA_035530755.1 Spirochaetia bacterium | reverse complement strand
CGCTATCGACGGTGGAACGGGAGCTGCTTGGTTTCGATCACACGGACTCCGGCAGAATCATCGTTGAAGCGTGGCGCCTCGGACCGGTAATTCGAGATACCGTGAGCCATCACCACGATCCGACGGGTTACGACGGACCGGACCGGAACATCGTCTACACGGTACATGCGGCGAGCCACTATGTTAACCAGAAAAGCATTGGCGATGCCGGTGACCGATTTCCGGCCGGGCTCGATCCGACTGTCGCCAAAACGCTGCAGATCGACAACGAGATCATGGATGGGCTCACCGAAACCGTGGACGCGGAAATTCAGAAGGCGGAGATATTCCTGAAACTGATATGATGCACGTAAAGTTCTGGGGCGTCCGCGGATCGATTCCGACTCCCGGCGCAAACACCGTCGGTGTTGGCGGAAACACCGCTTGCATAGAGCTCCAATACGGCGACGATAATCGCATAATCATCGATGCGGGAACCGGAATTCGGGAGCTGGGAGACACGCTGTTGCGGGACCGCGCCGTCCGCGGCGATGGAGATCCCCTCCATCTATTTCTTTTCCTGACACACACCCATTGGGATCACATAATGGGATTCCCGTTCTTCGCTCCAATCTACACCAGCGGCACCTCGATCGACCTGTATGGGCCGGTAACATGGGAGGACGAGTCTCTTCGGAAGGTGATTGGCCACCAGTTGAGCTATCAGTACTTTCCGGTACACTCCGGCGAACTCGCCGCAGATCTGCAGTTCCACGAGCTGCGTGAGGAAACCGTCGATCTCCCCGACGGCATGGCGGTTCGGACAAAATACCTGAACCACCCGGTGCGCTGTCTCAGCTACCGTTTTGAATACCGGGGACGTTCGGTGGTCACCGCCTACGACACTGAGCCGTTTCGCAACGTCTTTCCAAGCGATCCCGCCGATCCCGACTATGACGCCGAAATTGCGGTCGAAGCCACCCGCGCCGCTGAGGCGGAAAATGAGCGCCTTCGTGCTTTCTTTCGCGAGACCGACCTCCTGATTCATGACGCGCAATACACTCGCGAAGAGTATCTGAAAGCACGCATCGGTTGGGGGCATAGCTCACTCGAAGACGCGGTGGAAACTGCAATTGCCTCCCGCGCCCGAAGGCTCGTGCTGTTCCATCATGACCCGGAACGCAGCGATGAGGAGCTTAACCGTCTCGTCGTGGAGTACCGTCGCAGCGGCCGGGAACACGGGCTCGACATTGATCTGGCCAAAGAGGGGCTCACCGTAACGATCGAGTAGGGTTCAATTGCGGTGGTTCAGCACGCAAGACCGATTGCCACGCACGCGTTTTCTCGTTAAAATACACATCGCTTGTTTGCGGGGGATTAGCTCAGTTGGTAGAGCGATAGGTTCGCAATCTATAGGCCGGGGGTTCGAATCCCCCATCCTCCAGGTATAGTTTTTTCAGATGGAAGGATTTACGGGGAGACCGGATTTCCGTTTCGTGCCACGAGTCTGACCTTGGCAATGACTCTGAGAGGGTCGCGGCCAAGAAAGGAAGGTGTGAATCTGGAACCTCCGAAACGGCCCTACTCCCTGCAAATGAAACCGACAACCAAGAAGTCCCGCCACTTCATCTACCTCAAGTTTCGCGATACCGACACTGGGAAGTATCTCGTCGCTGTTTCCTCCGGGATGACGAGCAAGTCTGCCGCCGCCAACTGGGCTGATGAGCAGATTAAGAGCGGCAGTGTATTGCTTCCAGGCAAGCGGAACATGCCGTTCGGAGAGTTTGTGGGTGACTTCTGGGACTTCGAGAAATCCGAATATATACGCGGGAAACTGGCTCGTGGTCAGCAGATCGGCCGCTCTCACGCAAAGACCAGCGCCGGCTACATTACCCGTCATGTGCTTCCCTATTTTGGCGAGCGTAAACTCGTTTCAATTCGCACTGTCAATATTGATCGTTGGATGATGGGCCTTCTCGAGAAAGGGGATCTGAGCGCGAAGTCGATAAGTCTGGTACATGCTGCGTTCAGAACCATGCCGTGCGAGGCCCACCCGGCGCGGTACGGCTTGGCCGAGACCGACAAAGCGAGTGCGAGCGCTCGCCGTTAAGCAACTCGAGCTCGACAATCTCACTCTTGAAGGAGCCCCCGCTCACCCGTATTCGCAATTATTGGGGTTCTCTTCTGGGGCTCGGGCACGGCTTTCGGTATCTTCCGTTCGCTGCGCGGACTCGGCAGAAAACGCGAGGCGGAGAG
>DATKUF010000184.1:0-2806 GCA_035530755.1 Spirochaetia bacterium | reverse complement strand
TAAACTGTGGCAGAAAGACTACCAGATGGACGAGCTCGTCGAGCGCTTCACCGTCGGCCGTGACTACCTTCTTGACCTGCGTCTTGTCACCTCCGATTGCGTGGCCAGCCTGGCGCACGCGCGCATGCTTGCCGGTATAGGCCTCCTGGGCGCCGATGAGATCGAGTCGATCCACGGCGGCCTCAAACGGATAATCGGTGAGTCGGTCAAACGGACCTTTTCCATCAGGAAGGAGGAGGAAGACTGTCACACCGCCATCGAAAATCGCCTCACGAAAGATCTCGGTGATGTGGGCAAGAAGATACACACCGGCAGATCGCGGAACGATCAGGTGATCGCAGCGCTCAGAATCTTCACACGTGCCCGGCTCATCGACATCATGGGAGCTTCGCTGGATCTCGCGCGTGCTCTCGCCGAATTTGCCGAAAAGCATCAGGCGGTGCCGATGGTCGGCCGAACTCACATGCAGGTCGCGATGCCGAGCTCGGTCGGACTATGGGCTGCCTCCTTCGCGGAGCTTCTACTGGATGACCTGGCTCTGGTGGATCAGGCCTTCACCTTGAACAATCGCTCGCCTCTAGGGTCGGCCGCGAGTTATGGCGTGCCGCTTCCCCTGGACAGAGAGCTGGTCGCGGGACTGCTCGGTTTTGCGGGCATTCAGAACAACGTGCTCTCGGTAAACAACAGCAGAGGTAAGCTGGAAGCGGTGATCCTCGATTCGCTGGACCAGATCGGTCTTACGCTCAGCAAGCTCGCTCAGGATCTCATACTTTTCTCGATGCCCGAGTTCGGCTATTTTCGGCTGCCGGAGGAGCTTTGTTCGGGTTCGAGCATCATGCCCCAGAAACGAAATCCGGACGGGCTGGAACTTCTTCGAGCGAAATCGTCGACTCTCTCGGCGGCCGCGGCACAGGTGAAGTCCATCGTTCGCGGGCTCACTTCAGGATACAACCGGGACTTTCAGGAAACGAAGGAGCCGTTTCTGCGCGGCCTGGCGCTGACGCTGGAATGCCTTCAAATTGCGCGACTCACCGTGGATCGGTTGGAAATCGATACGGACCGATTGGCCTCATCCTTCACGCCGGAAGTCTTCGCAACGGATGCAGCACTCGAACTGGTAGTTAAGGGAACGAGCTTCCGGGATGCCTACCGGGAGGTAGCAGCTCATCTGTCGGAGCTTGCCGATCGGGATCCGGCTGAATCGATCGGTCTGCGCACTTCGTCGGGAACCGCCGGGAATTTACGGCTCGAAAATGTCTACCGGGAGATTTCCGCTCGACGGCACGGCCTTGCTTCGACCGCGCGGCAGATCGAACAGACTCTGACGGCACTTGTTGGAGAGTCGGTACAGATTTAGAAACTTATCGGCATTTCCAATCGGAATGAGCCCGAAGTCATGCGTTCCATCATGGCGGAAATGGCCGTCTGTATTGCGTGTGGGACGTCCTTTCTGTAGTGTGAATTCTTCTGATCAAAGCCGACGTAACCTGCCTTGACGCCCAGTACGACGGCCTCGCCATATGCCAGCTTTCCCGCTAACGCCGAGCCGATCTTCTCGTACGCGGCACGGTCTGCGGCGATCGTCGCGCTTCCGATGACTACTCCCGGTGCCTTACTGTTGCCGGATGAGTCGAACCACACAACGTACGCGCCGGCGTCCTTGGCAGCGTTGACAACGCCGGCGTTTCCCGCTCCAGCGACGGTCAGGATCACGTCCGCGCCTGCTGCAATCATGCTTCGTGCAAGCTCGCCTGCTTTGGCTTCGTCGAACCAGTTCCCCAATTCCCGATAGTCGAGACTGATCGCCGGATTCACCACTTTCAGACCAAGTTCGTAAGCTTTGCTTATCACCTTATCCATGAGCGGATCGCGCTGTCCGACAAGAAGTCCGGCAACCAGATTCGGGTTTGCCCGTTTGAGACTCGCTTTGGGTGACGTGGTAACCATGCCCGCGAAATAGCCTGCGAGGAAAGCCTCTTCCCGCCGGTTGAAGAGGACCGTGTGTATGCTCCTGTTTCCCGCAAGGTAGGCGTCAAAGACAAGAAATTTCAGTTTCGGGTGCGACGCAGAGAGGTTCGCACAGGCTTGGGCCATCACGGGTTTTGCCGTGACGATGAGATTGTATTGTCCTGACGTCGCGAGGTCGGCCAACCTTTTCGACCACTCGGCGTCATTGTATCCACCCTCGACGGTTGTCAGGACGACATTTCCATGTTCTTTTGCGACCCGATCGGCGCCCATGGTGAGAAGCTCGAATTCCGGATTTCCGGCGATGTTCCCGGGGATGAAGAGCGCGATTCGGAACGGAGATGCCGTGGGCGCCTGCGCCCGACTCCCCGAGCACGCCAGAAGAAGCATTGCGGTGAGAAGTGACATGACTAAAAGAAGGATTCGCGTCGAGCGTCTGTGCACAGGTCCCTCCGGAGGTTTGAAACCTCTTCATCGTACAGAAGGGGAGGATGACTGTAAAGCGACGGGTGGGATTGACGACGCGCCCGCGTCGTGGTAGGTAAGTTGAGTGGAACGACCTACCGGCGAAACCTCAGGCGACCAGCGCAATCTTCTGTGTATCGATATCGGAACTACCTCAGTGAAGGCAGCACTGGTCGATGTGACCGGCCGCGCGGATGTCCTCAGTCGGGAGCAGGTGCTTTTTCACGAGGAGGACCTCTACCGGTGGCACGCCGCGACATGGGAAGGTGCCGTCGAAAGCCTGGTTGCGCGGATGCCGCGGCGCAGCTCCGTCGCGGGGATCGTAGTGAGCGGCAATGGTCCCACTCTGGTGCCGCTCGACGCTCGGGGGAAC
>DATKUF010000183.1:0-21998 GCA_035530755.1 Spirochaetia bacterium | reverse complement strand
TTTGCGAACGCTATCAAGAACACCGCTGTCTGGATGGCGGCCGCGATCGTGGTTCCGACCGGAGCCGGCCTCGCGCTGGCGTTGATGCTGCATCGGGGAGTCTGGGGGGCGAAGCTTTTCAAGTCGATGTTTTATCTGCCGATCTGTCTCTCGCTGGCAGTCGTCGGGCAGGTCTGGATCTGGATTTATCGGCCGGACTGGGGTCTGCTCGACGTTTTTCTCCGCTCGATCGGCCTCGGCAAAATCGCGATAGCATGGCTCGCCGACTCCAGCACCGCGCTCGCGGCGGTCATTGTTGCGTGGTCATGGCAGCAAACCGGTCTCGCAATGGTTATCTTTCTGGCCGGCCTGACTGCCGTTCCGCGGGAGCTGACGGAAGCTGCGGAAATCGACGGGGCAAGTTACCGGCAGTCGCTGCGCCGCGTCGTCATCCCCCTTTTGAGCCCGGCGACGGTAGTCACCATTGCTCTGTCGATTCTCAACTCGCTGAAGAGCTTCGATGTGGTTTATATAATGACGAAGGGAGGTCCGTTCCACTCTTCGGATACGCTCGGCATGTTCATGTACGACGTTTCGTTCGAAAGCTACTATATGGGCTACGGCAGTGCGGTATCGGTTGTACTTTTCGTTATCGCCATGATACTTATCACCTTCTACTTCAGACAGGTCCGATCGCTGGAGCACATCCATGAGTAGTGGGAGGACGCAACCGGTGAGCCGCCGCGCGAGAAGGGAGATAGCCGGTCGTGCGACCGGGCAGATGCCGATGACGGCGCGGATACTTTTCCATCTGCTCCTCGTGGCCTTCCTGCTCGTCTACATCGCGCCGGTGCTGGGTGTCATATTGACGGCATTCAAAAGCAACGCCGAAATTGCGGCAGATGGGTTGTGGAAGCTGCCGCACGCATTACGCTTCGACAATTTCTTCGAAGCGTGGGTGAACGGTCACGTTCGCTCCTACGCGCTGAACTCTGTACTCGTTACCATTCCCGCCACCGTGGTTTCGATACTGTTCGGGGTTCTGACCGGCTACGTATTCAGTAAACTTCCGTTCAAAGGCAGTCAGGCGCTATTCATCTTCGTAATTGCCGGTATGTTTTTTCCGCCTCAGATCGTGCTGATACCGCTTTTTCGGTTTTTCAATCTCATCGGTCTCTACGACACGCTCTGGCCGATGATCATCGTGCACTCGGCTTTCGGTCTTTCGATTTGCACGTTGATCATGCGAAATTTCTTCTCCACAATTCCCAACGCGTTACGGGAAGCCGGTATCATAGACGGCGCCAGTGAATTCGGTATCCTCCGGCTCATCATCCTTCCGGTGAGTCTGCCCCCCCTGGCGGTGCTCGCGACGCTACAATTCACCTGGATTTGGAACGATTTTCTGTATCCAATTATATTTACCAAATCGGACTCCATGCGCACGATCATGGTCGGCCTCATCACTCTGAAGGGGCAATACAGCGTCGCGTACGGCGTTCAGGGAGCCATGGCGGTGATCGCAAGTATCCCTACGCTCCTCATTTTCGTATTCTTCCAGCGCTACTTCATCAGCGGCCTGACACTCGGTGCCGTAAAAGGTTGAAAGGAGAGATCATGAACAAACTGAAAGTTGGAATCATTGGAACCGGCCGCATCTCCGATCTGCATGCGATGGGGTATCTGCGTGACGAGCGCACCTCCATCGTGGCGGTGAGCGATGTGAATCGCGAAATCGCGACCAAACGGGGTGCGCAATGGGGAGTTCCGGAAAATCGCGTCTTTACCGATTATCACGACCTTCTCGCCCTTTCCGACGTCGACCTGGTCGAGATACTGGTTCCGCACCACCTTCACCGCACGGTGGCAATTGACGCGGCACGCGCAAAGAAACATGTCTCCCTTCAGAAACCGATGGCGCTGACGCTCGCCGAGGCCGACGAGATCATCGAAGTTGCGAAACGCGAATCGGTGATCCTGAAAGTGTTCGAGAACTTCATCTTCTACCCGCCGGTTCAGCGCGCGAAGGCGCTCATCGACGCCGGCGAGATCGGCGACCCTCTCACCATCCGCATAAAAAGCAATTCCGCCACCAGTCCGGATGAGTGGGAGGTGCCGCGTTCGGCGCTCGAATGGCGGTTCAATCCCGCGGAAAACGGTGGTGGCCCGCTGGTATTCGACGACGGTCACCACAAGTTCGCGCTCGCCTGGCATTTCATGGGGCAAGCCGAAGAAGTCCACGCCTGGATCGGATCAACCCCGCTCCCCGAAGGGGTCGTGCTCGATGCCCCGGCAATAGTTTCCTGGAAATTCCCACGGAACAGATTCGGCTCACTCGAGGTTGTCAATTCACCAAAGATGACACTCGATACGCATCACTACGCGCAGGACGACCGGATCGAAATTACCGGGACCCGCGGAGTGATATGGGTCACACGCGGCCACGGCAAGATGCTCGACGTGCCGCCGGTAGTGCTGTATCGCGACCGAAGAACATTCACCTACTCGGACATGCCGGTGGGTTGGGAGCACAGTTTCATCAACTCGACCCAGCACTTCATCAATGCCTACTTCAAAGGAGAGACACCGATGTTGACCGGCGAGCAGGGGCGGGAAATCCTCAGGCTGTCACTCGCGGCCCAGGAATCGGCACGAACCGGACAGAGCGTCAGACTATAGGAGCAATTCGATGCATCTACACACACACGAGCTTCAGGAAACGATCCGGGAACAGGCGGCGAATATCCGGCTCGACGTGCTCGACATGGTCTATCGTCGGCAGGCAGGCCATCTTGGCGGATCATATTCGGCGGCGGAAATACTCGCCTGCCTCTACTTTCATCAGCTCAGGATCGATCCGGCAAATCCGTCTCTGCCCGACAGAGATCGATTCCTGTTGAGCAAAGGACACGCGGCGGCCGCGCTCTACTCCGCGCTCGCCCGGCGCGGATACTTTCCCGTGGAAGAACTTGCTACATGGGGCCACCTCGGTTCGCGCCTGCAGGGCCATCCGGACCGGATCAAGACACCGGGCGTGGAAATGTCTTCCGGTTTTCTCGGGCACGGCCTCTCGATAGCCGTCGGAATGGCGCTCGCGCAACGGCTTTCCGCGAACAGGTTCCACATCTACGCTCTGATGAGCGACGGTGACATGCAGTCGGGGGTTGCCTGGGAAGGCGCGCTGACCGCAGCGAAATACCTGACCAGTGAGGTCACCGTCATTATGGATTTCAACGATGTGCAGCTGGATGGGCCGGGGCACGAGATAATGCCCCTCGAACCGCTGCGCGATAAGTGGCGATCGTTCGGGTTCAGTGTCATCGAGATTCATGGTCACAACATTCTTCAGATCCTGGATGCACTGGACACTGCGTTGGACATTCACAGCCAGCCGACGGTGATTATCGCGCATACGACCAAGGGAAAAGGGGTGGATTTCATGGAAAATACCGCTAAGTGGCATGGCAGTGTTCCGTCGGAGCAGCAGTACCTTCAGGCCAGGCAGCAACTCACGGGAGCCAGAGATGAGTGAAGTCCCCCAAAGGCAGGCCTACGGCCAGGCACTGGCCGAATACGGAGAAAAGAATCAGAAGATCGTGGTGCTCGATGCCGACGTCTCAACGTCAACTCTCACCTCCTACTTCGCGACCCGTTACCCTGCTCGCTTTTTCAACCTCGGGGTGACGGAGGCCTCGATGGTGGATGTCGGGGTAGGCATGGCGCTGGGCGGGACTATCCCTTTCGTCAACACTTTTGCGGCTCTGCTCACGCTTCGGGCATGCGAACAGATCCGCACCTGTGTGTCGTACGCGCGGACCAACGTAAAGCTCATTGGCGGTTACGCAGGCGTTTCCGACTACAAGGACGGACCGACCCATTTTGCGACCAACGACATCGCCGTAATGCGTTCGCTTCCGAACATCACCGTCATCGCACCCTGTGACAACCTCGAGGCTGCACGGATGGTTCCGCTCGTCGCCGAGCTTGATGGCCCCGTCTACATGAGGATCAGCCGTGCCGTAGTTCCCGACGTATTCGATTCGTCCTACGCGCCGCGCATTGGGAAAGGCGTCATCCTCCGGGAAGGCGGGGATGTGAGTCTCGTGGCAACCGGGACCATGGTCGCACGGAGCATCCTGGCAGCCACGCAGCTCGCCGAGCGCGGTGTGCGCGCGACGGTCCTTGCGCTGTCGACAATCAAACCGCTGGATACCGAGCTGCTCGCACAGGCCGCCAGAAGTACCGGCGCGATTGTCACCGCAGAGGAACATACCATCATGGGCGGATTTGGAAGTGCGGCAGTCGAAGCGCTCGCCGCGGTTGAACCGGTTCCGGTTGAAATGGTCGGCCTCGCAGACAATTTTGCCGAAACCGGTCCCGATCCGGAAACCCTTATGGATGCCTGGGGCCTGTCGGTCGGCGACATCGTCAATGCGGCTCTGAGGGCAATCGCCCGAAAGGCTCATTGATCGAACCGGGCAACTATAGTATAGAATGGCTTCCATGCCCAAGGAAGAGGGATCCTACATACAATCTGTCGACCGTGCGCTCTCGCTTCTCGAGCACGTCGCTTTGCACTTCGGCGAACACCCCGGCCTCACCGAGCTCAGTGAAGTCATCGGCGTAGACAAGAGCTCGGTATTCCGGCTGCTCGCGACATTGACGAAACATGGACTCATCCGGCAGGAGGAGAGCCGGAAAACCTACCAGCTGGGGTTCGGAGTCTATCGGCTTGCCTCGGCGCTGCACAAACAGCTCAAGATTACCGAGATCGTGTCTCCGTTCCTGAAAGAGCTCGCGGCCCACAGCAACGAGAACGCACACCTCGCGGTCCGGTCCGGAAAACAGGCCGTTTTCATCGACCGCGAGCGGGGAAGCACCGTGATTTCCACCAACACGAATATCGGTGACACCGAGGAACTCTACTGTACGGCGGTGGGAAGATCGCTCATCTGTGAAATGTCGCGGGTGGAAATCGAAGAGTTGTACCGCGGCACACCGCTCATTCCGTTCACCGATCACACAATCACGAGCTTCGATGGACTCCAGAAGGAGCTCGACGGAGTCCGCGAAAGAGGATTCGCGGTAGACCGTGAAGAATACGAACCGAATGTGGTTTGTATAGCCGCGCCGATCTATGGCTTCGAGGGAAAGGTCCAGGCATCCATCGGAATCTCAGGTCCCAAGGAGCGGGTGGTGAGCCGATTCGACGATTTCGCCGCTACGGTCAAGAGGATGGGACGGGAAATCAGCGCTCAATTCGGCTACGAATCCGCCACACCCTGACCGCACGCTGCCTCGTGCCACGGGCCGTCAGCGACCCTGGGGTGCGTGAGCTTCATGCATGTTGATCTGTCGACAAACGCTTCTTCCTTGACGATATTCGAAGGCCGTCATAGAGTGAACCTACACGGAGGACAGCTATATCATGATCGACATTCGCAGATTCGCGCTCAATCGCATTGTCTATCCATCGGCAGGCCTCGACGAGTTTTTCGATATCGCCCGTGACGCGGGAATGGACCAGGTGGAACTGCGCAACGATATCAGAGACGGCAAGGTCATCGACGATATTGATCCTCAGGCGGCTTTGAACCTCGCTCACCGGCGGGGAATGCGAGTCATTACCATAAACGCTCTACAGAAGTTCAATCTCGCATCAGTCCGCGAGTCAAAAGTGGAGGAACTTCGTGATTTGCTGCGCCTCGCGCGAAGCATAGAGTGCGGCGCGGTCGTCATGTGCCCGAACAACGACGCGTCAGACCTCCGGGACCCGGAGGGCAGGTTCTCGGAGACGGTCGACGCTCTTGAGGCGTTCGGCCCGCTCTTTACAAAGAACGGCGTGATCGGTCTCGTCGAGCCGCTCGGCTTCTCGATTTCCTCACTCGCGTCGGTGAAGGTCGCACAGGATGCAATCCGCAAGTCCGGACACTCCTGCTACCGGATCGTCTTCGACACGTTTCATCACGACATCGGCCCGGACACGGAGGCGTTGATCCGCGCAGAGCTCGACGTGTCGTTGATCGGCCTGCTGCACGTCTCCGGAGTTGAGGCCAGTATTCCCAAAGAAACCTATCTGGATGCGCATCGTGTCCTGCCCGGACCGGCCGACCGCATGAAGAGCAGAGATCAGATCAAGCTTCTGCTGGAACTGGGGTACACCGGTCCGATCTCTTTTGAGCCTTTTGCCGAGTCGGTACAGAAGATGGGCAGGACTCAGGTTGTGGATGAGCTGAAGAAAAGCCTGCGCTATCTGGCCGCGTGAAACTCCTTCCGCACGTGGGAGTCTTGCGGTCTCTGCGTGAATTGCGCTGATCCCGTGTTTAGACCGGCGATTCCGGCCCGCGAAGAAGCCGACGGATGCGTCCGAAGTGTTCGTTGTGCCGTGCCGCTGCATCTGCCGAATCGGCACGGACAATGTGGTCGATAATGTCCTGGTGGTCGGCGGGAATTTCTGCAAGATCGCGTATCGACTGGTAGGTCCTGCGAATCTCCTCCTGCATGAAGGCGTGCAGAGTTTCATAGATCGAACTGAAAAGGGCGTTTCCGGTAGCGCCGATAAGCGCGGCGTGGAAGTTGTAATCGGCCTGCACCAGATCTTCGATGGATTCCGATTCCGCGGCGGTTTTCATCTCTTCGACGATTGTGCGGAGCCTCCGGACGACTGCGGCGGCCTCGGGTGCGGAGACCCGCAGACCCATTACGACCGCGCTCACGCCTTCCAACTCGATTACCCGCCGGAGATCGATCACCTCGTTCAGACCGTGCTCGCCGAGAAGAATCGCCCATGTGATGGCCTCGCTGGAGATCTTCGCCCGGTCACACACGAAGGTTCCCTTCGGGACGCGCGCTTCGAGCACTCCCAGATGCTGGAAGATCTTTACTGCTTCACGGACCGACGAGCGTCCGACGCCGAACATCTGGGCCAGTTCGTTTTCCGTTGGGATTCGATCGTTCACCTTGTAGGTACCTGACGCAATAAGCTCTTTGATGCGCGCCATTACCTGCGTGACCACCGTTTTCTGGTGAATCTTCTCTACCGTATCGGCCATCTCTCATCTCCTTCCGACACCGGACGCCAAATCACGCTGGCGGCAGAGCCGTCGATTGAACGTCTCACTTGACAGCAAGTTCATATTATCATACAATAAGACGATTGACGAGCCCCGGGTTGGAAAGTATCGACAGGATTTTTCGAATCTGCCGGAGAACGACACGCGGCTGAAATACCATCTCAAGGAGCGATTTATGACCGATCAGAAGACTCGCTCGATCCTTTCGCAAATGACGTCGACTACAAGCACCTGTCTGTGGAACGATTCCTGTTCAATTCAGGAGCTCAGCGCGTCTATCGCCGAGAACGGCGCAGTCGGTGCTACCTGCAATCCGGTGATCGTGCTCAACGTGCTCAAGAAAGAGTGGTCGCTCTGGAAAGACCGCATTCCTGCGCTTATCCACGAAATGCCTGTTGCTTCCGATGAGGAGATCGCCTGGCGCCTTGTCGAAGAAATGTCGGTGAAGGCGGCAAAGCTTCTCGAGCCGGTGTTCGAACGGGAGAAAGGAAAGAACGGACGCCTGTCCATCCAGACGAACCCCAAGTACTTCCGCGACTCGAAAGCGATTGTCGACCAGGCAGAACGATTCGCTTCCATAGCCCCCAACGTGATTGTCAAAATTCCCGCCACCAGTGCCGGTATCGAAGCCATCGAAGAGGCGACCTATCGAGGTATCAGCATCAACGCTACGGTCAGTTTCACGGTGCCGCAGGCAATAGCCGTTGCCGATGCCGTCGAACGCGGTCTTTCGCGCCGTGAAAAGGAACAAAAGGATATTTCCCGTATGGGACCGGTCTGTACGATCATGGTGGGCCGTGTCGATGACTGGATGCGTGTGGTGGCGGAAAAAGAAGGCACTATCGCCGACCCCTCGGTTTTCGACTGGGCCGGTGTTGCGGTCATGAAGCGGGCGTATGAGATCTACCAAAAACGTGGATACCGACTGCGGCTTCTTTCGGCGGCCTTCCGCAACCATCTCCACTGGAGCGAATTCATGGGCGCCGACGTGGTCATATCTCCGCCGTTCGAGTGGCAAAAACGTTTCAACGCGTCCGGCCTGAGCGTGACGAACCGGATCGACACGCCGGTCGCCCCTCAGGTCCTCGAAGAGTTGACGAAGAAATTCCCTGAGTTCCGAAAAGCTTACGACGAGAAAGGGATGACGGTAAAAGAGTTCGACGCGTACGGGGCAACTCGCCGCACGCTTCGGCAGTTCTGCAAGGCAACCGACGACCTTGCGGCACTCATCCGGGATCATCTCATTCCAAATCCCGACGCCTGAAATCATCATGGAGGAAGAGACATTATGGGTACCGCTGTGAAGAAGCTCCAATACTATGCGGCCGGCTGGAAAGACTCGGCCACGACCAGGTACATGGAGTGTTATGACCCATCCACCGGAAAGGTCATTGCTTTGGCGCCGCAGTGTACTGCGGCGGAAGTCGAAGAAGCTATCGCGGCCGCTCGCACGGCGTTCCCGGCGTGGGCTGATACGCCGCCGAACAAACGGGTCCAGGTGCTGTTTCGAATGAAAGCTCTCATGGACAAGCACCTCGACGAGCTCACGACGCTTCTCGCGACCGAAAACGGCAAGGTCTGGGACGAGGCCATGGGTGACGTACTGAAAGTCACCGAAGTGATCGAATTTGCATGCGGCATTCCGCATCTGTTGAAAGGTCCGGCGCTGATGAACGTAACCCCCGGTTACGATACGACGCAGTACCTGGAACCTGTGGGAGTATTTGCGGGCATTGCGCCGTGGAACTTTCCCGCGATGATACCCATGGGGTGGATGGCGCCGCTTTGCATCGCCACCGGGAATACCTTCGTTCTGAAGGCGGCGAGTTTCGTCCCGCAAAGCGCCATGAGAATTCTCGAGCTCTGGGATGAGGCCGGACTTCCGAAAGGCGTAATAAACCTCGTAACCTGTTCGCGGAATGAGGCGGAAATCCTGCTCAAACACCCGGACATCAAAGGCGTCTCCTTTGTGGGTTCCACCGCGGTCGGTAAACACATTTATGCAACGGCAGCGGCAAACGGCAAACGGGTGCAGGCTCTCACCGAGGCAAAAAACCACGCACTGGTCATGCACGACGCGGCCCTCGAGCGGACAGCTCGCGGTATCGTGAACTCCGCCTTCGGGTGTGCGGGCGAACGTTGCATGGCGCTTCCTGCAATCGTCGTCGAAGAGTCAATTGCCGACAAGCTGACCGAAACCCTCGTGCGGATGCTGAAAGAGCTGCGCATCGGTCCCTCCTGTGACAAGAACAGCCAGCTGGGCCCGCTGGTAAATGCAGACCATCGAGAGAGTGTGGTGGCGTGGATACAGAAGGGAATCGACGAGGGAGCGAAGCTGGTGCTCGATGGCCGCAATGTTTCGGTCAAAGATCATGAGAAGGGGTTCTTCCTCGGCCCCACGGTTTTCGACCACGTGAAGTCCGGAATGGATATCGGTGACAAGGAGATATTCGGTCCGGTACTCGCCATCAAGAGGGTCAAGGACTTCGACGAAGGTGTCGAACTCATGAACGCCAATGAGTTCGCGAACGGCAGCGTAATTTACACTCAGTCAGGGTACTACGCGCGCGAGTTTTCGCGCCGGTCTCACGCCGGCATGGTCGGCGTGAACGTCGGCATCCCGGTGCCGCTCGGAGTGTTCGGTTTCACGGGCCACAAGAATTCGTTCTTCGGCGATCTGCACACCATGGGAACCGACGGTGTCCGCTTTTTTACTGAATTGAAGAGTGTGACCTCGCACTGGTTCTCCGAGGAAGAGGCCCGCGACGCGAAGGTACTGAACAGCTGGGACGGGACGATAACCTTCCCCGATAAGTAGCTCATCCGCCTGCCCCGCCCTGTGCGGGGCAGGTCTCTCGAATAATGAGCTGAGGCTGCAACGCAATGTGCCGTGGCACGTGCGGGACGCCGCGTTGTCGGTCCCGGATCACCTCGAGAAGCCGTTCACATGTAAGAAATGCAATCTCTTCGGAAGGCTGGCGCACGGTGGTCAGCCGTGGAACTATCATGCCGGCAAGCGGCGTGTCGTCATACCCCACCACTGCCACATCCGCGGGAACACGGACGCCGCGGGATTGCAGACCGTAGACTACTCCCATCGCCATCAGGTCGTTCAGCCCGAAAATAGCGTCTGCCTCGTGCAGTCCTCGGACCGGATCGGTTGCGAGCTCGAAGCCGCTCTCGAAGGACGAAGTCGCTTCGACCTCGCGAAGCTCCAGTTCATGGTCAGCCATCGAAAAACCTATCTTCAATCCTTCGAGGCGCTGTTCGAACTCCGGAGGGGCTCCGCGATCATGAAAACCAATCACTCGGCGATAACCGTTATTCGCCATAAGCTCGCCCACCGACATTCCACCCTTGTGGTGATCGACGTAGACCCGGTCGACATCGCTCCTGGCCGAGGGCGGCGGATAATGGGAAAAAACGTAGGGCATATTCTCACTCTTCAGGAAACGCTCGGTGTCCCGGGGGATTCCGGGCGTAACGAGAATAAGGCCGTCGACCTTCTTGCTCCCCACGAGCTTCCGGATGTTGTCGACGTGAGAGAATCGATTTCGGGAAAACCCGACGATCAGATCAACATCTTCCCGCTCGAGACTTCGTCGCAGATGATTGTGCAGTGCGCTGTGGTAGAAGTAGACATTGAACTTGTCATAATCGTCCGGAAGGATGATCGCGATGGTGCCGACCTGACTCTTGCTGAGCCCCCGTGCGTTCGCATTGAACTGGAAGTCAGCATCCCGCGCGATATCGACTATCCTCTGTTTAGTCTCCCTTGCAACCAGAGGGCTGTCGTTCAGGCACCGCGACACAGTCGAAACACTCACATTTGCGCGGCTTGCAATATCCTTTATCGTCATCAGTCTACAGTCCGAGCCCCTTGATGAACTCGCGATTTCTCGCCGCACACGTTTTCGGCGAGCCCATTCCGGGGAGAACATCCTGTTCGACGACGATCCACCCATCGTAGCCTCGTTCGACAAGGCGTTGCATGATCCGGGGGAAATCGACTTCACCCTTGCCAAGCTCGCAAAAGACCCCTTCCCGGACCGCCGCGAAGTAATCTGAGCCGTTGGCCCTACAGCGAGCGGCAATTGACTCCGAGCAATCCTTGAAATGAACATGCCAGATGCGGTCCCAGAAGTGTTCTATCGCCGCCTCCGGGTATCCGCCGCCGAACCGGTAATGGCCCATGTCCAGAACGAGGCCGATGAGATCCGCGGGGGTGTCTGAGAGGAATTTCTCGACTTCACCCGGTGTCTCTACGAACCCTCCGCAATGGTGGTGAAACACCGTTTGCAGGCCGCTTTCATCGCGAACCTGTTTTGCGAAATCTGCGGCGCCGCGAACGAAGACTTTCCACTCCTCGCGCGTGAGCTGCAGATCCGGCGTGACCCGGCCGGCGTGACCCGTTCGGGACGGCATGGTGCCGTTGTTGTCGGAAAGGACCATTTTTGCCGACGAAAACCCGGCCTGAGCAATGAGTCGCGCAGTGCGAATCCCCTGTTCGATTCCCGCGGCGTGAGCTTTTCGATCTCGGAGGCCGACCGGAACAAACGCGCCGACCATCTCGAGGTCTCTTCGCTGAAGCTCGTCCTTGAGTTGCCCCGGATCGGTAGGCATGTATCCCCAGTCACCGAGCTCCGTACCGGCATATCCGGTTTCCCTGATCTCATCCAGGACCTGCGAATAATCCGCCGTCGACCCCTCGAGCCCGAATTCCAGCACTCCCCACGAACAGGGAGCATTTGCTATTCGTATCACGCCTGTCTCCTCATTTGGCAGCCAAGATCAAACGCATTTCATGATATTGTCACCGCTTCAAGTATCTCCGAAATCTTCGCACTTCGCAACTGAAATCTTGCACACGGTTGCAAGAATTGCGGCTTTTCGCACGCAAATATACTGCAAATCGGCGTTTTTCCCGTTTGCCATTTGCCGGGGGGAGGACTATAATGCTCTTGTCGCTGGAAACGATTGCAGAAAATGTGACGCGGGCGACACGGTAATCCCGTTTCGGCCCCTTTTCAGGAAACAGCGAACACAAAGGAGATACCGCAATGGCAGCAGGAGGCTCGAAGAAGAGCATCAGTGTCGGCGTAATCGGCGTCGGAAGGATCGGCCGTATCCACGCGACGAATCTGACGCAGCGAATTGACGGCGCGACCGTGACAGCGGTCGCAGATCCGCGAATTGCCGCGGCAGGAGATTGGATTGCCGCTCTCGGCATCCGCCGGACCTACGAGGATCATCGCAAGATTCTGGAGGATCCGACGATAGACGCGGTCTACATCTGCTCCAGCACCGACACCCACGCGCGCATCGTCGGTGAAGCGGCGGATGCGGGCAAGCACATCTTCTGCGAGAAGCCCATAGATCTGGACGCCGCCAAGGTCCGGGCCGCAATCGGGAAGGTTGAAAACGCGGGCGTGACGATGCAGGTTGGATTCAATCGAAGATTCGATCATAACTTCGCAGAGGTGCAACGCGCGGCTGCGGCCGGAGAGGTCGGGCAGGTACAGATCGTAAAAATCACCTCGCGCGATCCGCAGCCGCCACCGCTCGATTATGTGAAGGTCTCCGGGGGCCTTTTCCTCGACATGACCATCCACGATTTCGACATGGCCCGCTTCCTCGCCGGCAGCGAGGTTACCGAGGTATATGCCGCAGCAGACGTCCTCATCGACCCCGCGATCGGAAAGGCCGGAGACGTGGATACGGCGGTAGTCACGCTTCGGTTCGAAAACGGGGCAATCGGAGTGATAGACAACAGCCGTCAGGCGGCATATGGGTACGACCAACGGGTCGAGGTATTCGGCACCAAAGGGATGCTGCGCGCGGAAAACGACACCGCCACGCACGTGGCACGCATGACCGCCGAAGGCCAGCATACCGACAAACCGCTCTGGTTCTTCCTCGAAAGGTACACCGAGGCGTTTGTCGCCGAATCGGCGGCATTCGTCAGGGCCCTCACGGAGCAAAGTCCAGCACCGGTAACCGGGAGCGACGGACTCAAGGCAATACTCATCGGACTCGCGGCAACCCGGTCTGCAAAGGAGCATAGACCGGTTAAGATCGAGGAAATCGCTTTGTGAAGAAAGTCCGATTGGGAATCGTCGGCCTCGGCCGCCTCGGAATGCGGCACGCGGAAACGGCCCGCTACTGCGTGCGTGGGGCCGAGCTCGTGGCCGCCTGCAGCCTGAACCCGGCGGAGCTCGCCGGTGTCAAGGAACAACTTGGCGTCGAACACTGCTACAGCGACTTTGGGCAGATGATCGCCGGCGCCGGAATCGATGCGGTTCTTGTGGTCTCGTCGAGCAGTGAGCACGTCAGCCACATCACGCAGGCACTCGATGCCGGGCTTCACGTATTCAGTGAAAAGCCGCTGGGGACGACGATCGAAGAATGCAGAACGGCGGAAAAATCGGTTGAAACTCATCGGAATCTCGTCTTCATGCTTGGATTCATGCGACGATTCGACCCCTCCTACGCCTACGCAAAAAGGCAGATCGCCGCCGGCGCCGTCGGGCAACCTTTCATGGTACGCGCCTACGGTCTGGATCCGGATGCGCTCATCGACGGGGCGCTGAGGTTCGCCGCGACAAGCGGAGGCATATTTCTCGACATGATGATCCACGACATCGACCTCGCACGCTGGTTTCTCGGCGCGGAGGCAACAATGGTTCACGCGATCGGCGGCACCTTCAAGTACCCGGATTTCGCGCTTCACGGTGATGTGGACAACGCAACGGCGCTGATGCAGTTCGAGGGCGGCGGGATGGCGCTCTTCTTCACCGGAAGGACCGCGGCCCACGGTTACCACATCGAAACGGAAATCGTCGGCACCGAGGGTCAGATCAGGATCGACGGCGTTCCGCGGAAGAACCGGGTCACGCTCTACTCCGAAGGCGGAACTTCGGAAGCCTGCGTCGAGGCGTTTCCCGAGCGCTTCGGCGAGGCGTTCACTCTCGAAATCCAGGAGTTCGTCGACTGCATACGCGAGGGCCGCAGACCGGAGGTTTCGGTTCACGACGGGACAAGGGCAACTGCTGTTGCGTATGCGGCCACGGAGAGTTTACGATCAGGAAAGCCGGTTTATCTTTCACCCCGCTAGGAGGCAGCAGTGCTTATTCAGCAGAACCAGAAAGAATTCCCTGTCGGCTACACTTCGGTCACCCAGATCGGCGGAAATCATTCCGAGATGCTCACGGATTTTGGGATTGTCCGAATCGAGCCGGATCACCCGTTCACGAGCAGTTTCGAAGACCGCGAGCAGGCATTTCTGCTCCTGTCGGGAACCGTGCGCTTTGAATGGCGCACGGCGGGCGGGTCTTCTGCCTTCGAAACCAGCAGATCGAATCTGCTAGAAGAGGAGCCGACCGTGCTTCACGTACCGCGAGGCAGCGCGGTAACGCTTTCAAACGCGGGCGCCGGCGGGGGAACTGCAGAACTCGCTGTTCAGCGGGTGCGGAACAGCCGCCGCTTCGAGCCGAGGCTCTGGAAACCAGGTGACTATCGCAGCGAGCAGTTCGGAAAGGGCACGCTGCAGGACACGAGCACGCGAACCGTCAGGACATTCTTCGATGCCGCAACGGCTCCGGAGAGCGAGATGGTTCTCGGGGAGGTGGTGAATTTTCCCGGCAAGTGGTCGAGTTATCCGCCTCATCACCACGCGCAGCCGGAAATCTACCACTTCCGGTTCTTTCCGTCTCAGGGGTTTGGCTTCTCACAGCAGGGCGACCAGCTGTACCGCGTACAGAACGGTGACACCGTGACGATTCCGCCGCATGTCGTTCACCCGCAGTGCGCCGCCCCGGGTTATGCCATGTACTACATCTGGATGATACCCCACCTGCCGGATGACAGGTTCGGCCCTGACTCACGCATTTTCGTGAAAGAACATGAATGGGTGATGGATCCAAAGGCCCCGATCTGGCCCGACGCGGATTTGGCCAAAGTGTTGCGAAACCAGTGATTTGGCTGTGACACGCGCCCACCGCAAGGGACTGCGGGGTCACGACGAACAGGAGCAGAGCGAATGAATACCGTACGACTCACCATGGCGCAGGCACTGATTCGATTTCTCGACAACCAGTACGTCGAGGTCGACGGTGTCGAGTACAAGTTCGTGGAGGGAATCTTTGGAATATTCGGCCACGGCAACGTCGTGGGCCTCGGGGAAGCAATCGTCGAAAGCAAGCACAGCCTTGTTTTTCGTCAGGGCCACAGCGAGCAGGGGATGGGCCACGCCGCAATGGGCTTCGCCAAACAGAGCAACCGCAGACGAATCTATGCGGTTACCAGCTCGATCGGACCGGGAGCAATGAATATGGTAACGGCGGCCGCGACCGCGACAGTCAACCGGATCCCGGTGCTCTTCCTGCCGGGCGACACGTTCGCATGCAGGCAGCCGGACCCGGTTCTCCAGCAGGTCGAATCTCCCAACGACCTTACCGCCACCGCAAACGATGCATTCAAACCGGTGAGCAAGTACTGGGACAGGATAAGCCGACCCGAGCTGGTGATGACCGCGGCCCTGAACGCGATGCGCGTTCTCACCGATCCGGCAGAAACCGGGGCTGTGACGCTCGCCCTTCCACAGGATGTCCAGGGAGAGAGCTATGATTACCCGGAGCAGTTTCTGCAGAAGCGCGTCCACCATATCGATCGGCGACCATTGACCGATGCTGCCCTGATGCGCGCCGCGGAACTTATCGCCGCGAGCAAACGGCCGATGATGATATGCGGAGGTGGCGTTCGCTACAGTGAGGCGGGAGATGTCTTTGGCAGCTTTGCGTCCACGTTCGCAATACCGTTCGGCGAAACGCAAACCGGCAAGGGAACTCTTCCCTGGGATCACGAGTGCAACCTCGGTGGGATCGGTGTCACCGGCGCCGAGTCCGCCAACCTGATCGCTCGGGATACCGATCTTCTGATCGCTGTCGGAACCCGGATGGGCGACTTCACCACAGCGAGTAAATGGGCATTCCAGAACCCGAACCTCAAGGTGCTCGGCATCAACGTCGGCTCCTTCGACGCCATGAAGATGAACGGCGAACCCTTTCTCGCAGATGCGCGCACCGCGCTTGCACAGCTTTCCGGGGAACTCGCGAAACGCAGATATCACTCCGCATACAAGGACGAAATCGGAGCGGCAGCCCGCCGCTGGAAAGCGGAAGTGGACCGGCTCTACACCGAAGAAGATCCTGCCGGGCTCAGCCAGGTACGGGTGCTCGGTGAGTTGAACGAAAGGTTCCTCGACCCCAAAGACATCGTAGTGAGTGCGTCGGGCAGCCTTCCCGGCGACATGCAGCGGGTCTGGCGCGCACGCGCCCGGGAGAGCTACCACATGGAGTACGGATTCAGCTGCATGGGATACGAGATCAACGCAGCTGTGGGCGCAAAACTTGCCGCAACCGACCGGGAGGTCTATTCGCTTGTCGGCGACGGCGGTTATGTCATGCTTCACTCCGAGCTTCTTACCGCAGTCCAGGACGGCACCAAGATCACCGTGCTCGTTTTCGACAACAACGGGTTCCAGGTGATCGACAACCTGCAGACCAATCAGGGAATCTCGAGTTACGGAAACGAATGGCGGAAACGGGACGCCAGGTCAGGCAAGCTCACGGGCGACTACCTCAAGCTCGACTTCGCGAAGCATGCCGAGGCCTATGGAGCGGCCGGATTCAGCGTCCGAACGCTCGAAGAACTTCGCGCCGCCCTCAAGGCGGCGAAGTCGGAAAGCGGACCGGTCGTGATAGACATAAAGGTTACCCGGAAGTCGATGACGCACGGCTATGAAAGCTGGTGGCGCGTGGGGGTTCCGGAAGTCTCTTCGAGCAAATCCGTCCTCGGCGCCAGAAAAGACCTTGATAGTCACCTTGGAGCGGTGCGGAAGTACTGACCGGAGTCGGGACACCGTCGGTCAGCTGTGCTCCTCCTCGAACGGCAGCAGATGGAGGTTTCCGGCCCGGAGTTGGATTGCGACGGATTCCCCGACCGCGAAGATCTCCCGTTCTTCCGGATCGGCCTCTTCGACGCTGATGATCTGGTCGCCGACGCGTACCCCGTAGAGTACCTGTGAGCCGAGATAGACGCTCTCGGCTATGGTACCCGGGATATGGCCCGTAGCCGGTCTTCCAATTGTCACCGATTCCGGTCTCAGCAGAATGAGCACGCGGTCACCCGCGGCGTACTCTCGCCCGGCGGCGGAAATTTCGAGCTTCTGTCCCGCAACCCCTACGGCTACACGGTCTCCCCGGACTTCGTCCACCCGGCTTTCGAGAAAGTTGGCCTTCCCGATGAAACCGGCAACAAAACGACTCGTTGGCCTCGCGTAGATTTCGCGAGGGCTGCCCACCTGCTGGATACGCCCGTCGAACATGATCACGACCCGGTCCGAGAGGGTCATCGCCTCCTCCTGATCATGGGTCACGTAAACGGTGGTGATGCCGACGCGCTGCTGTAACTTTCGAATCTCCATCCGCATACTTATTCGCAGCTTCGCGTCAAGGTTCGACAACGGCTCGTCGAGCAGCAGCACTTTCGGCTCCATAACCAGAGAGCGTCCGAGGCTGACCCGCTGCTGCTGCCCGCCGGACAGCTCTCCCGGCGCGCGTTTTTCGAGGCCGGAGAGACCCACGAGCGACATCACATCCTGCACTTTGCGGTTGATCACTTCGCGCGATTCGTGACGGACCCGCAGCCCATACGCGATGTTGTCGAATACCGAAAGGTGGGGGAAGAGCGCGTAGTTCTGAAACACCATCGCCGTCGGACGCTTGTTCGGCGGGACCCAATTCATCTTCTCGCCGTCGATGTAGATGTCCCCGGAAGTCGGCGTCTGGAATCCGGAAATCATGCGAAGAGTCGTAGTCTTTCCGCAGCCCGACGGCCCGAGAAGGGTAACAAGCTCTCCTTCGTTGACTTCAAGGTCGATGGAATCGACCGCGCGTACGAGGCTTTTTCCGCTGCGGTATTCCTTTGTGAGCCGGTTCAATGCGAGATACCCGTGAGTCATTTGGTTCCAACCGTTCCTTATCTGCCGAGGATGCTCGCTACCCGGGCGCCGCGGCCGACCCGGTTGACGAAGAGCTGGATCACGCCAAGTGCAACGAGAATTATCCCGATGAGCAAGAGGCTCATCGCCGCGGCCTGGGCGTACTGGCTGTTGTCGACGTAGCCGAGAATTGCAACGGTAATCAGGTTCCAGCTGCCCGAAACAACGAAGATAATCGCGCTGATCGCCGTCATCGCCTTGACGAAACTGTAGACGAGAGCCGAAAAGAATGCCGGAGCGATCATCGGAAGCGTAACCTTCCAGAAAGTCGTGACTGACGCCGCGCCCAGATCCGCCGACGCCTCCTCGATCGAAGCGTCGATCTGTTGCAGCGCGGCGACGGCGGACTGAATTCCGGCCGGCATATATCGAAAGACCAGGAGCGCCACGATGATCGCTCCTGTTCCGGTCAGGACGAAAGGAAAAACCGCGGTTCGCTGGTTGAACGCCAGAATGTACCCTATACCCACGACGGTACCCGGGACCGCAAATGTGAGCATCGAGACAAACTCCATGACGCGACGGCCGACGAATCGTTTCCGGACGATCAGGTATGCCAGAATCATCGCAAGGATTCCCGAGATCGGAGCCGCGATCCCTGCGAGTACTATTGAATCGGTGATGTAGCGGCCGCCGGCTCGCAGTACTTGCGCGTAGTTGCGTAGCGTAAGGGTCGCATCGACACCCCACAGCTTCTGGAGCGAGCCCCACACAACCATCCCGTAGAAGAGAAAGATGACCGCGGTGAAGAGGTAGGTCAGGCCGTACACCGGGAGCTTCACGTACCAATCGAGATTACGCAGAACGGCACTGCTCGGGCGCCCGGTTATTGTCACGTATGACCGTCGCGAGACCAGGTACTTCTGAACAACGTAGGCCAACGCAGTTGGAAGCAGGAGCAGCATCGCGAGCGTGGCACCCGTCGACAGATTGAAGGCTCCGGTGATCTGCAGGTACGCCTGGACCGAGAGCACGCTGAAGTTACCCGACAGCACCATCGGGTTCCCGAAGTCGGCTATCGATTCGATGAAGACCAGGAGCCACGCCGCCGCGATTCCCGGAACCGACAACGGCAGAGTGACGGTCGCGAACACTCTGGCTCGGGAGGCGCCGAGATCCATCGCCGCCTCCTCCAGGGCCGGATCGATTGCCTGTAGTACGCCGACAAGGACCAGAAAGGCGAGAGGCCCGTACGCTATCGTCTCGACAAGGACCAGCCCTCCCAGCCCGTAAATGGAGTAGCTACCGACAACCGCCTCGACGTAGGACGTGAGGATCCCTGCGCGCCCGAAAAGCAGAATGGCGGCGAGCGCCACGACAAAGGGAGGGGAGACGATGGGAAAGGTAGCTATCTGACGAAAGAAACGCTTTCCCGGCAGCGACGTGCGCGTGACCGCAAATGCAAACACGAAACCCATCAACGTGCCCGTGCAGGCGGTGGAGAACCCGAGCAGGATGCTATTAAAAAAGGGCGCGATGAGGTAGCCCTTGGAGAACACGTCGATGTAGTTCTTCAGCGTGAAGCGTCCCTTCACGAGGACGCTCTTGACGACGACATCGGCGATTGGCAGCACAACGAACACCAGAAGGAGATAGAAGATTCCGAGAATTACGATCAGCACGAGCGGTTCACGAAGAATCAGTCGAGACCCTTCCAGTCCGCCCGCTGAAGAACGACCGCGGTGTGCCATCTGCGTGAACACCTCCAAATGGTGACCTGGAATCGATGCGCTTTGAAGCGCGTAATGGTTCAGGCCTCCGCGCAGCGCGCCAACGGAGGCCTGAGTTACCGAATGTCCCGATCGCCGGGATTATTTCCCGATGGCGTCTCTCCACGCCTGTATGTATTTGTCCTGGTTGAGTCCTGCCGACTGAGCGTCGTAACCGATCAGTTTGATGTCGCTGAGTTTGACCGCCCCCTTCGATACCGTCGCGTTCGGGTTTAGCGGGAGACGTTCGTATTTTTGATAGAGATTCTGTGCCGGAACAGAGAGTGCCCAATCCATGAATTGCTTCGCTACTTCGGGTTCCTTACCGCCCTTGATCAGGGCGATCCCGCCGACCTCGTTTCCCGTTCCCTCTTTCGGGAAGGTCATGACCACCGGATAACCCTGGTCGATTCCCTTGGCCACGATATCGTGCGAGAAACCAATTGCAACAGCGGCCTGCCCAAGGCCGACCATCGGAATTCCTCCGGTCCCCGATTTCGTGTACTGAAACACACTCTGTTTATCGAACTGCTTCCAGAACGCCAGAGTCTTGTCCAACCCATACAGCTGGATGAGCGTTGCATAGGTCGTGTAGGAGGTGCCGGAGGTATACGGGTAGGCGATGACCACGTTGTTCTTGAAAGCCGGGTTCAACAGATCCTGCCATGAGGTCGGAGCCGCCACATTGTTCTTTTGCAGAAAGCTCTTGTTGCTGACGAATCCGATGGCGCCTGTGTAGATTCCGGTCCACATCCAGTTCGGATCGTGGAAGCTGTCGGCGAGCGTGAAATCAATGTTCGGTTTGTATGGCGCGAGCAGACCCTTCGCCGCAGCATCGATATGTGAAGTGTTCGACCCGCCGAACCACACGGAGGCCTGGGGATTCGCCGCCTCTGCCTCGACTCGGGCAAGCACCTCGCCTGCAGACAGGCGGACCCACTGGACATCGACGCCGGACTGTTGCTCAAAGGCTTGAATGTAGTACTGGGCCTCTTCGGTATCAAATGCGGTATACATGTGGAGGACCTTTCGTTCCGTCTGACCGGTCGCAAAGGCGAGTGTTCCGATCGCAACGATGAACAGAACAATGAATGTACCTTTCTTCATACGTCTCCTCCCTGGATAAGGATTCAGTCTTTGCTCATTATAAACCCGGCCAGTGGGGTGTCAAATCTTTGTTTTGGCCTGTCACACCGCCCCGGGACCGGCAGACACCCCGTAACGCTCGCGCACGAAGCGCTCGACGCTCGAGTAGTCGCCCTTGTAGGGACCTTCGGCCTCCATTTTCCTGCTTGTGAGTGCCGCTGCCCACCGAATGGCCTGATCCGGCGGATCGACAAGCCGTCGCGCAACGTATGAGGCGAGACAGGTGTCTCCCCTGCCGCTGCGACCGACCAGACGCTCGGGAAGAAACAGAGCTTCGTGGTAGTCCTGACCGTCGTAGACCAGAACACCATCACGATGGGTCAGAAGCACCTCGCGCGGCCCCTCGCCGTGAAGGATCTTTGCCGCGGCGCGGTGATCGGATTCGCCGGTAAGGAATTTGGCTTCGACGGCGTCAGTCTTCAGAATCGTCACCAGGGGAAGTATCCGGTGCCGCTCCTCCCAGGGGACGTAGACAACCCGACCGTCGACGGCCCGTCGAATGTATCCCTGAACATCGAGCCCGAGCAGCGTGCCCGGGCGGGCCAGGATGCGTATGACGTCGAGCCCTATTTCACCGTGGAACGACGGTCCGAGAACGACGGCCCGTGTCTCGATGTCCGCGACCTCGGCGGGAGTAAACGAGCCGGCACTCGCTGTTACCGAGAGAATTCGATCGTCCGGATCCTCCGTCGGGTACTCGAGACGCAACGAGGTCGATTCCGCGGTGTAGGTCACGCGGACTTCCACGCCGATCCGCTCGAGCGCGTGGATCACCTCCGCATCCCCACGCGCCAGACGGGTAATCGCGGCGGTCTTGAGCCCAAGAGCCCGCGCGGCGTGGGCGCCGTAGTTGAATGCCCCTCCGGCCACCACTCGGGTGCCCGCGGCGGAGACGATTGTGTCCTTCGTGAAATTGCCGATACAGACCAGATCGTACATACAGATACCCTGTTTTCGAAAGGATGGTGAGCCCATTATCGGCCATTTCCGTTCCGGGTCAAGGGAGTTACCGCCGCCACAGAGTGAAAATCA
>DATKUF010000182.1:0-18940 GCA_035530755.1 Spirochaetia bacterium | reverse complement strand
ACATCCTTGCCTACCTGCTCGACGAGAATGGTACCTATCCGGAAGAACCTGAGCTCTACACGATCGGTGTGAAGCCCGAACGGCCGCTGCTCGAAAGCACGGTGCTCCCGGGATTTGCGCTCGATCTTCGCACCCTCTTCGCCGGCTGACGCCCGGCGCCTTCGGGCGATTGGCGCGGACGGGCACGCGTCAGCTGCTTTTCACCTGCCGGCGCAGGCTGATCCGGTGCCCGTCGGCCTGGCCCTGCGTGTAGTGATCCATGGAGATGAACTGCGGCCGCACGGGCCGCGCTACGACTCCCTTGTCCTTCAGGAACTTCCGGGCCTCGCTGTCCTCCCGGAGGACGAGCTCGCGGCATTCGTTGCTCGCAGCCTGCTCTGCCTTCCACATCTCGAGGAGGCGCTCCCGGAGCGTGGTCGAAACGCCGAGCCGGTATGCATCCCGGTGTCTTCCGTCGACCGTCACCGAAAGCCTCTCCACCGCCGAGAGCAGGTATTCGATCATCGTTTTCGTGGATGCAACGTTGTGCGATTTGCCCACGACCCGCATCGAGTAGCTGTGCACCCTCCGTGCCTTCGAGGAATTCGAGACGCTCCAAAGCTGCCGGTACATGGCGGTGTAGTTCACCGTGCAGATCGCGGCAATGAGAAGGGTGCGCCATTTTCGTTCGGCTCTTCCCTCTTCGATTGTCTCCTCGATGACATCATCCGTCTCCGCTTCGATCTCCGCCATATCGAGGTTGTATTGCCGCAGCAACAACATCTCGCGCCATCCTCGATTTTCGGGTATGATTTTTTCCATGCTCACGACTCGACTCGAAGCAATTGTGTTTACCGAGATCGCCGGATACTCCCGGCTGATGGACGCTGACGAAGAGCATACCATCCAGCTCCTCAAAATACACAACGAGATAGTTTTTCCGGTCATAGAGGCTCACTCAGGCGAGGTGATCAACGCAATCGGGGATGGCCTTCTGATTCTGTTTTCGAGCGTACGCAAAGCTATCGAGTGCGCAATTTCGGTTC
Organism: Spirochaetia bacterium; assembly: GCA_035530755.1. GTDB lineage: Bacteria > Spirochaetota > Spirochaetia > DSM-27196 > DATKUC01 > DATKUC01. The sequence goes on along the minus strand of DATKUF010000182.1, from coordinate 17,915 downwards.
ACCAGCACATCGCAGACCACAACGAGGGTGCTCCCGAGCTTGAGCGATTCAAGCTGCGAATCGGGATTCACCTCGGTGAGGTACAGCACGAGGAGAATCGCGCCTACGGGACCGGGATAAACGTGGCGGTGCGGGTACAGCCCTTCTCCCTGCCGGGCGGAATCTGCGTGACCGAGGATGTCTACCGGCAGATCGAGCGGAAGATTCCGAATGAGATGACCAGTATCGGCGAGCAGTCGCTCCGGAGCATCTCCAGGAGATATGAGCTTTTTCGCCTGATCACCGGCCACGAGGATGCAAATCAGGAGGGGGACGAATCGTCTCCGGCCGGCGCATCGACCGACGCCTCCCGGCCTGCTGCCGTCGCGGCAAAGCGCTCGGGTGAGCTCGATGAGGTCAAAGAGCACATCCTCGCCCAGATCGGCAAATGGAGCGAGAAGCACGATAGTACGCGGCATGGCGGGCAGGACCGGAGTGCAGAGGTGGGGAGCAAGGTCTTCGGCGTCGTCGAGAGCATCATGGACCGGGCGATCACCGCATGGGACAAGATGCCGGAAGAGAAGCGTTCCACCATCATCGAGAAAATCAAATCGGGAATCGAAGAGAGCACCGCGAAGAAAGAAGCCAAAAAGCACTCCGACATCGGCGGCGAAATCGCGTGGGGTGCAGCGGTCACGGTGGGGATGGGCATCTGGTTTGCCCAGACGGGGAGCACATGGATGATCTTCGTGGGAATCATCCTCGGCTTTTTCCCGCTCGTCTCGGGAATCCAGAAGCTTATCAAGCGCTCGGCTCGGAAGAGAAGAAGACGAACTACTCCGCCTGCGGAACTGGAAGGCATAGTTTTGAAGGCGGCAAAAGAGCTTGGCGGGCGGGTAACCGTCGTGCAGATGGCCGCGCACATCGGGCGCTCCCTCGACGAGGTTCAATTCGCCCTCGACGCGATGACGAGCAGGGGCTACGTGATTCAGGAGATTCTCGAATCCGGAGTCATCCGCTACGACTTTCCATCTCTCTATCCGGGCGATCCTGATTCGAAGCCTATCCTCTGAAGCGACGGCGTTTCCTGGAGTAGAAGGCAGGATTCAGAAACTGAAACCTGCCATGAGACCGAAATCCCACCGGGTCGTGACAAAACTCACATTCGTCTGGCCGGCGGCCACCTGCGATGCCACCGCGTCCCTGTCGGTCTGAGATGGGATCTTGTATCCGAACAGAACTTCAGGACGAAGGTAGAAATGTCTGGTTATATGTATGTCCGCGCCGAGGCCCTGAGATCGTTTCCGTTCGTGTTTACGTAGCTGAGATTGAGATCGTACTCCGCGCCCAGGAGGGGAAACAGAGTGACAATTCCCAGTTTGAAGGGATACTTGCCGAGTAATTCCGTGGAGACATAGGAAAAATTGTAGTTGAAATCAGAGACTGCTACAGTCCCCCCGCTATCAACCTTTTCAGTCCCTATCGCTGTCACGGCAAACGCCACCGACAATTGGGCGTACTGAAATGCTCATTCACGCCGGCGCAGTGGACTATTGCTCCCGGGCTCAAATTGAGGCCAAAGAGCGTGGCTCCGCATCCGAGCATCAGCAGCGTCATTACGAGCAAGCTACGTCTCATCGAAGTTCCTTTCTACAGTTTCAGTTGAAACGATACATGTACCCAATCTGGAAATCGAGATCCAGGAGACCACCGACCGCTTCAAGCCCCGTCAGGTTTGTCGGCAGAAGATTGACACCGAGTCCGGCGTTTGCGAAGCAGCCGTACAGGAACAGACTCACCGCCGTGCCGACACCAGCAACCTGGGATGGAGTGGCCTTGCCCAAATTTATGTAGTTGCCGAACAATTCCACCTGTCCCACGACATTCCTGGTGTCAAGGATCTTGTATCCGAGATTTGCCTGAACACCCCAGGAAAGGCCGTTCGCAGAATAGTCCGAATTGCCAACCCCACCGGACAGTCGAAATTCCACCGGCCCGAGATCGTAACCGACAATCGCATCCAGCCCAAGGCTTGGCGTTCCGATGACAAAACCCAGAACAGGGTAGTCTTTCTTTAGTTGGTTCCTGTCCGGTGAAGTATCTGCGGCCCACAGGGGTGCGGCGCACAATCCTATCAGGCCAATCAGAATCACTGCGTGTAATTTCTCTCTCATCATGGCGTCTTCCGTAAATACTATATTCATCACTCGAGAAAATACTATTCCGATTGTATCGCGATATTATAACAATTCTATCACGGGGTTTGGGATGATCGGGATACCGAATCTGTGCCGGCGAATAGTCAAGCCGAGCGTTAGCCAGCCGCCTATTTGAAATCTCCGGCAAAATCCATCACGCACATGTATCGATAGGTCGGGTGTGTGGCTGTGGCGATCCCGACAAGTTTGAAGGCGGGATTCATGAGGTTGATGCGATGGCCCCGTGAGGGCACGCCGTCGTCCACAAGGAGCGATGTCACGATTCTTCGCGCGTCGGAGTAGCCGTAGTCGATGTTCTCGCCCAGTGCCAGATCCCAGCGGCCGTATCGATTCACCCGCGATTCCGCGCTGGACCCGTCGCTTCCCGAATGTCCGACAGCTCCGGTTCGCGACTGGTCGACCGCCTGATCGTGTGCCGCGCGGAAAAGGCCTTCCTTCGGCGACAGCGGCGGGACGGGCTTCGCGGATTCGAGCACCCGGATCGCCTCCTCGAGAGCCTTTGCGCCTTCGTTGGTTGATATTGCAATCTGACCGGGATACTGCAGAAGTTTTCCGTGGTAGTAGGCACGCAGCGGCTCGAGGAACCTGCGGGCGTACTCGGCGGGATCGGTGCGCACCGTGTTGATTTCCTCGACGACCCGCCGCTCGGTTGCGTTCAGGTATGCTGCGTTTGCCGGCGGATCACCGGGGTTCGCGAAGGCACTCGTCATCGATTCACACGAAATCAACAGAGCCAAAGTGCCGATGATCGAAACGATTCGTGAAATCATGCTGACCACTCCTTGCACGCGTACTCCTCTTGTCACGGAGTCGACTTCCGGCAGGTCAACCACGATCTAGAAATCCCGAGTTGGCGCCGGATAAGACAACACAGGCTTTCCTTGACCTCTGAATGGCGAGAGATCGGCGATGTTGCTCTCGAGCTCGTCCAGCGTTTCACCCTGACTAAAAACCGCCGGGACCTCTTTCATCCGTCCGACATACCGGCCGTCGTCCACCCGGTACTCCGATCTACTGACAGTGTAACCTGGCAGGCGATACCAGGCCAGTCGGTTAATCCCAGTTGGCAATGCTCTTTGCGCGGACCGTTGAATCGCCTCTCCAAACGGCGAGTATCCGGTAGTATACTGGAGGCATGGAGCGGATGGGAGAACCGGCGCGCAAGACCGATCGTCGATACACCTACGGCGAGTCCTGCACCTGGAACGATGAGGAGCGTTGGGAGCTTATCGACGGGGTCGCATGGAACATGAGCCCGGCGCCCCGAGAGCGGCACCAGCGATACCTGATTGAACTGGGCCGGCAGATCGCCAATTTCCTTGTCGACAGGGAATGCCGAGTGTACCCGGCTCCCTTCGACGTGGTTCTGCCCGATTACCCGGAGCAATCTGCGGAAGACTCGCCGACAGTCGTCCAGCCCGACATTTGCGTCATCTGCGACCGGTCAAAGATCACCGAGGCCGGATGCACCGGTGCCCCCGACCTGGTGGTCGAAATCCTCTCGCCCTCCACATCGCGCAAGGACGCCGAGATCAAGCGCAAGCTCTACGAGCGTCACGGCGTGCGAGAGTACTGGATCGTCGACCCGGGAAACCTATTCATCCACGTCTACCTGCTCGAGAAGAACGGCGCCTATCCACAGGAGCCGGCGCTCTATGTGGTCGGTACCCGTCCCGAACAGCCTCTCCTCGAGAGCGCGGTGCTCGAAGGCTTTGTGCTTGATCTCAATCTGCTGTTCGCCGAGTAACTGTCTCGTGACTATTTGACGATGAGCGTCCGGCCGCCCCTCTCAGAGTTGAGGTAGACGGCGACTATCGTGAAAGCTCCGAACACGATCTGCTGCCAGTAGGGGTCCACTGCTCCCGTGTTCATCCCGTTCTGGATAATCACCACGAGCAGAGCACCGAGAAGTGTCCGGAGTACACTTCCTCTTCCTCCGGTGAGTGGCGTTCCGCCGATCACAACCGCGGCAATGGCCAGCAGTGTCACCGGATCGCCGACCGTTGCGAGACTGGTCTTCAGCTCGATTGAGTAGATGGCCCCGGCCAGAGCGCTCCCGACCCCCGACAGGGCAAAGGCCCAGAACTTCGCCGAGTTCACTTTGAGACCGAACATTCGCGCCGCCCGCTCGCTGGCGCCGACTGCGAAAATCGCACGGCCCAGAGCCGTTTTGGATTGAATGAAGTAGTACGCGGCGAACACTGCGAGCGAGATGACAAAAAGAATAGGCACGACTCCGAGCGACGCCTCCGACCATCGGAGCCCCTTCCAGAGCGGCAACGGAATGCCCTTGGCCCCTCCACCGACCATGATGAGGGCCATGCTCTTCCACAGGGCCGCGGCGGCAAGCGTCACCATGAACGATGGTATCTTCAGCCGGATAAACACGAAGCCGTTCAAGCTTCCGGCAACGAATCCGAAACTGACAGCTGCGAGGAGGCTCCAGTTGCCCAGTTCGGGAAATGTCAAACCGTAAATGACACATGATGCGGAGACTATCGCGCCCACCGAAAGGTCTATCGATCCGGTCACGATGACAAATGTGGCGCCCAACGACAGGCACAGGAGCGGAGCGGCGGCCGAGAACAGATTGCCCAGACTTATCGGCCCGACGAACCGCGGATTGATGCTCGTGAAGATCGCGACCAGCGAGACCAGCAGCAGCCAGGGGAGGTTATCGACAAATGTTCGAACGGTTATTCTGTTCCTCATATTGCGGTACCTACAAATCCATCACATCATGTAGCGCACGACATCGATCTGCTGCGGCTTATTGTCGCGAGGCGACTCCATCTCCGCGGCGATGAGGCCATCCTTCATGACGAGCAGTCTCGAGCTTAAACTGATGGTCTCATCCAGCGTGTCCCCAAGCAGGACGACTCCGATGCCCTTCTCCGTGATCTCCCTTATGAGCTGGTATATTTCCTCCTTGGCGCCGACATCGACACCTCGGGTCGGATGATTCAGTATCACGATCCTGTTCTCCCCGGAGATGACACGGGCAAAAACAACCTTCTGTGCATTACCGCCGCTCAGGGTGTCGACACTCACCTTCGGCCCGGAGGTCTTGATATTGAGCTTGCGAATCCACTCCATCGCCCGATTCGTGCGTTCGCGACCGGAGACGACAGCGTGGCGGCTGATCGCTTTCATGCTGGACAGACTGATGTTCTCCGCGACGCTCAGTACGCCGATGATGCCCTCTTCTCTCCTCTCTTTCGGCACCGAGAGTATTCCCGCATTGAGTGCTTCCGACGGATCCGAGAAGATGCGCTCGGTGCCGTCAAGGAGCATCTGACCGGCATCGGCGCGATCATCGCCGCAGAGCACCGAGCACACCTCTTCCTTGCCCGATCCGACCACCCCGCAAATGCCGACGACCTCTCCCTTTCGGACCCGGAAGCTGACATCTTTAAAGAAGCCTTTCAATCCCAGATTCCGAACCTCGAGTACGGTGTCATCTCCGGGCTCGGTTTGGCTGTTGACCTTGAAGTACTCGCCGCTCGAGCCCCGCCCGACCATCTTTTCGTATAGCAGGTTCTCGTTCGCATCCTTCTTGTCCACGAGCGCTGTTCGTCGGCCGTCCTTGAAGACGTAGATCCGATCAGATATCTCGATGACCTCGCTCAATCTGTGGGAGACAAAGATGATGGAATTGCCCTGCTCGGTTATGAGCCTCATCTTCTCGAACAGCTTCCTGATCTCGCCGTCATTCAGGACGGAAGTCGGTTCATCCAGAAGGATGAGGCAGCCGTTTTTCTTTTCCCCGACGATGTTGAGGACCTTCGCGATCTCCACCATCTGCCGTGCTGCGAAATCCAGCTCCAGAACCTTGCTGCTTGGAGATATGTTGTCCAGCCCCAGAGAGGCGAGCACTGCGAGGCCCGACGCGTGCATCTTGCGCCAATTGACCAGGAAGAATCGCCGAAAACTCTTTTCTCTCCCGAAGTAGATGTTCTGGGCGACGGACAGATTTTTCATCAGGGACTGTTCCTGAAAGACCATTCCCACGCCCATGTGGTTGGCTTCCAGAAGATTCCTGCCGCTGAAAGGCCTTCCGTGCATCTCCATTGTTCCGGACGTCGGCTGTTCCACGCAGGAGATTATTCGAAGCAGAGTCGATTTGCCGGCTCCGTTCTCGCCCACGAGCCCGATAATCTCGCCCCTGCGGACATCCAGGTCTACGCCCGCGAGCGCGACGGTGCCGGGATATTCTTTTCCAAGATTGTTGATACGAAACAGCACGTCTTCCACGATCGCTCTCCCACCTACTTGAAGATAAGCTTCTTGCTTCTGGCCACTGTGAGCGCTACGGCGGCCACCACGATCAGTCCCTGAACCGCGGGTTGAACATAGGAGTTCACTCCGAGCAGGATCATGCTGTCCTGGATGATGACAACGATGATGACGCCGACGAGTGACTGCCCCACGCCGCCTTTGCCTCCCACAAGGGAGGTTCCGCCGACCACCACCGCCGTGATTGTGGAAAACAGGAAGCCGTTACTGATGATAACTTCACCGATGTTGAGCTTGATTGCGCCGAACACCCCTGCGATACTCGAACAGAGAGCCGACCACGCAAAGACGATGACTTTGATCCTATCGACGTTTATTCCGCTCGCCCTGACCATACTTTCGTTCTCACCGATCGCGTAGAGGTGACGACCAAAGGCGGTGTATCGCTCGATCACGAGGGTGATGAGAAAAAGCACCAGGGCAAACCAGGTCAGAAGCGGCAGGTCGAGAAATGTTCCCGAAGCGATTCGAGCGAACATCTGATCTTTCACGGACGCCGGAATTCCGCGGTAACTGAGAACCCCGAATCCGGTGATGGCGCTTCCCATTCCAAAAGTCACCATGAAAGACGGGATCTTCAATCTGGTGTGCAGCACGCCGGATACAACGCCGAAAAGCGTCCCGGCCGTGATTGCGATCAGGATCCCGAGCACGCCAAGGTCCATGGAGTTTTTTGAGTTCATCACGAGAAGAGCGACGATCGATCCCGCGAAACCCATGACGCCTTCGAGGGATAGATCGATGCTCCCCAGTAGCAGTACGAAGGTCAGCCCCATTGCGAGCACGAGCGGTGTGGCCACCTGTTGGAGCACGCTGACCAGGTTGATGAAGCCGAAGAACCCGGGAACAAAGATCGACATGGCGACTGTCAGCACGACCATCACCAGGAGCGGACCGAGCTGCATGATCCTGTTCTTCACGCTTTCAGCGGCGATTCGTTCGGAAAACTCGGCAGTGACGCTTTGCGAGGTGGGTTCACCTCTTCCGGTCGAGTTGTTGTCTTGTGTGGCCATTGCTCCCTACTCCGCAATCCCGTCCACGTCAGGACGGGAACAGACGACCGATGTGCTTCCTCAATCGAACAAGAAGTTGGAACCAGTCTATCCGCGTCTTCCGGGAGGCTCAATAGCCGCCGACAACACGGGTCACTTTTGTATATCGGACATCGAGAGGTGAGGTCGCACGTGAAGCGACCTCACCTCCATTCTCTCATTCTCGAAAACTACTTCGTCTCCAGCACGTAGGGGCTCTGAATGGCGAATTTCAGGTCGTTGAAATCGTACTTGGGCTTGCCCTTTATGAGGTCGTTTTCCCACTGATCGACATTCGACTTGTCAACAAACAGCGCGTTGGTGTTGAACATGCGCATGTCCTTCGGCTCTGTCATCGTGTCGATCTTGCCGATAAAGGCGTCGTACGCGAATGCTGTCATGTACCCGCCCTGGAGAAAACCGTTGTTCGCGATGGTCGCGACAACGTCGCCGTCCCTGATCGCCTGGGCCATGCCCGGAACGCCATCGGTTCCGGTGCATTTCACCTTCCCGTTCAGCCCTTTCGCCTTGAGCGCCTGCACTGCCGCCAGTATCATGTCGTCATTTGCTGCCCAGATACCGTCAACATCCTGGTATTTCGCGAGCCAGGTCTGCGTGATGCTCAGTGCCTGCTGGGGATCCCAGTTTCCTACCTGTATGTCGAGGAGCTCGACACCTGGGTTCTCCGCGAGCGCCTTCCGCAACCCCATGACGCGGTGGATGTTGGCATCGTCGCTGAGCGGTCCCTGCAACGCGAGAATCTTCCCGTGGTTGGGCGTCTTCAACGACTTGAACAGCGCAATGGCGGTGTCATATCCCTGTTTCACGGTGTCCACTCTCGAGTACGCTGCATAGTACTTGTACTGCGATGGGTCAAATCCCTGCGGAAGCGCCCACGTCGTTGAGAAGTACACTTTGGATTTTTCGAGGAACTCCGCGATCGGCGGAACGGCCGCTGCACCGCAAGGGTCACTGTAAATGATGACGTTCGGGCCGTTCGATGCAACGAAGTTCTTTATATTCTGAAGCTCGGTGTTCGGATCTCCGTTGGAAATCAGGGCCTGAACGGTAGCGGTTCCTTCCGGGAGAGAGGCGGCGAAGAGCTTCGCGCCTTCGAGCTCCTGGTTCCAGTAAGCGTTGGCAATCCCGTGGATATCGACGCCAATCGTCACTTTCTTCAGGGCTCCGGGCTTCGAAGTTTCCTTCTGCCCGCCGGCATACAACATTGTTGAGACTACGAGGAATGAAGCAAACAGGATCATCGTTCGGGAACGACTAAAAGACATTCGAACCTCCGCATATCGGTGTCTGCGCCGCATCGGAAATGTCAGACACAAGGACTCGAGTTCACTCAAGTCACATACACGATGTCACGTGCCACCCAATCGCGAGTAGCACCCCCCTTTTTCTCGAACCATTTCTGGAACGTGCGCTCTTTGTCCTCCTCCTCTCCTCTGCGAAAATCATCCCACGACCGGAAACAGCCGCTAACGGAAGCCGTCATTACGGTCGGGTTGTTCGCACGTATAGTTTCACCACACTATTCCGGTTTTGTCAACATAAAACGGTAAAAAGAAGCTTAGTGACAATATTTACGCGATCGAAACCAATCGCCGCCGCTTCATCTGGAAGCATTCGAGTGAAGAACGACCGATTGACGTACGGTTGTACAGGATAGTAGCATAGAGTCCGCGCCGTCGACGCCGTTCCTCTCGATATCCGACATCCTGCTTAAGCGTGAAGGCAATAACCATGTTTGCGGAAGAAAGAAAGCTGAAAATCTTCGATTTCGTGACAGAGCACAGGAAAGCAACGGTCGCCGAGCTCGTCAGCTACTTCACGGTTTCGAATACCACCATACGCAACGATCTGCGCGAACTGGAGAGAGACAAGTTGCTCATTCGCACGCACGGGGGAGCAATGGTCCGGACCCGCACCGGCTACGAACCGGACCCCTATGAAAAACAGCTGAAAAACGTCGAAGAAAAAAAGCGAATCGCGCGTGCGGCACTTGAGCTCATCGACGATGGCGACACGATCATCCTCGATACGGGAACCACCACGATGGAGCTGGCTTTGCTGCTCGGCCGCAAGAAAAACCTCCGGGTGATCACCAACGATCTGTTGATCGGACTGTTCCTGGAGGACAATGCCGATATCATCGATATTCTTTTCGTTGGGGGATTGATAAGGAAAAGGTACCATTGCACGTTGCAGTACAGGAACGCAACCGCCGAGATGCTGACCGGTTTGACGGTCGACAAAGCGTTCATGACCGCCAACGGTTTCTCCTACCAGAAAGGCGCAACCACGCCGGATATCGGGCAGGCCGAGATGAAGATGCTCCTCATCGCCGCTTCTTCGACGGTTGTGGTTCTCTGTGACAGCAGTAAGATCGGAAGCGACTACTTCATGCAGTATGCGAGACTCGACCAGATCGACAAGCTTATCACCGACAGGATCGATCCAAATGAGAAGCAGAAACTGGAGGAGAAGGGCGTAGACGTGATAGTCGCCCCTCCGTACACCGAGCTCAAAGAGTCACTCCGCGCGCCGAAGCGGAATAGCGCTTCATAACAGAGATATGCGCCGTCTGCGCTTTCTTTTGCTTTTTTATATTGACAATAAAAAAGTCGCGTGATAGACATCTTGAGATGCGAGTGATGGCGTCCATTCCTTAACAACGACGAACAACCGCGCAGAAACCGCACGAAATGCGGTTTGCCCACGCTGCACCTCATCACGGGGAGACTTCATATGGATATTCCGGGCATCAAGGCGATTGCGACGGCAGTTCGAACATTTTCGATGGACGCGGTGGAGCGTGCGGGTTCCGGGCATCCGGGCCAGCCGATGGGATCCGCCGAGTTAGGCGCTACCCTCTACGGGGAGGTCCTGAACCATTACCCGCAGGATCCCGCGTGGCCCAATCGCGATCGGTTCGTGCAGTCCGCCGGACACGGCTGCCTGCTTCAGTACACCCTGCTGCATCTTTGCGGCTACGACATTTCCGTTGATGACATCAGCAGTTTCCGTCGTCTGGACTCAAAGGCTACCGGTCATCCCGAATACGGGATAGTTCCCGGCGTGGAAGTAACGACGGGCCCGCTCGGACAGGGAATTGCGAATGCTGTCGGCATGGCCATCACGGAACGGATGCTGTCGGCGCGGTTCAACTCCACAACGTCGATCTTCGACTACTACACCTACTGCCTCGCAGGTGACGGTGATTTGATGGAGGGCGTCAGCTACGAGGCCGCCTCCCTGGCCGGGCATCTGGGGCTGGGAAAGCTCGTGGTGTTCTATGACTCGAACGGCGTGACGATCGAGGGCTCGACAAAACTGAGCTTCACCGAGAATGTCCGGAAACGGTTTCGCGCGTGCGAGTGGCAGGTCTTTGTAGGAAGCGCCTATGATGTTCCGCGGATCGCCCGGTTCATCGCCGCAGCGAAACGCGACTCCACCCGGCCGACCCTCATAATCATGAATTCGGTGATCGGAAAGGGTTCGCCAAAACTTGCCGGCTCTCACGAGTCACACGGCTCACCGTTCGGAAAAGCCGAGATCATTGCCACGAGGCGCGCGATGGGAGTTCCCGAAGATTCGGAGTTCTACGTGCCGCCGGAAGCTACCGAATATATTTCGAAGAGAAAGCTCGCGTGGGAAGAGAAGTACCGGCAGTGGCGCGAAAGATTCGAGCTCTGGGCCCGTGAAAACCCGGAGAAGCACGAGGAATGGCTGAGCTTCCAGCACGATCCGGACCTCAGCGGCATCGCGCTGCCGCAATTCGAAACGGGCGCCCGGGTGCCGACGCGGGCGGCAGGCGGCCGGATGCTCACGGCTCTGGCGGGGAAACTCAATAACGTGGTCGGCGGTTCGGCCGACCTTTCCCAGTCGACTTCGACCAACGTGCCGGAGATGAACGTCTTTTCCTCTGAAAACCGATCGGGAAGGGCAGTCCGTTTCGGAATTCGTGAGCACGCGATGGCGGCGATCGCAAACGGCATCGCCGTCAGTCGCCTGTTCAAAGTCTTTTGTTCAACCTATCTGGTATTCAGCGATTACATGAGACCTTCCATCAGGCTCGCCGCCATGATGAAGCTCCCGGTCATCTATGTCTTCACCCACGACTCGATTCTGTCGGGCGAGGATGGTCCGACGCACCAGCCGGTCGAACAGATCGCATCCCTTCGGGCGATTCCCGGCCTTCTTGTACTGCGGCCCGGCGACGCCGAAGAGACCCGCGTCGCGTGGAAAATGGCAATTGCGGCGGGAAACGGCCCGACCGCATTGATCCTCAGCCGCCAGCCGCTGGAGGTCTACGAAAAGCATGACACGCAGTGGGAAAACACCGTGCAATCCGGTGCATACATCGTCTCCGACTCGGTCGGCGAACCGGAGACGGTCATCATCGCCACGGGGTCCGAAGTGAATCTCGCACTCGAAACCAGGCGCACTCTCGGAGAAAAGAGCATCAGGGTCGTATCGATGATGTGCAGGGAGTTGTTCGCGAAGCTGCCGCAGGCGGAGCGGGAAAGAATCGTCCCGGCCGCCGCTCGGCGTGTCGTGATAGAGGCCGGCGTTGCACAGGGATGGGAGGGTCTCGCCGGATCCTCCGGTGTCATCGTCTCAGTGGAAAGCTACGGAAAGTCGGCCCCGATCAAGGATTTGTCCGTGGCATACGGGCTCACGCCCGACGCCATAGCCGCCCGAATCAGGGAGCCGGCAGGGGCAGGAAATGGAATACTTCATAGGAATTGATCTTGGCACCTCGAGCGTTCGCGTGCTTGCTCTGGGCGAACAGGGGAACGTTCTGGCCATTCAGGGACGCGACTACGCGATCCTCGAGCCACAGCCCGGATTTTCCGAGCAGTCCACGGCCGAATGGTGGGATGCCACGAGCGATTGTCTGCAGCGCTTGCAGGGTCTCGATCTTCTCAAGAACGGGCGGGTCCGCGCCGTCGGCCTTTCAGGACAGATGCACGGCCTTGTCCTCCTCGACCGCGAGGGCAACGCTCTCCGCAATGCCATTATCTGGCCGGACAGACGCACTGCCGATATCTGCCGGGAGTGGTCCCAGACCATCGGGGCCGAAACCATAAGCTCGATCGCCGGCCTGCCCCTCGCAACCGGTTTCATGGCACCCTCGCTGGCATGGGTCAAACGACACGAACCGGAGATCTATCGGAAAGCGGCGCACGCGCTACTCCCGAAGGACTATATCCGATACAGATTGACCGGTGAGATCGCGACCGACTTAACCGACGCGTCGGGCAGCCTGCTGTTCGACGTTGCACGTGGAAGCTGGTCTGCGCAACTACTGAAATCCTACGACCTCGATGAACATATTCTCCCCCCGGTGATGAACACGGCACACATTGCTGGCGAGGTAACGGCGTCCGCTGCGGCAGCCACCGCGATTCCCCCGGGTACTCCGGTGGCCGCAGGCGGCGCCGACATCGCAATGGCGGCCCTCGCCCTCGGCGTTGACCGACCGGGCACAGTGGTTGTCTCAATTTCCACCGGAGGCACCGTGATAACCGGAATCGATCGGCCGATTCTTGACAGCCGCATGCACACACTCTGCAGTGCGACTTCCGGTCGATGGATACTCATGGGCGCGACGCTCTCCGCCGGGCTCTCCCTGTCCTGGTTCGCGCGCAATGTTGCCGTGCCTCTCGGCGCTTCGCCCGACAACGTCATTGACAGAATTTCGCGAGACGCGCAGAACGTCCCCGCGGGCTCGGAGGGACTGCTCTTCGCACCCTATCTGTGCGGCGAGCGCACCCCCTACATGAATCCTCACGCAAAAGGTTGCTTTGTTGGTCTCTCGCTCCGACACTCCTCTGCCCACATGGTTCGCGCAATCATGGAAGGCGTCGCCTTTTCGCTTTGCGAGTCGCTGGACATCTTCGATGCGCTGCACGTTCCGGCGAGCACGGTACTCTGCTCAGGCGGAGGTGCACGCAGTCCGCTCTGGCGACAGATCCTTGCGGACACCTTCGATCGACCGGTGAGCTGGGACCCGAGCGAAGAGCACTCCGGAATCGGCGCGGCCATGGTTGCGGCAATGGCCACAGGCAGCCCGCTCACGGCGACATCTGCCGGAGAACCGCCGTCGGACGTGGTACAGCCGCAGCCGGAGCAGGTGGCTACCTATCAGAAGCAGCGCGAGACTTTCAAACACATACATCCGCAGCTCGCCGGCATATTCGAAGCTCTCGCATAGCGCTGCCGCATCAAGCTCGTCCGGCAGACATATGAGGAGGATTCACCTGTGTTCTCTCTTTCCGGACAGAAAGCTCTCGTTACCGGCGCCTCGCGCGGTATCGGCGCCGCAATCGCGGAGGCGTTCGCCCGGCAGGGTGCGGATGTCGCTATTGCTTCCCGTTCTGCGGAGGGTCTGGCGCAGACGCGGGAACGCGTCGAAGCGCACGGCGTCCGCGCCCTCGCCCTCGAAATGGATGTAGCGGATCTTGCGAGCATCACCCGCGGAGTCGAGCGGTCGGTCGAGCAGTTCGGTCGGCTCGACATTCTGGTGAGCAACGCGGGCGTCAACCAGCCGGCGCCTGCCCTTGAGCTCGACCCGGAATCCTGGGACCGTCACTTCACCGTGAACGTCCGGGGGAGTTTCTTCGCTGCTCAGGCGGCGGCGAGGCACATGGTGAAAGCGGGATACGGCAGGATCATCTTCATCTCGAGCCAATCCGGAATAAGCGCGATCCGAAACCAGGCGGCCTATTGCGCGACGAAGGCGGCGCTCAACCACATTGCCCGCAGCCTCGGCGTCGAGTGGGCGTCATACGGCATCACCGTCAACGCGATCGCGCCGACCTTCATCGATACGGCGCTGACCCGCGACAGGCTCGAACGCCCTGATTACCGGCAGATGGTGCTGGGAAAGATACCCTCCGGCAAGCTTGCGCAACTCGACGACGTGGCGGCCGCCGCGGTCTACCTCGCAAGCCGGGAGGCCGGCATGGTCAACGCGTCCGTATTGAGCGTCGACGGAGGGTGGACCGCGTGGTAGCAGGCGATTGAAGCCCGCGCCGCGCCCTAGTTCTTCCGGGCCGCGGCACCGTCGGCTACGGCCTGCGCGCGCCGGGGATTCATCAGCAGCTCGATCTGGTGACGGGACACAAAGGTGCTGTGCCACTCGGAGAGCTCGCGCACGTAGCGTTCCAGGGCAGTTATACTTTCTCCCAGCCGTTCCCGTGCGCCGGTCGCGTTCTGCGGATTCTGATCGAGCCATCCGGCGTAGAGGCAGACTTCGGTCACCGCCTTGAAGCCGCGTGCGTACCGCGCCCGAATGGGGACGATCTCCCGGAATGGTGCGGGTAGTCCCGCCGAACCTCTTCCCGCGGCAATCTCCTCCCAGCGCTCCGCCTCAGCCACCGCCTCCTCTTTCACCGAAAGGTAGCGTCTGAGCTTCTCTTCGTCGAGATCAAGATCACCGCCACGCTCGGGGAACCATTCGGAGAGGCTGTGCTTTTCGGTCATGCTCCACCAGGCGCGCTCGACACTCATCGGGAACATGCTCGAATCGTTGAATACAAAGTCGTTGACATAGAGGAGCGACTTCATGAGCGGCCACGTTTTTTCAACAAACTCCACGACCAGCCCGAGATCGACACTCCCCCGGGAGATCCCCTCCTCTTCCATCCACGTACCCGCAAGTTCCTGTGGCGAAGCGGTTTCTCCTCGGGCACAGAGGGCGGCTGCGTGCAGGTTCATCCGGTTCGGCGTGTCGACCGACCACCAGTCGTTGACCCGCTCCCACTCGACGCGCAGGAGAGCTCCGCTCACGCCGTTCTCGAGGGCGTAGTCGAAGCGGCTCCTGATGTCGTTGTGCATGATGCAGGGAAAGAAGCCCCAACCATAGTACTGGCCCATGGTGTCGTACTCGATCCACTTCGGCCTTCCCGAGGCGGTGCGAACCAGCTCGTTGTGCGGGAAGGTAGGGTAAAAATCGTGCGGCGTGACCTTGATGCAGTAGATTACCTCCTTCGGCATCGCGTCGACCGCCTCGGTAATCGCCTTCTGGTGGGCGACCGAGTAGGAGAACTCGCGCACGGCGAGGCGCGCACCCGTTCCTTCGAGCCCTTTGTAGACGGCGGCGATGATGTCCTTGTACCACTCTTCGAGCGTGGTGTTATCGCATCGCTCGCATCTGCATTTTCGCTGCGAGAGTGCGACGCGTCCTTCGGGCGACCCGGCGCTTACGATCACGCCGGTGATCCCGGGGTAGAGCGCCATCAGGTCCCGGTACTTCATCGTGATGAAGTCCCACCAGAACGGATCCGTAGGACAGATCATCCCGTTCCGGTAGAGCCCAGGCTCTCTTTCGAGCACTTCGTCGGGGAATGTCAGCTCCTTCACCTCCACCCACAGCTCCAGGTGCTTTCCTTCAACCTTGCGCAGCAGATTCCTGAGGTAGCTCTGATTGTTGAGCAGTGCGTTTTCCCCGCGGCGCACCGGCGCGCCCGTCCAGGTGGCCGAAGAGTCGAATAACGGCCTGGGGTAGACGAACTCGGTCATGAGATCCGATTCGTGAAGCACCACTGATGTGAGCTCGTAACGCCCGGCCACGGCCAGGGCCTCGTCCACCTTCCGGTGGTCCCACATCGCCCTGCCGTGAAGCTCCAATCCGCGAAAATCCATCACGGGAGACCTCCAAGTTCAACCGCAGCGTCGCTCCGGAAGCAGCGAAGCCGTTCGGCGTTGAGAAGCTCGTAGACGGGGGGCGGGTAGTCGGATTGCGCGTACAACTCCCGGTATTCCTCGATGACCGTGTCGACCTCGCAGAGAACCTCGAGCGCGGTCAGTTGTCCGATCTCGGTCGGAATCGCAGCTTCCTCCGGTTCCGTGCTGCCGTACGCCTTGCGCAGGCGGACCAGGACAAAAAGCCGTGCGAGCGCGCGGAATCCGCGCGCGTAGAGCTCGAAAAGCCGGTAGCGATCGCGCAGGTCGGCGACGAATTTTTTCGAGAGGATTTCCGGCGGCGACTCGAGCCGGGCCGAAAGCTCCTTCACCAGCAGGTACCCCTCTTCCTTCTCGCGGAGTATCGCGGAGAGGTTCTGCGGTTCCGCCGCAAGCGCGTCCGCCTTCCCCGGCAGCCAGTCTTTCAGGCTGTTCTTCTCTTCCGCGAGCCAGAGCGCCTGCTGGTAACCGACCGGGAACATGCTGCAGTCGTTGAACACGCACTGCTGGACGAAAAGGAGCTTGCTGATCGCCTCCCAGTTTCGGGAGAAGATTCTGCCTATCCAATCAGCGGCTTCCCTCGTCGCCGCGGGCTCGGCGCTTGCGGCGAAGGCATCGGTCTCCTGCAGCCAGCGCGCGTAGACGGCAACCGCTTCGGTTTCGGGGTCCGCCGACAGCATGGCGCCTGCATAAAGGTTCAGGATATTGGGGGTGTCGAAACTGGTGTGGCCGTCCAGACTCTCCCAGTCGGTCCGGAGGATGACCCCGGTCGCGCCTTTCGCCGACGCGTTCGCGAGGCGTCGCCTGAAGTCGTCGATCATGGTCGCGATGCCGATGCCCCATCCGAAGTACTGCCCCATCGTGTCGAACTCGATCCACTTCTGCCTGCCGGGCATTCTTTCGATGAGCGGGTTTTCCGGGAAGGTCGGGTAATAGTCGTGCGGAGTGTTCTTGATGGCAGCGACGACGTCGGCCGGAAGAGCGTCGAGTCCGGCGGCGAGCCGGTCGTGCGCGCTGCGATCGAAGACGAAATCACGCACCGCGAGCGTCTTGCCGAGCGAGGAGAGAACGCCGTGGATCACCTCGAGCACTTGCCGGTGCCACCCGGCGGCGGTGGTGTTGCGGCAGGTCTCGCAGGTGCAGCGGTTTCCGGAAATCGACACCCGGCTTTCTCCGGTACCCGTGGAGGTTATGATTCCCGCAATTCCCGGTATGTCCTGGAACAGCTCACGGTATTTCGTTTCGAGGAACTTCCACCAGAACGGATCCGTCGGGCAGACGTGTCCATTCTTTATCACCGACGGGTGCATTTCCAGAAGAACATCCGGGAAGTAAAGCTCCTTGTTCTCCAGGTAGACGGAGATCCCCCGCCTGCCGGCAGCTTCCACCACGCGGCTCAGGTAGTCGCGCCTGAGCGTGGTGCGGCTGCGACGCGTCGGGCTGTAACGGTAGATCGTGCGGTAGGTAGCGTTGTAGCGTTCGTACACGTTCGAGCAACATTCGGGCGGCGCACCATACTGCTCGCCGGGGAAGACCACCTCGTCGACCACGTCGTTTCGGTGGAGCACCAGGGCGTTCAGATCGTTTCGCTGCGCGAAGTCGAGAACTTTCGTGATCCACCGGAAGTCCCACGCGTACGCGCTGTGGACTTCGATGGCCCTCAGGCTGAACTGCATCAATCCGCCTCCCT
>DATKUF010000181.1:0-18570 GCA_035530755.1 Spirochaetia bacterium | reverse complement strand
CTGCCCACGACGTGTGCGACATCGATCCATCTTCCCGACAATTTCGCCGACCCATAAGGGAAAGACAGCACTCAGGCGAGTTGAAGTGTTTTGTGAAGCGGTGCTTCGTCGTGAACCATCAACCAGTGCGGCCGGGCAGGGTTGTTGAATTGCTTTTCTCGGGACCAATCGATAGGATGGTCGCGCTCCGGCACTCTCGCGAATCCCCGGGCAGGAACCGGCCGCGCGACCTGTGGCTTAAGGGGCAGCAACGCGAATCTCCGGCGCGTCGCGGCGGCCGTCCTCATCAGTGCCTGAAGAACCGGAAGTAGAACGCTACGAATATCAGGACGTCCAGGCCGACCACGACCGCTACCATCGCGAGTCCATAAAGCACGTCGAGCACCCCGACCGTCTGTCTTATCATCCTTCCAATATATTGCCGGCGGCCTGAAAACGACGACGACTTGCAAGTCAGGAAGGGCGAAACTGCGTAGGATTCGCTCCCGGGGAAGGGAATCTGCTGCGCGACCTGCAGCGCAGGAGGCTGTCGCATTTCCAGGCTATCCAACTTGAAGGCCTATCGCACGTGTACATGTACTCAGCTGATTGTCGTATGACAGCAGGCAAAGCTCAGTCGCAGGATCGGTCACCTGCCAGCGGGTGGCGAGCGTGCCAATGACGGTAGGAAAGTAGCCGAATGCGCGCCTTCCTGAGCTTCTTCAGAGAGATGGCCTTGAAAAACGCTATGGCAACTAATCTCATGGGACCGCAATGGGTGAGATTTCCTGTGCGGTCGATCGTGGGGGTGAGCGACCGACTCCCGTGTCACAGTCTGTGCTGGAATTGCCCCGGGCGCGATTCGAACGCGCGGCCTACAGCTTAGGAGGCTGTCGCTCTATCCAGCTGAGCTACCGGAGCAGGTGGTCGGGGCTCGTCTTGGAGCCCCACGCGCGTTATCTTATCGGAAAAGCCCGAGCGCGGTCAACGTCGAGTATTGGAGTGAGGTTCATGCGAGAAGAGAGAGCGGAAATGAGTCAGGAGCGCTTGTTGCGTTCGGCGTTCGCGTTGGCGATTGTCACGATTGTCTACAATCTGATCGAAGGAGCCGTTTCGACCTGGTTCGGAGCCGAAGACGGCACGCTTGCTCTTTTTGGGTTCGGCGTCGACAGTTTTGTGGAGGTCGTATCGGGGCTCGGCGTAGCGCACATGATCTATCGCCGGAGGAAATACGGCGAAGAGAATCGCGGCAGATTCGAGCGGACTGCCCTGCGGATCACCGGTATCGGCTTCTATGTCCTCGTTGCGGGGATTGTAGTCGGCGCGGTCTCCATCGTCGTTACCGAACATCAGCCAACAACGACTGTCGCGGGAATCGTAGTATCCGCGGTATCCATTATTACGATGTGGATACTCCTGCGATTTAAGCTCTCGGTGGGGAGATCTCTCGGCTCCCCGGCGGTTCTGTCGGATGCCGGTTGCACCCGAACCTGCCTGCTGCTCTCCATCGTTCTTCTGGTTTCAAGTCTGCTTTACCAGCTGTTTCATATCCCCTATGTGGACCTCGTCGGCAGCCTCGGAATCGGCTGGTTCGCCTTCCGCGAAGGCAAAGAGGCGTTGGAGAGTGCTCGAAACTCAACTAGTTGACGTCACCGAGGTAAACGTTACGCGTTCCGGCCGGCACGGCGTTCAGGTCCGCGATCTGATCCCGAAACGCCTTTGGATACAGTTCGGTGCTTCGCGCCTCGGCAATCGGCATCCACGCGACGCCGACCTGACGATTGTCCGGATGTGACCCAGCGCCGAGATCGCGTTCGTTTGCGACCTCACACCGAAAGACGAACTCGACCTGATGCAGGTCGCTGTCGAATCGGGCGAACTCGTGATTCCTGCCGATGTATTCTCTCACAAACAGCAGCTCCCGGACTTCCACGTCTGCGTTGACCTCTTCCTTGCACTCGCGCTTCACCGCATCGGCAAGCGTTTCCTCTCGTTCCTGTCCGCCTCCGGGGAGCACGAAGTACTCGCGTTCGCCCTGCTTTTTCCGAATTGCGAGGAAGCGGTCCCCGTGGATAATGAGCGCTTTCGCAGAGTTCCGTATTGGTTTTTTGGCTGTCACATCCATTGTGCCGCCAGCATAGGCGAAAAAATGCCCCGAAGCAAGGAGGACACTCCGGGGCATCGTCGGACTGACTCAGTGAATGTCTACCACTGTATCCGGGCGCCGATCGAGGCTCCGTATCCCTTCCCGATGAAGTCGTACATGAGGTTCGCGTCGACGTGCACGATGAGGAGGTCCACGCTCACACCGCCGAACGCGCGAAACCCCAGTCCGTTCGCACCGCTGCTTACCAGGACGCTGGTGTCGCTGGCTGTGAAGCTGCCTTTCCCGAGGGCATTGAGGGCCTGGTTGAGATAGGCGATCTGAGCGGCATTTGCCGGGAGATATCCTCCGCCGTTGTCATCGATCAGCAGCTGGCTCGAGATCCCCCCGCCCGCGCTCGAGAACCCGTAGGCCGCGCCTAATCCCACGTAGGGGGTGAAGATCAGCAGATGCTTGGATACCTGAATCTTCGCGTCGATGACTTTGGAGTCCCACTGAAATTCCATATTCGGCGCAGTGAACTCGACGCCATAGGTATCGCCATTGGATACGGTGATGTTTCCAACCGTGATGTTACTCGACGTCGTCGGGATCGAAACGAAACCGTGCAGATAGTTGAACCCGCCACCCACCGCTATCTGCGGCATCAGGAATCCTTCCTTGACCAGCGGCACCTTGATATCGAAACCGGCAAGGGTGTAGTCGAGCTTCATGTTGGCGGGGAGCTTCAGACCCTGAATTTTGTCGCCGACGTAGCCGAACTTCAGCCCCAGATCGAACGGGAGTATGATTCCGCCGATTCGGGCCTCGACCACATAGCCGGGGAGTGGGACTCCGTACTGGTCGATGAGGGTCGATGCTTCACTCGGGAACATCGTTTTTATTCCGGGGAGACCGAGATCGGTCAGAAGCCCGTCGACGACCTGGCCGGGGATGGTCGCGGCGCCGGCAGTGATCCCGAAGCCCAAATGGGGAAGCTGTCCGCCATATCCGCTTGACCAGTTGGTTCCGATCGATGAATAGAGCGGCAACGCGCTCGCGATCCCATGTGCGAAGTTCTCGAAGGATGTTCCGAAAGTCTGGAAATTGGGAATGTTCTGCGCGAACGCACCGGTGGTCACGAACACGGATAGCACGACAACGATGATCTTCTTCATCAATCTACGCTCCTTACGCAAATAATATCACTTAAATACATTTTTACAATAGTCACCTAAAGTTTAATAATCTCCAGTAATGCCATGGTGATTCCTTTCATCCTCAATTACAGCTTAACACGGCGGCCAAAAAAAACAGCCCCGGTTGCACCGGAGCTGTCCGTTTATCGCAGTTCTTTCATCGTCGGGTCCCCCGCAGGAACAAGCTTCATTGAAAGCCTTCGCGGGTCTGCCCGGCATCCCACTCAGATGTCGTAGTACATCGCGAACTCCCACGGATGCGGCCTTACCTCCACGGCAAGAACCTCCTTGTTCATCTTGTAGTCGATCCAGGTCTCGATGACGTCCTCAGTAAACACATCGCCTTTGAGAAGGAAATCGTGATCGTTGGCGAGGTTCTCGAGGGCGCGGCGGAGGCTTCCCGGTGTTTTGGGAACTTTCGCAGCTTCCTGCGGCGGAAGATCGTAGATGTCTTTGTCGAGCGGTTCTCCCGGATGAATCTTGTTCTGAATGCCATCCACGGCTGCCATGAGCATCGCAGAAAAGGTGAGATAGGCATTTCCGGCTGGATCCGGACAGCGGAACTCGAACCGTTTCGCCTTCTCGCTCTGGGAGTACATCGGAATTCGGACCGCGGCGCTGCGGTTCCGGCTCGAATAGGCCAGGTTGACCGGAGCTTCGAAGCCAGGGACGAGCCGTTTGTAGCTGTTTGTCGTTGGATTGCTGATGGCAAGAAGCGCGGGGGCATGCTTGAGCAGACCGCCGATGGCGTAGAGTGCGGTCTCGGAAAGGCCCGCATACCCATCGCCGAAGAACATGTTCTTGCCGCCCTTCCAGAACGACATGTGAACATGCATCCCGCTGCCGTTGTCCCCGAATAGAGGCTTCGGCATGAACGTTACCGTCTTTCCATGTTTCCGCGCCACGTTCTTCAGCACATACTTGTACTTGAGAACGTTATCGGCCATCTGAAGGAGCGGCTGGAATCGCATGTCGATTTCGCACTGTCCACCGGTCGCGACCTCGTGGTGCTGGGCCTCGATGGGCACGCCGAGGTCTTCGAGGGTGAGCATCATTTCGCTGCGGATATCCTGCAGAGTATCGTTCGGCGGAACCGGAAAATAGCCCTCTTTGTACCGGATCTTGTAACCGAGGTTCGGTTTCTCGTCGCGCCCGGCGTTCCATCGGCCTTCGTCTGAATCGATGAAGTAGTAGCCTGAACGCTCGGTCTGATCGTAGCGAATATCATCGAAGATAAAAAACTCGGCTTCCGGCCCGAAGTATGCAGTGTCGGCCAAGCCGGTCGACTTTATGTACGCTTCGGCCTTTCGAGCGATATTGCGCGGGTCGCGGGTGTAGTCCGCGCCGGTAACCGGGTCACAGATATTGCAGTTCAGGACGATCGTTTTTGCGGCCATGAACGGGTCGACAAAGGCGGTCTCCGGTACCGGTTTCACCAGCATGTCAGACTCGTTGATGGCCTGCCATCCACGAATACTCGACCCGTCGAACCCCAGACCGTCGGCAAACGTCTTTTCGTCGACCTCGTGGGCGGGGACAGAGAAGTGCTGCCAGATCCCCGGAAAGTCCATGAAGCGGAGGTCAACGACCTGCACCTTCTCTTTCTGGATGAAATCGACGACTTCCCTGGGTGTCTTTAAGTTGATCATTCCGTTCTCCTTCATCAATGTGCTCTATCCAAGGGTGTATCCCTTCGATCGGCGAGAGTCAACCAAATTTGACATTAAAATGCAAACAGCGTGCCAAGAAACCAGGGATCGGCTAAATCATTAACGGAAAATAACATGCTCTCGAAAAGATTGATCGTTTTCTGCTGCGCGGTCCAACGCTGTTGTAGTTTCGAGCAAAAAAAACCACATTTCTGTAGGTATGATCTACGCGAATCGGACTGAGAGACTTGATCCGTCGAAACCGCGCCAGCCGGTTTGACTCTGGTAAGGCGATCGACTACCATCGTCCATTATGGATCTATTCGACATCAAAGAACACAAGGATTGGATTGCGAAGGATGTGCTCGGGCGATTTCTCCGGTATGTGAAGATTCACACTACCTCGGACAAGCACACCGCATCCGGCCCGAGCACCGCCGGGCAGTGGGACCTGGCTCGTCTCCTGTTGGACGAGCTTCTGGCAATCGGTATTCGCGACGCCTCGCTCAACGATCAATGCTATGTCGTGGCGAGACTCCCCTCAAATCTTTCCCCGGACCACGAGGCTCCGGTATTCGGGTTCATGGCACACATGGACACGGCGCCGGATCTCACCGGCAAAGATGTGAAGCCAAGGGTTATCGAGAACTACGACGGCGGGCCGATTTCGCTGAACAATCAGCACGTGCTCGATCCGGAAACCTATCCCGCATTGCTCGACTATCGAGGGGCGACCCTGGTGACTACCGACGGCACCACTCTGCTTGGCGCGGATGATAAGGCTGGCGTGGCCGAAATCATGACCGCCGCGACTTTTCTCCAGGCGCACCCGGAAATCCCGCACGGGCAGATTGAATTGTACTTCACTCCGGACGAAGAGATCGGGCGCGGAATGGATCGATTCCCGACCGGTATGGCGAAAAGTGAATTCTGCTATACGCTCGATGGCGATGAAGAGGGTTCAATTGAAGCGGAGTGCTTTACCGCCTACAAAGTAGAAGCGGAATTCCACGGGATGGTTATTCATCTGGGCGACGCACGCGGGAAACTCGCGAACGCGGTCACCATGGCTGCTACTTTCGTGTCGATGCTTCCCCGCTCAGAGAGCCCCGAGGCCACCGATGGGCGTTTCGGCTACTACTGCCCGCTGGAAATCCACGGAGATCTCGATCACGCGTCCGTCGAGGTCTACCTTCGCGACTTCGACCTTTCGGAAGTCCAGCGCCGAATCGCCTTCCTCGAATCTCTGGCAAACACGGTAGAGGCTGCGTTCCCGCGAAGCCGCGTCGAAGTGCGCGTCGAGAAACAGTACCTGAACATGCGGGAGGCGCTCGATAAACGTCCGGAGGTCATCGACTATCTGAAAGAGGCGATTCGCCGAACTGGAATCGAACCGAAAGAGAAGATTATCCGCGGCGGCACTGATGGCGCACGCTTCACGGAGATGGGGATCCCTACCCCGAACGTTTTCGCCGGGGGCCACAATTTTCACAGCAGATTCGAGTGGGTTCCGCTCCCGGCGATGGTTCGCGCCTGCGAAACGGTGATCAATCTTTCGCAGCTCTGGTCTCAGCCGCGGCAGCAGTTGTAACGGTGCTCGGGGCATCCTCGGTCGGATAGACCCGAGGAACTCGTTTGCTCACCCCGCAGGTAACTTCATACGGGATGGTTCCAATCGTTCGGGAAAGCTCCTCCGCGTCGGGACCGGCCGGATCGTGCCCGAACAGCACCACGCGGTCGTAGAGCTTCGCTGCCGGCACCGCACCAAGATCGATCATGCATTGATCCATACAGATGCGCCCGACGACCGGAACCGACCGGCCGTTCACGAGCACCCGGGAGCGATTCGAAAGCAGCCGGCTGTAACCGTCGGCGTAGCCGATCGGGACCGTTCCGATATAGGTGGCCCGATCCGTGTGATGAGTCAGCCCGTAGGAAATTCCGGTTCCCGCCGGCACGCTTTTCACAAAGACGATTCTGGATTCGAGCTCCATTACCGGCTTCACCGGCAGAATCCGTTCCTGCTCTTCTGAAGGGTAGTATCCGTAAACCAGAATTCCCGGGCGTACCATATCGAAATAGGCCTCCGGCGACGCGAGCGCTGCACCCGAATTGGCCGCGCTCAGGATCCCCGGATTAATGCCCTTCTGCCTCGTTTTGGCGGCGGCCTCCTCGAAGATGCGTACCTGTTCGAGCGTGAAGGTTCTGTCCGCGATGTCGGATACCGGAAAATGGGTGGACATGCCTTCGAGGTGCAGCCAGGGCGACTCCTGGACCGCGGCAGCGAGCTCCGGCGCCTCCGCGGGTCGGCATCCGATCCGGCCCATACCGGTGTCGATCTTGATATGCACCGGAACCCGTCTCCCACGCTTTTTTGCCTCGGCAGCGAGTTTGACGACCAGTTCCCGGTCACCGACGAGGGGACTGAGTCCGTATTCAACGATAGCGGAGAGTTCCTCGGGGATCGGAAGACTGTAGACAAGTACCGGGACGGAGACCGCGGCGTCCCGAAGGATCACCGCCTCTTCTATGGTCGCCACTGCGAGGTATTCGACTCCCTCCTCAACGGCCGCGCGGCCGATTTCCACGATTCCGTGGCCGTACGCGTCCGCTTTTACCGCGACGCACAGACGCGGCGGGCGCTGTGGGCGCGTCGTCCGGACATGGTCGCGGATGAGGCCGATGTTGTGTCGAAGGTGAGAAAGGTGGATGATTGCACGAGTTGCTCTCATTGTGGACACATCGTAGCTCAAATCTTGATGCGGGGCAATCTTGTGGTATTATATTGAGTATAGTATTGAGGGGTAGTATGCGCAAAACCCTCGCGGGTGCCACTACAGCCGTTTTTGTTCTCATTCTGGCCGCCTGCGGTAATCCGTCGCTGCTCGTGCCGGAAATTCAGGACCAGAACCCCGTCAAGATCGATTCGATACAGAGCGGGTCGGTGGTGACCGGAAATGCGGATATCCCGATTCGGCTCGTATACAGCTCGTCCTACAGTCGAAGCAACGGCGGGCCGGACAATATGCAGATCAAGCTCCAGAATCCTGATGGGAGTGACGTTCGGACTTTCGCGATCGGCCAGTCTGCGCTCTCGACCCAGGACAGTTTCACGCTGAACTTTCCCAATCTCCCGGCCGGTTTGTATACGCTGGTAGTAACGCTTTATGAACAGGGAAAGGTGCTTCAGGAACAGAAGATCGACTTCTTTCTCGTCCAGGGAAACTATCGCTTCACCGGAATTTCGAGTTTCCCGTCGTCCTTCTATCCGGGGTCGGCTGGACTCCTGCAGGCGCACGTGGATGTACCTGCAGGCACAGACCCCTATCTGCGGTGGACGATGAACGAGAAGACCATCGCGGCGGGGTTGCTCTCGAGCGGTGCGGATCAGGTGCTGGTGCGCGCACCGGCCGTGGAAGGCGCCTATAACGTTACCGTGGAGATGTTTCCCGCGGCGCCGGCCGGCAAGGACGGCTTTCCCTTCACTTCATCCATCAAGCAGAGCACTGAACTATTTGTGAGCAAGACCCAGAATGTAGGAGAACATGAGCTCGGACCCGAGCAGTCCTACTACAGCCTGTTTCACTTCCGCGGCGACTATCGTGATGAAGGAGAGCGCACGCGGCTCGCCGACGCGAACGTGTCGCCGGCCCGGGCAATAGGAAATCCGGACCTGCGAATCAGCGGTTCGATTTTCGGATACCACCTCGACGGGTCGAGCGGTTTCCGCGTAAACGAAGTGCTTCTGCCGTTTGCCGGCAGCAGACTGAGCCCATTCTCTGTTACAATTCGGGCGATGGCCGATATCGTCGAGACCAACCGAACACTCTTCAGCGCAACCTCCGCCGACGGGAACTTCGGCTTCAAGCTCCGGACCGACGGCAATGGTTTTGTGGTGGCCGATATTACGTCAAACGGCAGCTCGGCGACGGCGGAGTCCGGGCAGATGATCTTCACTCCCGGAGACGCGGTGCTGTTCAACGTTTCGGTCGCTCCCGGTCCGAGCGCTACGCAGCTGCTCTGGTTCAAAGATGGAACCCCGCTCGGCGCATCGACTGTTCCTATTGGTTTCGGATCATTTCCTTCAACACCACCTCAGTGGAAGATTTCGGCAGGAACTTCGACGATCGGAGTCGCGTCGACCGGCCCGAACGATCAAGGCTCCGCGACCGGATTTGTGGGGATCCTGGATGAGTTCGGGATCTACTTTCGCGACGCCAGCTTACGCCCTTCGACCGACAATCGCATCTTCCACGGCGCGATGAGCGCGACATATGGTGATGCGCTGGACTACGCTGAAGGGTTCGAGGGCCTGTTCCTCCCCGATGGTGTGACCACCCAGGGACCGGTGACCGTCGGTTCGGGCGAACTTGTTCTATCGCCGGGTTCGAGCGTCGTTTTTCCCCGGTTTCTGTTTCAGCATGAAGATCTCATGGTCGAGCTGGCGCTGGACAACGCAACAACTGTCGAGAATGGCCGGGTCTCGTTCACCGCAGTTTCGTTCGCGTCGACTTCCGGATCGCCTGCAGATTCGCCTGCGCAATTTATTGCCGTCGACACGGCCGGACTGGTCCGTATTCCTGCTGCGCAGCTCGAAGCGATCTACCGGAACAAGACTCCGCAGCCCCTCTCACGGCTTGAACGGGACGCGGAAGGCAACTACGTCGTGCCCCTCAGTTCGCCGGTAGTGTCGCCGTTCGCGATCCGTTTCTCCCACACGGACAACGGTCTCAACGTCCAAATTGAAGGCGACGAGTATTCGCTTCGTTCAATCGCGCCGGGCTTCGGGGGAATCCGGATGTCTCTCAGCCAGGATGCCGGCCGCAAGTTATCGTTCAAGGTCCGGAGCGTTCTCGCGCGCAAAGAGGGAGCCGATCTGTCGAGCACGCTGAATGCTCTCATGCCGAAGGACTCCGCAACGCGGCCGTCGCCGTAGGCCCGCCCCGGCCCCACGCATGCGCCGTTCGCGGTGAGCGCCCGGGTCAGCGTGTGTCGCCTTGATTCAGCACGAAAAATGTGCAGAATTCATCTCGCGTGTTTCCACCCGGGGTCTGTCGTACGGCGCAACTCGAATTTGCCTCGAGTATGAAGTTGCGACAAAACAATGCGAGGAGGCGGACACTGATGACGGTCCGTATTCGATTTTGCGTTACAACCCTCGTTTCGGTACTCTTTCTCTCAATTAGCGCGTCGTTTCTGTCAGCGCAGGAGTACTCGAAAAAGCAGGAACTTGCCGTCTTCCGCCTCGGATACTATAGCTGGCAGATTCCGACAGCAGCTCTCGGCGCAATCGACGACAGCATCCGCGGTGTTTTCGTCAACCTTGGGCGTTTCACGGTGATCGGCTACGCGAAGAGCCTCGAGGCGCGCGATGTCGACGATTTCATTGACGCATTGCGAAAGTACAAAGAGGCGAACGCTGAGCTCCCCAAAGAGGTGCAGCTCGGGCGTGAGGCATTCACGCAGGCCGATCTCACCAAATTGACTTCGAGTTTCATCGTGGTAATTCCGTCGGTGTCGTTCTACAATCTGTCTCTTTCGAACCGGGGTGAGTTCACTGCAAACCTCGAAACTTCGTTCAGTTTTGTGAACGTGAAGGACCTCACCACAATCGGGCAGTTTACGATAGAGACCAGCGGCTCGAGCCTCTACGCGCGGGAGGCGGTAAAGAGCGCCATCGACGGAATTCCGTTGCAGCTCTCCTACAAGGTTCGCAGCATGCCGGTATTCCAGATCAAGACCGGCATTCTCGAGTTGACTGGTGGAGACGCCATCATCGAGTTCGGCAGGAACATGGGGGTAAAGCCGGGGGATGAGTTTGCGGTCGTCACCCCGACAATCATCGCAGGCCACCAGGTGGACGAAACCTCCGGAATGCTCGTCGTGAAGGATGTCCGCGAAAGTTTTTCGATTGCTCACCCGCTTTACACAGATCGTCCCATGTATGTAGGTGATCAACTCAAAGAGATTCCCCGGTTTGGGGTGGAGCTTGACTTCTACAGCGATCTCATTTTTGCGCAGAGCAATTACGTTGGCGCGCCCTCTGTCGGGTACTATCCGCTCTTCGGTATCCGGGCGACTGTCTCGCGTGGAGTCTATCGCGCACGGCCTACGTTCGAGATGGAATTACCGCTCCACCAGGCGCTGAGCGGTGGAGTTCCCGCGAATCTCTACGTTGGCCTGGAAACATTCAACCTGTACATGGGCCGATTTCAGATCGCCCCGGTGGTGCTCGCAGGGTTGGGTGGCAACTATTTCGAGAACGATTTCTATCTCTCGCACGTCGGCGGAAAGGCGCAACTGAACCTGAGCCTTCTGGTTACGCGTGATCTGAAGTTATCGATCGAGGCAGGATATATCGCTATGGTGGGCCTCAGGGACAATCCCCGGCCCTGGGATGCAAGCTACTGGGGCCCCTTCGGCGGCGTGGGATTCACCGCGAAGTTCTAACGGATATCGCGCCCCGGAGTTGGTATTTTCGCCGTTTGTGATACTACAAGGAATATTCGCATGGGAGATTTCAAGATCCGCAACGACGCAAATATGAGACTTCACCGATCAACACTGCCAGCCGTGGCGTTTTCGCTGCTGGTTTCGGCGATCTTGCCGCTGGCCGCAATTTCGCTTCTTGCCTCCTGTGCGACGGCCGGCAGCTCCGCGGCGGTTTCATCCACGCCGCCGTCCGCATCCGCCCAGGATGTCTTCGCCGGCACCGGAGAGAACCCATCCTTCGGCGAGGCCATAAACGCGGCGAAAATTGATGCGATTCGAAAGGCGGTCATACAGCTTATCGGCCAGCAGGCCGAGCAGACCAACCAGGACCGCATAAGACGGGCGCTGTACGAAACACGCAACCCGAACGCCTTCGTCTATCTCGATTCCATGCAGACGGTGAGAAAAGAGAATCTGGGCAGCATCGACAAGCCGGATTTTCTTTACGAAATTCGTATCCGGGTCAACACGAGCGCCGTTATGAGCGTGCTCGACAGCGAGGGAATCGGCCGAACCTCCACGCCATCACAGACAGCAGAGGCGCCGGGCGCCGCAGGCGGGAGCGATACGGCGACGGCTGCCGCCGTGCGGAACTCATCACCGGGAGCGTCGCCGGCGGGCCAGGCTCCGCAGGTTGTCGAGACCGGGAAGACCGATCTCGGGCTTCAGCAAGGTGACCTCACACAGGCTACGGACGAGCAGAAACGATTCATCCGGCGGTATGTGGACTCCATGACCTACATGGTCTACGCGGACGAGAACTCCAAGACCGACCCGTTCCTCATGAAGCTCGCAGTAACTCAGGCCGACAGCTTTCTTGCGACGAAGGGAATGACGGCGATCGACGCGGCGCAGATCGAGAGCCTGAAGAAGGACCAGAAGCTGGTCTACGAGCAGGAAACCGGAAAGAACGTGGGCATCGTTCAGTGGATAGCGCAGAAGCTCAATGCCGATGTGTACGTCGAGATCGACGCAGAAACCTCGGCGGAGCTTCAGGGTGGGAACTACTACGGAGCGGCAAACGTGACGCTGAAGATGTACGAGACGTCCACCGGTCAGCTGCTTGGCTCGATTCCGTTTCGCAGCCAGCGGACTATGAGCACGGTGAGCGAGAAAGATGCCCTGGCGAACGCCGTTCAGTCGGCGGTCTGGCAGGCAATGCCGGTTGTGGTTGACCAGTCGCGCGAGCTTCTTGCCCGGGCGTTTGCGCGCGGCATTCGTTTCGATCTGACCGTTCAGGACACGCCGGACGCTCGAATCATGAGCGCGTTTCGCCGGAATCTTCGCAATCGGGTAAGTGACCTGCAGACCGTTTCTCAGAGCTCCGATGCGACTACATTCGTCGTCTACTACTATGGACGCGCTGACGAGCTTGCAGACTTGATATTTGCAGTGGCGGAATCGACTCCCGGTCTTGAACGGTTCAATCAGGTAATGACTCGTGGTAAGAGCCTGGTGTTCAATACCGGAATATAAAGAAGACCATTACGAGGAGGATGATTGTGAGAAGAAGTGTAGTTTACGCGGCGTCGCTTGTCATGGTACTTGGCCTGCTGGCAGGCTGTTCGAGCGCGCCGAAGGCCGCAAAAGATACGAAGCCACAACCCGTGACAACCCAGGGTGCGGCGATCGAAGCGCCCAGCTTCAAGATTATTGAGAATCAGAACAGCGCGCTTGGCGGCGAGATACCATTCTGGGTCACGCAGGACACGGGTGCGCTGGAGCAGGATCCGCGGTTCAAGGATAACTACGTTTTCAAGATCGAGCAGACGGGCGCGAGCCTCACCGGGGTGAAGACGCTTGCGAACAACCTGGATGCTCCGTCTGAGATAGGCAGGCTGGTCAACACCCGAGTGCAGCAGAAGTTTGCGGGCGCACAGGTTGGGGATGACCAGGCGGTGTCCACCTACTTCGAAAATGTGGTTAAAACGCTCGCGAATGCCACAATTTCCGGCTTCCGGAAATATGGAGAATTCTGGGTTCTCAAGCAGTACTACGACAACGGAAGCCCCGGAAAGAAGGAGTACACCTATTACGTGCTCTACACGATTCCGCGGAACAAAGTTGATCAGCTTGTCCAGGATGCTGTGGCGGAGACGAAGCCACAATCGGACGCCCAGACAACCGCGAAAGAGCGAGTGAAACAGATTTTCGACAACGGACTTTGACTTTCACGCGCGCTGTCGCCGCCACGCGGCCGCAGCGCGCTACTGTTTACGCCGGGATAATGACATTGCTTCTCCGATTAGGAATACCGAAACATGAGCTGCACTTTGCCGAAAGTCACTAGGGATGGTTTCCGCTGTCGCATAGCGCTCACCGCGTTGATCTTCGCTGCGTCTGTACTGCTCCTATCCGGGTGCGCGACCGCGCAGAGCAACGGCTCCCCGGGCGGCGATGCTACCCGCGCGCCGAACAGCGTGCCATCGTGGGTGCTGGCCCCCCCTGTCGGTGACGGCCGTTACGAGTATTTTGTCGGGTTGGCCTCCGATGGGGCAGGGGACGTAGCGAAGGCAGACGAGCGGGCGACACACTCGCTCATCGGCGAAATAGTTCGCTTCCTCGGCGTGCGAATCACGGCGAGCACGACCGCCGAAGCGCGGACGACACTCGAGAGTTTTCAGGCAACAGTTGTCGAGCAGGTGAAGCAGTCGGGAAGCGCCCAGGTGTCAGGTTTTCAGGTGGCCGATCGATATGTCCAGCGGCAGGGCGACAAGGTTACCGTCTACATTCTCGGTAAATACGAGCGCGCTGCTCTGCTGCAGGAGCAGCAGAGATTGAGCGCCCTGTTCCAGGAGCGGATTGCCGCAGTGAGCGGACCAGAGAGCAGGGGTGACCAGCTTCTTGCCGTTGGCGAGGAGTATGCCGCCATCCAGAAGTACATCGAAGCGGCTGTCGCAGCTTCATCATCCCGGATCGACAACGCGGACGTGAAATTCGAGAGAAACATCACCAAAGCGCGGGCCGCGGTGTCGGATATCCAGATCACAAAACTAGACGATAACTTGTCTGCTACGGTCAACGAACCGTTCTCCGAAGATTTCCTCGCAAAGGTGGAAACCACCGTCGCGGACGTCGTGAAACCGGTGGCGCATGCCGTGCTCACCGTCAGTTACCGGGAGCTTTCCCGGAACAACGGAAGGGTCAGCATAGCGACCGCAACGGTCACCACCAACCGCGACGGTATTGCGCGTTTCACCCATCCCGTACCGGCTCTGGTCGGAAGCGACACGCTGACCATGCGGCTGGACCTCACGGCGTCGGTCGCACCGCTTGATTCCGCCCCGCGGCGCTACCAGCCGCTTATCGGCAGTCTACTCGACGCAATCGGCGCGAAACGCGTCAGTTTCAGCTACACGGTAGTGTCGCGGGCCCGCGACATTCCAATTTCCGTTGTTGTTCTTGACACCGACATCGCAAGCAACCCGACAGGGGAAAACGGAACCGCCTCCGGCATCCAGTCCGCGCTTTCGCAGGAGGGGTTCACCATCCCGTCCATCGATTTTGATCCGCGGAAGTTGAGCGGACGCAACGACGCGGAAATTATCTCTGCGCTTCGTGCCGCGGGGCAACAGAAAAGAGTCGCATACGGCACGGTCGCAATCCAGGAGTTCCAGGAAGGTGACGGGTACATCGTGAAGGTGGGAGGTACCGTCAAGGTTGCCGACCTCGCTTCGGGCCGTATACTCTATTCCCGCACGATGTCCACCCTGAGCCGCGGCGACAATGCTGCCTCCGCAATCTCGGCGGCATTCCAGACTCTTGGCACAAATTTCGGAAAGGATATTGCGCGGTCGCTCCCCTAGATTGTCTATTCTGCCATGGTCCGGAAAGCGGCAAGAATGGGCGCGGGATCGTTGGAGATGACCCCGTCGGTGCCTCGGCGGACGAGTGCAATCGCGGTTTCCACACTGTCGACAGTCCAGGACACTACCGGAAGTCGCGGTGCTACTATCCGTCGGCGAAGAAGCCGTGCGGTTACGCTTGCGTCTTTGGGCTTCATCACGTCGCAGGAGCTGATGTAACGGCCTCCGCCGCGTCGCAGCCAGAAGGGGAGCTCGGGATCGTCGCAATAGATTATCGCCGTTGGTATGCGCGGATTCAATTGCTTGAATCGGCGAACTGCGAACGGATCGAATGATGAAACCATACAGCGAGCATCGAGTCCGAATCGACCGATGAGCTCTGAGAGCGCCAGCTCGACAGTGCCCGGTTTGTCCGTATAGTGCTTTATTTCGATGTCGTAGTAGAACCGCGCGCCGAACTGGTCGAACAGCTCCGAGAGAAGCGGAGCCGGTTCAGCAGCGATCTGCGATTGCGTTTTGCGCCTGAAGCTCACGGCCGCGTCAAGCTCTCGAATCCGTGAAAGCGGTGCGGTTTCGATTTCAGCGTGCTCTCCGGTGACCCGAAAGAGGTCGCTGTCGTGTGCAACCACCAGTTCACCTGTTGCGCACCGGTGGATGTCCAGCTCGACTCCGGGTATCCCGGCGCGGGAGGCTTCACGAAAGGCCGATAGGGTGTTTTCCGGCGCGCGCGCAGAGTAGCCGCGGTGCGCAAACAGAAGCGGTCGGGGCTCCTCCGGAAAGAGGGGAAGGTGCCGCATGGTGAGTTCTTATCGCTCCTTCTCCGCGTCCAGGCCGCGTTTGAGGTTGTCCAGATCCTGCTCCGCTTCGAACGACCGGAACTTCTGTGCGGTAGGATCTTTTTCGCCAACCACCTGCTCCAGCTGGGCAAGCAGAAGGTCGGTGTCGATCGCCCCTTCGGGCTGCCGCCGAATCATCTCGAGTTGCCGTTTCATGTCCTGGACGTCGGATTCGAGGCCCCGTTCTTCGGCGGCCAGTTGTTCGTCGGCCGCGCTTGTTTCACGACACTTCGCCAGTGCCTGCTCTTTCAAGTCCTCTCGTCCCTTCTCGGCTGCCAGCGCTGACCGGTCGGACCAGAGCTTGAGCTCCTGTCTGAGCTGTTCACGCTTTTTCTGCAGCTGCTTCAGGCTGACAATGTACTGGAGCACGTACTCCCTGGCAGAATTCGGATCGAGCCCCGCGAGATTTGTGTTTTCGTCCATCTCTGCTCCCTGCTTCAAGAATAGCCGTTTCGCTCCTCTTTGTGAACTCGATGTTGGACGCGGAAGAGATCCGGTCGCTTGAAATCGCCGTCCGGATACAGTATGTTCGCGACGTATGTCGACTTCCGTGACTCATGCTTCAAACGACTGCATCGCAGCACTGGCTACCCCCTACGCTCGGGCGGCGCTCGCCGTTATCCGGCTTTCGGGCGAGCGATGCATAGAACGGCTCTCGCGCCTGTTTTCGCCGGCGGGCGCACTCGCGGCCGCGCCCGGCAACACGGTTCACCACGGTTTCATCGTTGACAAGGACGAGTGCCTGGACGAGGTAATGGTAGCTGTCTACCGGGCACCGCACAGCTACACCGGCCAGGATAGCGCCGAGATCTTCTGCCATGGCAGTCTGCCGGGGATCGAGCGGTTGCTCGGCGCGCTGCTGCACAATGGTTTTCGGCAGGCGGACCCGGGGGAGTTCACGATGCGGGCTTTCCTCAACGGAAAGCTCGACCTGACGCGCGCAGAGGCAGTGCAGGAGCTGGTAAGCTCCCGCACCGAGGCCGCTCAGGCGCTCGCGCTCGAAAGGCTCGGGGGCGCCGTGACCGACTGGATCGACCGCGTCAAGAATCGCCTGCTCCAGGTAATGGCGTCGGTAGAGGTCAGGCTCGACTACCCGGACGACGAAATCGAGGAGTTGCAGTTGCCTCTGGATGTCATCGCCGAATGTCTCGAACAGCTCAACCAGCTGGCTTCGACCTACGCAGCCGGGCGCCTCTACCAGGAAGGCGTGAAAGTCGCGGTAGTAGGAAGAACAAACGCCGGGAAATCCTCTCTGTTCAACCTGCTTCTTCGAGAGGACAGGTCGATTGTGTCCGAGGTTCACGGAACCACGAGGGACTACATCGAGGGCTCGATTGTACTCAAGGGAGTCCCCGTCCGGCTCTACGACACCGCCGGCTTGCGCTCCGGCGCCGGAGAAGTCGAAAGCGAAGGAATCAGACGGAGCCGGGTGTTGATCGAAAACGCCGCCTGCGTTCTCTACCTGGTCGACGCGTCGTGCGGCATCGCAGCCGAAGATGATGAAAACCTTTCGCTGCTTTCCGGCCGAAGCGGTGTCCTGCGGATCTGGAACAAGATCGATCTGTTGGGTGACGCCGGTTTGGCAGCGGACAGCATCCCGTCCGGGTGGATTCCGGTGAGCGCGAGGAGCGGGGCTGGACTCGATATGCTTCACGAACGGCTTTACGCGGCGATCGCGGGTAGCATCAGTGGTGGGGGAGAGGGTGCGCCCGTTATCGACTCCCTTCGCCAGAAGCAGCTCATCGAGACCGCGGCCGAGTCACTCGTTCGGGCGCGAGAGAGCATCGAAAGCGCAATGCCTCTCGACATCGTTGCGCTCGATCTCCAGGAAGCTCTTCACGCTCTCGGGGAAATCACGGGAGAAGTTACGTCGGCCGATATTCTCGAGGCTATCTTTTCCGGCTTCTGCGTCGGGAAATAACCGGGACCGGACAATTCACTCAAACCCCGTTTCTCGGCGAAGCCGCACCAGTTCGACGGGCCCCGTAATCCCGATTGAAATCATCATCTTAGGCTGGTACCATGGACAGTATGGACTTTAACGCCATCGTAATCGGCGGAGGACACGCCGGGATTGAAGCGGCGCTTGCGCTCGCTCGCCTCGGCCAGTCCACGCTCATGATAACTCAGAACCTCGACTGCATAGGCAAGATGTCCTGCAATCCGGCTATCGGCGGCCTCGCGAAGGGCAACATGGTGCGTGAAATTGACGCGCTTGGCGGAGAAATGGGCAGACTTATCGACGCAACCATGATCCAGTTTCGCGTGTTGAACAGGAGCAAGGGGCCGGCGGTGCAGGCCCCCCGTGCGCAGGCGGACAAACTGGCATATCAGGTGCTTGCGAAGAAAACCCTCGAGAAACAGCAGGGCCTCCACCTCTTCATGGACACGGTCACGGATCTGATTCTCGATTCCGGAGACCGCTGCGTGCAGGGCGTCGTCACCGAACGCGGCCGTCGGTTCACCGCGTCGAAAGTCGTGCTTACCACAGGAACCTTTCTGAACGGAAGGCTCTTCATCGGTGAG
>DATKUF010000180.1:0-20613 GCA_035530755.1 Spirochaetia bacterium | reverse complement strand
CCGCGATTGGCGGCTTTGGCGCCGGCCTTCACGTAAAGCTCGGCCGGGTAGTTGCGGTAGTCGTAGAGCGCCGGATCGTCGAACGGCCGGCCATTCCTTCCGAGCTTGAACGACGGAATCTCGCGGGGAACGCTCTCTGCTATTTCCACCAGACGATCCGACAGATAGGTCACCAGCGCGTCATCGGCGCGCATCACGTCGATGACCGCCTTCAGGTTTGCGCGGAACTCTTCGCCGAGCGCTGTCGGGTCGGACGGAGCCGCGCCGTCAACGTTCACGAAGTGAGCGCCATACTTGTCTGCGAAGCTCTTTCGAACTTTCCAGAAGAGCTCGGAGTTCATTTTATGCGGCGAACCATGGGAGGCGTTGTCGTATTTGAGGTAATCCCGGCCCTTCCTCGTCTTGAACCACGCCATTCCAGGAACGCGGTCAGGATTTGACCCGGAAACAAGCTTCAGAATGGCTTCCGTTACGGCGGCCCATTCGCTGCCGCTCTCGGTTCCTTCGACCCGCCAGCCGTGCGGCGCAAACCAGTCCGTCGGAGTTCCATAAACGACCGAGCCCACCGTGTGATCGTCGATACCGTAGTTGTTCCAGTCCACCAGAAAGTACAGGTTGTCGAGCGCCATACCCCAGGCCGAGTTGAGCGTCTCGTGTGTAGCCCCCGGGGTCAGGCCCCCCTCTCCTTCGATGACGAAGACTTTCACCCCTTCGGCACCGGCCCGCTTCAGCGCAAGCGCGATTCCGGCGGCCGCGGGAGCCCCGTGGCCGGATGGTCCGGTGTTCGCTTTGAGAAAGAGCGTCTTACCGGATGCTTCCGCATGACCCGAAAGCCCGCCGCGCCGGCGGAATCCGAGAAGGTCCTCCCAGTACAGAGCGCGGGTCTCCTGTTTTGGAATCGCAAAACGAGAATCCCCGGACTTCTCGTGGCGGGCCCGCAGGGCCTCGTTGAGAACGGCCAGGGTACAATAGACGAGCGGTATCGTGTGCCCGGCCCCCAGCACAAACCGGTCGCCAAACCGGTTTTCCGGATGTCGGATATCGAAGCGCATCGCGCCGCTCAACATGGTGGCGAGCAGCATGTGGACCTTCGAACGCGACCCGCCGGGGTGCCCGCTCTGCCTGTAGTTGAGAATGATATCGATGAGCTGATCGATCAGGTCCTTGGTTTTCTCCCAGTTGGGGAATACCCCGCGAAGCTGCGTCACGCCGTCGACGGTCGCCGCGGATTCGGTCTTGTCCTTCATGGTCTCTCCCTCACGCTCATCCACGGTCCAGTCGGGCGAGGACGGAACCCGCAAGCCCTTTCAGCTTCTCGGTATCACTCTCGATCCGACCAAGCGGGACAACGTCCGACGCTGCCCGCGGTTCGATTCCCGTGCTCGCCGGCGTTGGCCCGAAGAACAGGCACAGCGCATCCCCTGGTGGCCAGTAGGCCATCTCGCCGACGGCGAGAACGTCCCGTTCGCCGGGTTCGCTCTGCATACGTACACCGATCGCGCCGTAGTACTCGTCTCCCCAACGGCTCATCCGTACATCAAACGGCAGCTTCGCCTCAATTGCACGTGCAACCGTCGAGTCGTTGAGCTCCGCGATCAGTGTGAGTCCCGATACGGTTATGGTAATCTTTACTCCCATCGCCTTTGCCTGCCTATTTCACATATGGAATGGTCTGCGGGCCTTCCGGCAGCACACATACGCGCAGAGTTTCGCCGCCCGCCACGCCAGGCGCATTCCCGGCGCGCCGCTTCGAATCAGAAAGTTCGCGAACACGTTCGGCAATATCTCTGCAGGGCCGCATGAACGCGGTGCTGATCTGTTCGTCCGTCAGATTGCCGCTGTAGAAGTGCACGTGAACCTTCTCGCAGATCGCGGCGTGAATCTGCGCCTGCCACATATCCTGAGCCGCAAAGCCCGGAGTCCGGATTTTTGCCAGAAGCTCGGCGGGAGTCGATGAGGAAGCCAGAAGCTTCCCATATTCTCCGTGGTCCGGGATGCCGTCCCAGCAGTCGGCGGCTACGATGATATCTCCGCCCTCTTTCACCACCTGGCGTGCAGCACTCATCCCTTTTACAGCCTGATACATGTTCAGGTCCAGCGGATAGCCCGAGTTGCTCGTAATCACGACGTCGTATCGATCGGTCACGCCTGCCATTGCGTGCTCGCGCACGTATTCGCACCCGGCAGCGTGAGCTTCATCGAAGTGACCGGCAAAAACCGCGGTGATCTGCTGCTTCCGATTGAGCGCAACGTTGAGAAGGAAGTCCGGTTCGGTAAAGCCGGCCGCTTCGCGCACTTCCTCCCAGAGCGGGTTCCCGCGCACAATACCCCATCGCGCATTCGGATCGTCCATGTGACCGGCAGAGTGGTTTCGCTGAATGGTGGATAGCAGCGCCAGCCCCGGCATAATCGCTTTGCCGCCGCCGGAGAAACCGGCGAAGAAATGCGGCTCGATGAATCCGGTTGGAATCTTGATATCGCACTCGACAAACTCACGATGGATCCAGATATCATTCCCACCGCGCGTCGTTCCCACCATCACGTGTGAATCGCTGTCGGCACAGTCGTTCTGCACAATCCGATAGGTGCCGACCACCCCCGGACCGAGCATACGTTCAAGCTCTTCGGGGGTGTTCGCGCGGTGTGTGCCGGTGGCATTGAACAGCACGAAATTTTCAACGGGGACGTGAGACAGCT
The DNA here is from genome assembly GCA_035530755.1 of Spirochaetia bacterium. Classification (GTDB taxonomy): domain Bacteria; phylum Spirochaetota; class Spirochaetia; order DSM-27196; family DATKUC01; genus DATKUC01. The sequence continues at coordinate 17,916 of DATKUF010000180.1, read as the reverse complement.
CGGCGAAGATCGCCGGCAGAATGACGTCATACGGAGTCGGCCGGGTGATATCGCTGAACACTATGCCGACCCGGTCACCGGGCCGGACGAGATCGCGCAGCGGCCTGCTTCCAATTGGCTGCCGCAGTGCCGCACGCACCGCCCCTACCTGGTCTGCAGGACCGGAGACAAACCGTGGCTCCAATACGTCGACGTGGATGTCTTCCGGCAGTTCTACCGGAAGACGCTCTTTTCCGTAGGCAAGTCGCACCGTCATGAATAATCCCTATCCTACGTTTTTGATCCGGCTCAGGTCGCCATCCCTCGCGCCACAGAGGATCGGCTCCATGTACTCGTCCACCATCGCGGCCGTCAGGGGAACCGGCATGTTCTGGAGTTTCATGGCGAGCTGCGGGTTCTTTGCCGCCTCGAGAGCGCGTGCAATGTGTTTGTCGGTGAAACCACTGACGTCTGCGAGACGTGTCGGAAAGCCGATCCGCTCGGCCAGGGCAAACATGGCTTCCGCTACGGCGAGCCCGAGATCCCGGCCCGACAGTGCATCGAGATTGGTCCGGGTAAGCCCTGCCTTCCGGTAGATGCTTCCGACCAGACGCAACGGTTTCTCGATCGCCGGCGCAAAGAACACCGTGTAATAGGGTTCCATCATCGCGCACGCCCGTCCATGGCTCAGCACGTCGACCAGCGAAAAACTGGTAAGATGCGGCCCATTCGTCCCGCCCAGCATGATCGCATAGGCACCGAGGTCGGTTGCGAGGCAGAGCGCATCGCGCGCGGCGGTATTGGCGGGGTCTGCGGTCGCAACGGGCAGATTCTCTACAACGAGCCCGATTCCACTCTCAGCGACCCGAGCCACCTGGTCATAGACCGGCTTCCCGACCGAGCTGTAGAGCACTTCCAGACAGTGCGCGATCCCGTCGAGAGCGCCGTCCATCGTCAGGCTCCTTGGCGCGCCGTAGGTTACCGAGTAGTCGAAGATCGGGTACTTCGGCACAATCGCGTCGTCTACTATCAGCTTCTTCTGCCCCGAGCGGACGTCGGTGATGTTCGCGTACTTGGTGAGATGAGCCCCCGAGCTCGACGCGGTCTGGATTGCGACGTGATCGCAAAGGGCCTTTCCAGTCTCCGTCAGCCGGTCGGACACCAGCCCGGTGCCGAAATATTGCTCAACTTCACCGCCGAGGGTTCGCAGGACTTCGGCGGCCTTCGTCGCGTCAATGGTGCTGCCGCCGCCGAAGCTCACCACCAGATCCGGTTGTATCCGCTTCACCACCTCGGATATTCTCGCGAGGTCTTCGAGCGGTGCATTGGGGCCCGCACCGGCCGCTTCTTCCGCGACAGTGACACCGGCCTTTGTGAGCGATTCCCGGATTACCTCGACGTAGCCGTCGCTCCCCGGAAATGTGTCACGAACCAGCACGGCCCTTTTTCCGGCCTTCGCTGCCGTTTCGCCTGCCTGCGGCAGCACGCCGCGGCCATACAGATAACGGTCTTGCTTGAATTCCCCGAGGAGCTGCCGTGCAACGGCTGAATAGTCCATTTTATCTCTCCTGTCCCCTCAGACGGCGGAGCCCACCTGCTCTGGGTTGTTCACCGGCCATTTTGGCTTGCGGCCGGACAGCACGTCGTCGATGCCCATGGCGGCGTGCAACGCCATTCGGATGGTGCACTCTTTGGTCAATGCGGCATTGTGGGGAGTCAGAATCACATTGTCCATTTTGAAGAGTGGATTGTCGGACGGGAGCGGTTCCTGTTCGTATACGTCGAGGGCCGCGCCGGCGATCGTTCCGCGCTGCAGGGCTTCAATCAATGCCGGCTCGTCCACGAGCTCTCCGCGGGCGGCATTGATGAAGCGGGCGGTCGGTTTCATCAGACTGAACAGCCGCTTGTTCATCATCTTCTTCGTCTCGGGCAGCGATGGGAGGTGCAGCGTGAGAAAATCCGCTTTGGCGCAAACCTCATCGACTGAAGCGGCCATCGTGACACCCGGAAGCTCTTTCACGTAGGGGTCGTATCCGAGAATCTCCATGTTCAGACCGGATGACGCCATCTTCGCCACCATTTTTCCGATCCGGCCGAGCCCGAGTATACCGAGAACCTTCCCGCTGACATCCACGCCTTTGACTTTGTTGCGAATCTCGAAATTTCCCGCGCGGAACTCGCGGTCGCATCGGATGTAGTTTCTCGCAACGGCCACTATCAAACCGATGGTGTCTTCCGCAACCGATCCGGCGTTCGATTCCGGCGCGTTAGTTACCCAGATTCCAAGCTCTTCGGCGCGCTTGCAGTCGATGTTGTCCACGCCGACGCCGTGGCGGCCGATCACCTTGAGAAGTTTTCCGGCTTCGAGCACTTCGGCCGGAAAAGGGGCCGTCCGCGCGAGGATCGCGGTGCAGTCGGCAACGTCATTTTTTATCGCATCGACAGTTATCCCGCTGCCCATCTTGATCTCATATCCCCGTTCGAGGAGGTACTGTTTTCCCTCTTCGGCTATGTCCTGCGGGATCAATACTTTCGCTCCCATCTTGGGCACTCCTTTCTAGCGAAGCTCCGCCAGGCCCTTCCGGGCGGCGTCCATCAGCATGGTTACGTCGTTGGACCACAGATTGCAGGTCATACCTTTTTCAATCCACGGCTTCAGCGCTGCGGAGTTCATCAGGTGGATACCCGAGAACTTTCCGTGTTTCTTTGCAGCCGACATGATCTTGTCCAGGGCGGAAGTGAACTTTGGATTGTCGAACTGCCCCGAGATGCCCATGCTCTGCGAAAGGTCGTTCGGCCCTATGAAGGCAACGTCCACTCCCGGGACCGCCATTATAGCATCGATATTGTCCACGCCGGTTTGCGATTCAATCTGAGTCATCAGAATAGCGTCTTCGTTCTGTTGATCCATATACTCGCGGGCATTCGCGATTTTCTCGTACCCGGTGTGTGCGCGCAGCATCGAAACGCCACGATTCCCGATCGGGGCATACTTCGAATAGGACACCAGAGCCTTTGCCTGCTCGACGGTCTCCGTCTGCGGAAGGAGAATGCCCGCGGCACCCATTTCCATCGACTTCAATGTCCATTCTCGGGTTACCTCGGGAATGCGGATCATCGCAGGTATTCCTGCTTCCCGAGCCACGGTAAACAAACCGAGGATCGCGCTGTAATCGAACGGGCCGTGCTCGCAGTCGACGATGAAGAAGTCGAAACCGACCACTTTCAAAATCTTTGCGAGATCGGGGTTATCGAACGTGATTATCATCGTTCCAAGAATCGACTCACCGTTCTTGAGTTTTCTTTTCAGGTCGCTTTTCATGTTTATTCCTCCAGATAATGAATAGCAAACACCGTACCAAGAGCTTTTATACTCCGGAGGAACAAATATGTTATTCGATCATATTGATTTATCCGGCGTTACTGCGGAAACCGAACAGGTGGTCGACCGTACGCCATCTGTTTCACGTTGTTTCATCTGTTTCACGAAACGTTCAGCTCGCGCATCTTGCGCCAGAGGGTCGTTCGACTCATCCCGAGTATCTCGGCTGCCCGAATCTTGTTGAATGAGGTGCTGCGCAGCGCCTGGACGATGCGGCCTCGTTCCAGCTCCTTCATTTCGCCCTGCAACCCGCTCGCAAGAACTGCCTCACGGAAGTCGACGCGCGGCAGAATCGGTGCGTCGGCCCCCCCAAGGTCCGCATTGCGTGCATCGGATGCGGCGGCATCGGCCAGAACCGCCTCCACATCTTTCGCATCGATCACCTCGCATTGGCTCAGGACGACAAGCCGCTCGCAGATGTTCCGGAGGTGACGGATGTTACCCGGCCAGTCGCAACGGCTGAGGATCTGCGCCGCCCGGGAGGAGATTCTCATCTCTTCCATCTTGAACTCCAGTCCATACTTGCGCACCCAGTAGGCAACCAGCGCCGGGATATCCTCGCGTCGCTCGCCGAGCGGCGGAAGCTCCAGCTCGAGGATATCCAGGCGGTAGTAGAGGTCCTCGCGGAAACGCCCCTCGTCGACCAGACCACGAAGCTTGCGGTTCGTTGCCGAGATTATCCGGACGTCAACCGGTATCACTCTATCGTCGCCGAGACGCCGAATCTCCTTTTCCTGGATCGCGCGCAGGAGCCGCCCCTGGAGCTGCGACGGTATCTCGGAAATCTCATCGAGAAAGAGCGTTCCACGATGCGCAAGCTCGAACAGGCCCGGCTTACCTCCCTTCGATGCTCCGGTGAAGGCTCCTTCGACATAGCCAAATAGCTCACTTTCGAGAAGGCTCTCCGACAATGCGGCACAGTTGACCGCCACAAAGGGCCCCTGCCGCCGTCGGCTGTAGCCGTGAATGCTTTGGGCAAACAGCTCTTTCCCGGTGCCGGTCTCCCCGACGATGATGATGTTGGAGTCGACCTGGCTGTATTTCTTCGCTCTCTGTATCAGCTCCTTTATCTTGCGGCTTTCGCCGATGACGTCCTCGAACGTGTGTTTGACGACATGGCCGCGCTGGTAGATCTTCTCGCGGATCTTCTTCTCCAGCTCCTGAATTCTCTCGACCTCCTGGAGAATCAGAAATCGCCCAAGACGGTCATTTCGGACAATAATCGGCGCGCAGGTCACTGTGAAGGAGCCGGATTCGTGCTTGATGATCTCGCTTCCTTCGCCGCAGGCATCGTCGAGTAGACACTCAAGCTGCGGATAAGGCAGAACCTGCCGAATCGGTTTCCCGATCACCAGCAGTGGCTCGACGGAGAGAATCCGTGCTGCCGCGCTATTCAGCACCTCGATGATTCCGTCAGCGTCGAGTGTGATAATACCTTCGAGCGCATTGTCGAAAATCGCCTTCAGATTCTGGCTTTTCTTCTCCTCCTCGCGCGAAATGTAGGCCAGCCGTTTGGCCTCGGTAATGCTGTGCCAGATGGCCTCCTTTCCTGACTCGAGCAGAATCGTTTCAAAACCGAGTTTGGCCGCGCGCTCGCAGGTCTTTACTCCGCCGACCACCACCGAAATTCCGGATTGTCGAATCGCCGACAGGCACTCGTCGATCTCTTCCCGGGTCGCCATAACGTGCTGCTCGATCTCCATGCTGAAGATCTCAGATAACTTCTCTACGCCCATGACCATGTTGCTCGAACCGACAACCGCAATCTTCGTACAGCCGTATTGCGTCTGTGCCCTGTGCAGACAGTGCACGAGGTCACTCGCCGCCACCGGCACCTCGACCACCGGGATGAAGTACTCTTTACGGCGCAGATCACGGGCGAGAAATCCACGGGAGATGATGACTTCCGCGTTGAAGTTGAGTGTGGCGAGCTCCTCGATTCCCCCGGCTACGACAACGTCGAGCTTGTAGGTTTCCTTGTCGTACTCGTATCGGCCCACAACCTGCTCGTGCTCCTTGAATAGTTGGATGAACTGGGCCGCGAATTCCGGGTAAGGCGCGATAAGCAATATGTTGATCATATCGCCATGATAGACCCGGTTTTCATCCCTGTCCAACAAATGTTTCAAGAATGAAATGAATTGAAACATGCGCAGCTTCCGCGGGCGCCGTCCGCCTCTCGGGTAGGTGATCGGTAAATCATTGCTCCTGCGCATCTTAACCAGGCGGGGCCGATTTGGATCGTGTTGGCACATTCTTTGCTTTGTATTCAACCAGTGGCATGGTTGGAGGCGGCGCGACTTGGGCTTTTCACTGACAGACGAGAAGAAAGACAAGTTCGTTGCGTTCTGGCAAAGGAACGGAAAAACGTGCCCGTGCATCGGGTTTCAGATAGCCGGTTCAGGAGTTCGCCCGCCGGTGAGTGATTACCGGAGCGCCGATGCCGCCGGATCTGAGCCCTCACCGATCGATATCGAAGCTCTGAGCCGGTGGTGTGAGGGGAAGCACGCCGAATCCGCCGCAATCGCTCAGGATGCGGTGTGGACTGCCTCACCGCCGCCGCAGATCCGCTGGCTCGAGCGGATGATCGCCCCGGAGGGCGAGCTTCCCTGGGTCGACAGTTACAACACAGTCCTGGCACAACTGGTCGCGGCGGCTGACGGCCGCTATCCGGTTGCGACGGCGAGCTTCAGTGGGATCGTCGATCTTATGGTAGCACTGGTCGGAAGTGCAACACTGCAGGAACTGAAGACGAGGTCGCCGCAGAAAGTAGCCGACCTTGGCGGGAAGCTATCGACGTGGGCAGCCCGGATCATGGGAGGCGCCTTGGCGCGCCCGCCTGAGGTAGACGGCGGCACTTTTCTCGGAGATCTTCACCTCTGGGCGCCCGGAAGGAGCTACCGCTATCAGGAACGTCAGGCGCACCTCTTCTCAGCCGAGGAGTACCGTAACCTGGTCCTGCCGTCGATCCGATCGTTTCTGCGGCGGTTTGACTACACGGTCTATTACGTTCGGCATGACTCGCTGCACCTTCTCGATGAGATTCTTCCCGTGCCGGAAATCGACGCGTGTGAGCTTTTTGTCGGTCCGCAAGAGCCGGCGTTCGATGATCTGCTTCCGGTTCTGCGGAGAATACAGGAGCACGGCAAATCGCTGATCGTCCGGGGAATGATTGTCAAAGAGGATTTCGAGCGGGCCCGGGACGAGCTGTCGTGGAAAGGTGTCTATCTGTTGCTCACGAAGGAGACGTTGAGTGAAGCCCGGTTCTGGGCCTCTTATCTGGCAAGCCATTCGCTGAATGCGGAGGCGAACGCATACGGGGAGGCAGGCCTATGAGCTGACAGTCTGTTTTGATGAGAATCTGAGTCGGAAATAAGCGCCGTCGTAGACGGCAGCAAGCATGTAAGGAGGAGTATATGAAGAAGATACTGATCGTTCTGCTGGTTCTGCTCATGGCAGCAGGCATGGCGGCTTTCGCGAACGGCGCCAAGGAAGGCACAGCGGCCGCACAGCCTTCGCAGAGCAGCGACGTCGCGTGGCCCACAAAAGCGATTCAGGTAGTCGTTCCTGCCGGCGCCGGCGGAGACACCGACCTGAACAGCCGGATACTGGGTAAGTACCTCACCAAAGAGCTTGGCCAGCCGGTCGTCATCGTGAACGTCGGCGGCGCCGGTGGAACCCTGGGAAGCCGTAAAGTGAAAGATGCGGCGCCGGACGGAAACACTGTGCTGTTTTTTCACAATGGTTTTCTCTTGAACAAGCTTCTCGGACTCGCCAACTACGGCCTGGAGTCGTTCAAGGTATCGGCGATCGCTGTGATGGACAACAACAACGCGTTTGTAACGAGCGGAACCTCCAAGTACAATTCAATGAAAGACGTTGTTGCTGCACTCAAGGCGAAACCGATGTCGGTCTCCTTTGCGACTGAAGTCGGCTCTTTCACGCATCTCCAGGTTCTGTCGTTCGAGAAGGCTGCCGGCGTCAAGATGAACATCGTGGACGTCGGAGGAGCAGCGGCGAAGACTGCGGCGCTTCTGGGAGACCAGATCGACCTCATTGGCACACAGCTTGGCCTCGTGCGCGACTACCTGAAGAAGGGTGATTTCAGAGGGCTGGCCGTTGCGTCCGCCGAGAGAAGCCCGGCGTTCCCGAACGTGCCTACATTCAAGGAACAGGGATACGACGTTGAGTTCTCGAAGTTCTATTTCTACGCGTTTCCCAAGGATACTCCCGACGCCATCGTGAACAAGTTCAGCGCGGCGGTGGAAAAGGTCGTCAACGACCCGGCATACCAGAAAGAAATCGACGCGGCACTCAACGCGACCCCCACCTACATGGGACCCGCAAAGGCAACCGCGTACATTCAGAACGTAGACAACGAGTACAACTCATTCAAAGACGTTATCCTCTCCGCGCAGAAGAAGTAACGGCGGCAGAGACATCCGGCGGCGTCGCGTCTCGCGACGTCGCCGTTTCTTTCAGGCGGGGGGGGGGGGGTACCGTAAGTGGCACTTCAGATGGAATCAACAGAGGAAAAAATCTCCGCCTACCGTGATTTCTGGGCACGAAAATCGACGACGCGTCCACTCATCGCTGTCGACATCGGAGGATGGTTTCCTTTCGAACGGTTTTCACGCCTCGGACGGATCGCGGACATGGAATACATATCCTGCGCAGACCTCGATGTATCCGAGTACCTCGCCGACTATGACACGTTTCTCGAACGATCCGCCGCGATTCCCGACAACCTCATAAAGGGAGTTGCGCCCGTTCCTGCGATACCCTGGATGGAGGCGATTCTGGGGTGCCGGATCCGTCGGAACCGGGAGAGCGTCTGGGCCGACAGTCTGAGACTTTCCTGGGAAGAGATTGCCCGTCTGAAACCGGAGACCGACAATCAGTGGCTTGCTGTCTATTCCAGGTTTGTGAAGGGTCTTGCGGACCACGCGAACGGAAGCTATCCGGTCGGACTCCCGATTCTCCGCGGCGTCTCCGATCTTCTCGGCGCGCTTCGCGGACATACCGAGTCAATTTTTGACTGCATCGAATACCCCGATTCCGCCCGCGCGGCCTGCGGCACATGCGCGGATGCGCTCATTGCTGTGGTGAAACTCCACCATGCCGCCGCCGGGTCGTTTCACGGCGGGTATTTTATCGAGCAGTATGCTGTCTGGGCACCCGGGCCGATCGTTCGTCTGCAGGAGGATGCGTCGGCGGTCTTCTCGCCCACCCTCTTTTCCGACATCGTCCTCGAACAGGACCAGCGAATCGCTCAGGCGTTCCCCTACAGTCTGATACATCTGCACTCCTCGTCGCTTTTCCTTCTGAACGAGTTGCTCTCGATTCCGGAGCTCGATCTGTTCGAGGTGAACAAGGACATTGTCGAGATGCAGCTTCCGGAAATGATACCCTACTTGAAGAAGATCCAGAACACCGGCCGGCTCCTCTACCTCAGGGGACCACTCACCCGTGAGGACTTTTCCCTCGTCCACCGCGAGCTCGCACCGGAAGGGCTTATCGTCCAGACAGTCGTGCAAAGTCCGGCCGAAGCTGATGAAGTCCTCGCAGAAACCGCACGTCTTTACGGGCGATAGGGATAGCGGCAACAGATGTTTGCCTATTTCACTCCAGTCCTGCTCGGGATGATACAGCTCATCGTTCTGTCGCTGATCGGGTACATTCTACGACGGAAAGACTTTCTCAGCGAAAGTTTCTTTGGCGAGCTCAGTCATTTCCTGGTTACGGTCGCCCTGCCGCTGTACTACTTCGTGAAAGTCTCACGCACGGACGTGAATGACATTGTATCGAGTCTGATACTTCCGATCGGCGCAGTGGTGATTCTTGCGTCAACCTATCTCGTCTCACGCGGATATTTCTCGCTGCTCGGATATCAGGGCCAGGATCGGAAGACAGCGATGGCGCTTTCGATATTCGGCAATGCAGGATTCATGCCACTCTTTCTGGTTCAGCTCTTTCCTACGGTGATGCCGCAACTGCGGGATAAGTTCGGCACCACGACACCGCTGTTGTACGTCGGCGTGTACCTGTTCGTGGCGAGTCCCGCACTCTGGGCCGGCGGCAATTACCTCATGAGCGGTACCCCGTCGAAGCCGACCCTGCGCCAGGTGGTCAGCCCGCCGATATTCGGTATCATCGCGGGCCTGCTTGTTCCGATTACCGGAATTCGGCCGTTGCTGGACAATCCGTCGCTTCCCTTTTCACAGATTATGTCCGCCTTTCAGAGTCTGGGCGACGTTATCTTTTCTCTCATGCTGGTCTGTCTCGGAGCGAGCATAGCCAACCTTCCACGCATCACCCGCGAGAGTGCGCCGGATCTCGTGCGCATGTCTGTTCACGTTTCGATTGTCCGATTTCTCTTTGTCCCCGGACTGTTCTTTGCGTTCTATTTCGCCGTCATCAGACCACTTGCTCTGACCCCGACCCACGCGTGGGTCTTCTTTCTCCAGATGACAATTCCGTCGGCGACGAGCATAGCGGTACTTGCAACGCGCACGCGAACGAACGAGGACAAAGTCGCGTTCTCGTTGCTCGTGAACTACCTTCTCTATATATTCGTACTCCCACTCTATCTGATGGTTTTCTTTGCGCTGCCCGGTGTCCAATTGTAGTCACAGGCACGCCGTTATATCTGGTCGGAGAGTCCGTTGGTGCCGGGCAATACATCCTCGCGCAAAATCCTCTGCACCTTCTCCGGCTCTTCGAACAGCGGGCTGTGAGCCGACTTCTCGAAAGTGTAGAACCCCTTCAGTGGCGCTTTCAGAATCTCGAAATAGGATTTTGCGACTGCGTATGAGCAGGTGTAATCGTATTTGCCCTCGAAGAAGTAGACAGGAAGGTTGATCTGCGGAATTTGTTCAGCCAGATTCGTGGAAATTACTTTTTGCCACACGACGCTGGTCCCGGCAGACGCTTTGGCGCGCCACAGGTTGATCTTCTCACCCAGCGTGTATTCCCGGAACTGCAGTGACCGTAAGAAGATGCCTCCCGCCACCGATTTCATGTCATGCATCGTACCCACGCCAAGGCTGTGCATCGCAGCGTCCCGTACGCCGAGATAGGCCGCGGGTGTTCCCGCAGTCATGCTCACGGGTGCAGCCTCGAGTTTCTGCAGCATACGGGAATCACCGTTCTTCTTGAATTGCGAAATCATATATTCATACGCGAGTTGTTCAGACCGAAGTTGATCCGACATCTGTGCCACGCCGATGTAGGCGCGATACAATTCCGGCGCGCGCGCGGCCGCCTGGATACCGATGAAGGTTCCACCAGAGTGGCCCATGAGGTATATCCTGTTCTTACCGAATCGGTTGCGCAGGTACCTGGTCACCTCGAGCGTATCGGAGATCAATAGGTCTGCAGTAATTGTTTCGGGACGGGTCCCCGCGCTATATGAAAGTCCCGAACCGCGCTGTTCCCACCAGCAGACAGTGAAAATGTTTTCGAGCCCGGTTGGGTAGGGTTGAGTGAGAAAGTAATCCGGCATGCCTCCGTGAAGGTAGAGCAGCACCGGATTGCGTACATCCCTGCTCTTGATGAACATCCCCTGGTCCACGCCGTTGATGTTCACCCGGATCTTTTCCGAGAGACTGCCGACGACCGGCCTGCCACCTGCATCGAGAAAGGGCTGTTGCTTTCCCGGGCTCCAGATCAACAGGATTCCGACGAGAATGGCCATGCAGGCGAGAACCGCAGAAAATGCAATGAGCACGATACGTCCTGTCTTCTGTCCGAATGATTTGCGCGCGCCTCTGTTGTCACCCGCCAATTCCAATCCCTCCCGCTAGGGCTACTCGAGACGTCGACTACAGCCAGGGGATCAGAATCCGTTCGCGATAGGCAGGATATTCTTCGGGAAACACCTTCGCAAGGATTCTGTCTTCCTCCGGGGAAAAGATTCGCGAACAGATGTAGAGCACGATGCCGAGCCCGATCCCAAGCCATGTGCCGAAAAGCAGGCCAAGGCCGGGGAAAACAAGGAGCGCCACGCCGGTGTACATGGGGTGCGCGATTACCGCAAACGGGCCGACGGTGACGAGCCTCTTCTTTGGAACGTTGATCAGCACGAGGGCCACGCTCGAGAGCCACTCCGGGACACCGATGACCAGGAGGACGATGGCGACGACCAGCACCCCAGTATCGCGGCCCACAGCGAACACGCCGGGCCACAATATGTTTGCGACAAGGCCAACGACGATAAAAGGCAGCGTAAGGGACATGATTCGCCCGCCCGATCCTACCAGGACCTTCAGCTTCATATCCAATCCTTTTCGAGGGAATCACGGACAGGCTACCACCGCGAAAACCGGAGGTCAAGACCTGAAAAGCTCCGGGTAGCCGGGAAACGAACCTGGGCAGTGCGACGACGGCGGCGATCGAAGCTCACCTGCTATTCGACAACGCTCTCAATTTGTCATCGGTGATTCGATATACCGTCCAATCAGACATTGGTATTGCACCCATTCTCAGATAGAAATCAATCGATTCCCTGTTCCAGTTCAGGCACCACCATTCGAGGCGGCCGCAATCCCGCTCAACGGCAATCTTCGCCAACACCGACAACAGGTATCTTCCGAAACCTTTCCCGCGATGCTCCGGTTTTATGAACAGATCCTCGAGGTAGATCCCCGCTTTCCCGAGAAACGTCGAGAAATTAGAGAAGAATAGTGTAAACCCTACCGGCTCGTTCCTGAATTCACAGAACAGCACTTCGGCCTTCTTTTCTATGAAGATCGCGTTGTGCAGGAGCTCTTCGGTCGCCGTCACTTTGTCGAGCATCCGCTCATATTCTGCAAGATCTTTTATGAATCCCAGGATCAAATCCGTCTCGTCTTCGCGGGCAAACCGCACGACGGTGTCTTTATCGATTCGATATTCCATGCAACCTGTTCCTGTGGTAATCGATTACGGCCGGCATTGTGGCCGGCCTCCGGTGTCTGTCAGCGAGTCGTCATTTCTGTGAATCGTCTATTGATTGGTGGAATGAAGTCCCAGCATGAACATGAATACCCTATCGGAGAATCCGGGCAACTCCTCGTGAGCGAAATCAGGGTACACAACCATTTCTTTGGCCGAGGATATCCTGTTATACACGGCAAACTGAGTGGATGGCGGGCACACCTCGTCCATCAGTCCGGTGCCAAAAAGCACGCGACCCCGAATCCGGGGCGCGAGATGCTGGATGTCTATGTAGCCGAGTCGTTCAAAGATTTGACCTTCACGTGCGTGGGTAGGATCGAACTTCCTGAAGTACAGGCGAAGTTCCTCATAGGCCTCCCGCGCAAGATCCATTTCCCAGACGCGTTTGTAATCAGAGAGAAAAGGGTAGGTCGGAGCAAGCCTCCGAATGGAGGGTTCGAGCGCCGCGCAGGCGAGGGTAAGTCCCCCGCCCTGCGAACCGCCCATGGCGCCGAGCCGATCCGGATCAACCTCGGGAAAAGTCGAAACGATGGAAGCCAACTGCGCCGCATCAAGAAAAATGTGCCGAAACAGAAGGTTCTGTGGTTCATCGTCGAGACCCCGAATGATGTGCCCGCGGAGTGTATTGCCCCGCACGCCGCCTGAGTCCTCCGATAGACCGCCCTGGCCGCGGCAGTCGAGAGCGGCAACGCAGAAACCGGCAGCTACGTATCCGAGCTTGTCACTCCAATCTCCGGCGCCCTGGGAATATCCATGGAATCGAAGGATGGTCGGACATCGGCCATTGCGCGACCGCGGGCGAAGGTACTTTGCGTGAATTCGCGCTCCGCGAACTCCCGTGAACCAGAGATCGAAGCACTCGGCGAACGGCACGGAAAAGTCCGCGGGAATGAGCTCGACCCTGGACTCCGTCGATTTCATTTCCGCGAGCGCGTCATTCCAATATTCGTCAAAATCGGCCGGGCGAGGATTCAGGCCACGATATGTTCGGAGTTCCTCAATTGGCATGTCGATAGCAGGCACGGTACTCCTCCTTCGTCGGTATTCGCGTTGAAACGGTACCAGACCCTAACGTAGTCTCCCCCGGGAAAAAGTTCAATCGCGTCGAATGTCAGCCGGCGCTGCTCCCGGGATCCCGACACATTTCGTATTTCCCGCAGAGGCGGGATTGCTTACTTTGTAGATCATGAGTTCAGGCATGATTAAGGATGCAATCGAAGAGGTTGCAGGCAGAATCTCGTTTTTCGAGGACGAAAAAGCGCGCAGCGGGCTTCTCAAGGAGTTGATCAACCTTATCGTGATGCGCACCGGCGTTGACATGGGCGCAGTCTTCGTTCACGACGAGAGCAACGGTGAGCTTGTTCTTCGCGCAGGGTTCGAAAGGGGGGAGCTGTGGGAAGCGGACCGGTTCGCGGACAGTCGCGCACCGTTGCGGTTCGGACTCGAAGGAAACGAAGTCGGGCGGGCCTTTACCGAGGGACGAATCATCTGGATGACCTACGAGGAATCCGGCCCGGACCATCCCTATCGCTCGAAGATTCTTATCCCCATCCTGCGCGGCCCAATTCACACCGGCGTACTTATCCTCGCGCGAGCGGACAATAAGGGGTTCGGTCGCGAGGATGAAGCTGGATTGATGGCCGCAGCATCCCGATTCGGTGACCTTCTGACCGACGCTTCAGCGCTTCTCGTTTCCCGCGAGAGCGACCTTTCACAAACGCCCCGGCGATCGATTCGCGGCATAAAAGCATCCGATGGCCAGGCGTACGGGCTCGCGCTGCCGTTCTGGACAGATATTGAAACACTCGCCTCGCAGGCAACGGCTGCCCGGGACGCTTCCTCAGAGCTTGCGCTTTTCGAGACCGCGCTCGCGGCATCGGTCAAACAGGTCAGCAACCTGCAGGACAGCGCGTCATCCAGTGACATCGAAATGGCCGCCATGATCTTCTCGGCCCACGAACTCATGCTCAAAGACGGCAGCTTCACGGATAAGATGCGCCGACGTATTCAGGACGGTCAGTCCGCGGTTCAGTCGGTACAGTCGGTAGTCGCCGAATACGCGGATCTGTTTTCCGCGATGACGGAAGTCCGGCTGGCCGAAAAAGCTCAGGATGTTCGGGACCTTGGGTATCGCCTGATAAACAACATCGTTGGCGGAGCCACGGAAGGGTTCTCCTATAAGGGAAGAATTGCGATAGCCCGACACATGTACCCCTCCGATCTGTACCGGCTTGCCGTAGAGGGCGTGGAAGGCCTCGTGCTGCGAGGCAGCGGAGTCACCGCTCATATCTCCATCCTGGCTCGATCTCTCGGACTGCCCGTCATGATCACCGACGACAGGGGCATTCTGAACATACCCGAAGGGACTCCGCTCTTGCTCGACGCCAGGAACGAGTGGCTCCACGTCAATCCCGATCCTGTTCAGCTCGACCGTTACCAGGCTTCACGCGGCGGGACGGCAGACGACCTGCACGCCTATCACCTGAAAGGGAGAACCGCCGACGGAACGGAGGTGCAGGTCCTCGCAAACGTGAATATCCTCAGAGATGCGCTTGAGGCGACCGCCCAGGGGGCCGAGGGAATCGGACTGTACCGAAGTGAGTTTCCGTTCATCTTGAAGAACGACTATCTGTCCGAGGAACAGCAATTCCGAATCTACCGATCCATTGTCGCCAGCCAGTCGGGCAAACCGGTCGTTCTTCGCACTGCGGACATCGGTGGAGACAAACTGCTCCAGGGCCGCGGAGAGGCGGAAGAAAATCCCTTTCTCGGAGTTCGCGGGATTCGTTTTTCGCTCGCCAACCGGGAGATGTTCCGCGAACAGCTGCGGGCCATGCTGCGAGCCGGCGAAGGTGCGGACCTCGGAATCATGCTCCCGATGGTGTCCGGTGTCGAGGAAGTTCTGGAAGCGAAGGAAGAAATCCGGCTGGCAGCGGCGACGCTGGCAAAAAGGAGGGTGGGTCACAACGCATCCCCGCGAATCGGAGCGATGGTCGAGCTGCCGTCTGCCGCCATGGCCGTGGGCGACCTGGCCTCCGAGACCGACTTCCTGTCGATTGGGACAAATGACCTCACCATGTACCTTCTGGCTGTCGACCGAACCAACGAGAAGCTGCACCATCTTTACCAGAGTCACCACCCCACTGTCCTGCGTGTGTTTTCCGCGATCGCCCGATTCAGCGGCAAGAAACGCGAAGATCTCTCGGTGTGTGGGGACGTGGCCTCCGATCCGGTGCTCCTCCCCTTCTTCGTCGGGATCGGGATCAGAAAACTGAGCGTAAGTCCGGCGAAGGTGGAGTTTGTTAAACGACGCCTCGCCTCGTTCACCCTCGCGGAAATGCGGGAGATTTCCCGGGAGCTCCTCGCCATCAGGAGACTGGCCGAAATGGAACAGTACCTCAAGACCTTCGACTCGCGGCATGGGGGAAAGATCGGCCAATCCGGAGGTCTGTCACCGCTCAAAGCCGTTCCCGGACACGCGCTGAACGCGCAGAATTGAAGGCCCTCCGTCCGCGCCGCGTCATTGCGGCTCCGCCCGGTGAAATACAGAGCGCGGATCGTGTGAAAAATGGTAGAGCTTCGCTACGTCGACCTCGAGTCTCCGAAGCCAGGTCCCCTGGTGGACCGCGACGGCGAGGAAGGCTCCTGCAGTCGGACCCACCCAGTACACCCACCACAAATGCCACTGCGTCGCTACCACTGCCGGACCGAGACTTCGTGCGGGATTCGTGCTGGTGCCCGAGAGCGGGGCTTCGAGAAAGACCATAACCGCGTACAGAAACGGCAGCAGGAGCGGCGTGTAACGGCGGATCCTTTTGTGACCCAGAAACACCAGGAGCAGGATTACGAGCGTGAACGTCGTGACCGTTTCCCCCGCAAGAGCAACCCATACGGGATCGGAGGAACTCGGAGCCGTGGCACCGAAGAATACGCTTGCCCCCATGTTCCCCCAGAGGAGAAGGGGAAGGCAGCCTGCGACCGCTCCCGCAAGCTGGGCCGCGACGTATCCGGCCGCATGACGGGCGCGAATCTTGCCTTCGATGAGAAAGGCGAAAGTGACCACGGGATTGATGTGCGCACCGCTTATTTTGCCGACCGTAGAAACGGCAATAAGTGCACCGGTCGAGCCAAAGAGAAAACCGGTGACGAGCCGTCGTATCCCGGCATCGGGAAGAAACCGGACGACGGGGCTTCCCGTCCCAAAGTTCAGAATTACAACCGACAGTCCTACCGCAAGCAGAATCGCCGTCCCGAGAAACTCCGCGCCGATGTGCGACCAGGGATACTTGTCCGTTCTCATACTCGTCAATAATACCCAATCGTATTGGTGAACGTGTCGGATGCACTCCTCGGTTGTGGTGGGCGAGGCGCCATTCGCTTCCAATTACGGGTCGGGGTGCGTATCTTTGAGAACAGTGTGGAGCAAAATATATGAATCAAGCTACCGACAATAGACAACCAATCCCGGATGTGGTAATGCCGGATCCGCCGGTCCACGCCATCTTGAAAGGGCAGAAAGCGCTGGTTACGGGAGCCAACTCGGGCATTGGGAAAGGCGTGGCGCTCGCCCTTGGCGCGGCAGGAGCGGATGTTGCCGTAAACTACGTCGCGGGGGATGAGGCGGCCCAGGAAGTAGTGGAGCAAATTCGCAAGAACGGGGTGCGGGCCGTCGCGGTGAAGGCCGATGTCTCCAACGAAGCCGACGTCCAGGCCATGTTCAAGACGATTCTTGCCGAATTCGGCACGATAGATATTCTCGTCAATAATGCCGGACTTCAGCGGGATGCTCCGTTCGATGAGATGACACTCACACAATGGAATACCGTCCTTTCGGTCAACCTCACCGGGCAGTTTCTCTGCGCACGGGAAGCTGTGCGGGAGTTCAAGCGGCGTGGCGTGGTTCAATCTGTTTCGTGTGCCGCAGGGAAGATTATCTGCATAAGCTCGGTACACGAGGTGATCCCCTGGGCCGGACACGTGAACTACGCGGCATCCAAGGGCGGGATCATGATGATGATGAAAAGCATCGCACAGGAGGTGGCCCCGCACCGAATACGCGTAAACAGCATCTGTCCGGGCGCGATCAGGACGCCCATCAACACCGCTGCCTGGGATACTCCCCAGGCCTATGAAAAGTTGATGACGCTGGTCCCTTATAATCGCATCGGCGAGCCGGACGACATCGGGCGGGCGGCGGTGTGGCTTGCCTCCGACGGCTCGGATTATCTGACCGGTACCAGCCTCTTCGTGGACGGAGGCATGACTCTCTATCCCGGTTTCGCGACCGGTGGTTGAATGGGCCTGTTACCCGGCAGTGCGCTGAGTGTTCCGCTGCTCTCAGGCGCTGTCCGACCGGAAGGCCCGAAAGCAGTTGACTCTCTGGCGGAATGGCTCGAGACCGATGGACTCGGCGGGTATGCCTCCGGCACGGTCTCAGGGGTGCGGACGCGTCGCTACCATGCCCTCCTTCTCTCGGCCGTCAATCCTCCCACCGGCCGGCTCGTCCTGGTAAACGGCTTCGACGCGACCGTGGAGACTCCCGACGGAATCCAGGCACTGTCGTCCCAGTATTACGAACCCGGAGTTTTGTCTCCCGACGGCGCCGAACGGATCGAGTC
>DATKUF010000179.1:0-2296 GCA_035530755.1 Spirochaetia bacterium | reverse complement strand
CCGGCGGCGGTTTTGTGTTCAATAACGTGCATAACGTTCAGGCAAACGTGCCGCCCGAGAACTTCCTCGCCATGCTGGAAGCGATTCGCAGTTGACCGAATGACGGATCGAGCGGGAGCTCAGGTCGAGCTTGCCGGCGCGTCCGGGGTTCGGTCGGAAGAATTGCCGATTTCGCGAACTGATTCGTTGAGAGTCCTGACTATCGCCGTCATCTGCTGGTACCTGTCTCGAAGGTCGCTTGCGAAGGTTCGCAGCTCGGTGAGCGCGGCGGTGACCTGGCCGGTTCCCGCCGACATCTCGGTCATGGTTCCGACAAACTCGCTCATCGCGTCGGCGACGCTGCGGATCTCCTCCCCTATCCCGCGGATCGCGTCACCTGTCTCGGCGGACCGCGTCGAGGTAGTGGAGACGCTTCCGATGATGCTGTTGAGCGCTCGGGAGATGCTTCGCGAATGCTCGCCGGTCGCCTCGGACAACCTGCGAATTTCCCCGGCGACAACCGCGAAACCACGTCCGGCTTCACCCGCGTGCGCCGCCTCAATGGCCGCATTCATGGAGAGCAGGTTGGTGTTTGACGCCACCGCGTCGATCACCTCGATCGCGTCGGCGATCGCCCCTACCGACTTGGAGATCTCCGCGATAGCCTCGATTGTCCCATCCATGGACGCCCTGCCCCGCTCGGCCGAATGGACCAGTGACTCTGCCGCCTGTCCCTTTTCGGTCGAGATCCGAGAGGTCGTGTTGATAGTACTCACCAGCTCCTCTACCGCCGCAGAGGACTGATTGATAAAGGCAAAGACACCATACATCTGCCCGTCCAGCTCTTCGACCAGCTTTGACATGGTAGAAATAGTAGCCTCGATACCCTGGACCTGAACGTTCAATTCGTTGTTGAATGCGACGACACTTTCGTGCTCTTCGAGCGTTGCGGTGCGCAGATAGTGATGACAATTCTCCGACTTGTTCAACCCGTTGAAGATGGCCGTCGTCATTCCCTCACATGAATTGTACCCGCAGGCAGAGCAATTGTAGAAATCGGCATCCGAAAATTTCCGCATGCTGCGATGAATGGATGCGGCCTGCTCGGACGACGGAATTTTCAGGCTGTCGTTGTCGGATCGATCGACGTACTTGCGCTCATACAACGTTTTGTCCCAGAAGCCTGCCAGCGTCCGTTTCAAATTCGTGGTCCGCCGGAAGGGAAACCTGCGGCGATACTTCGCCTTCAGTTCTTCCCGCCGCTTCTCGATCGGGCGCTCCAGAACATCCGGCATTTTCCCGGCATTCGAAGTCCCGGGTCCGCCGTTGCACCCGAGCTCGCAATTCAGGCAATCCAGAAGAAGCGGATGCGTCCCGGATTTCACCTCGCGCGCGAGTTCTTCGAGATAGGGATAGATCGTTCGCGGCCCCTCGATCTTCCTGGTACGCAGGCGTATTCCCGGCATCTCCCGCTCCGCGGTCTGCAACAGACCACCGGGGGTCGAGAACGTCACCGCACGTTCTGCGTCCGGGTTTGCGAACTCGCGTCTGGGAAACGCAGAGAGATCGATCCGTTGGGCCCGTAAGTGCTTTTCGAGCGACCGGATGGCAACATTGTACACATCGGCTTCTACTTCGTCGAACTCCCGCTTTTTTGCGAGACAGGGTGAGAGTACCGCGAACTTGTGCCGGCGGTACTCGGGGAAGTATCGGCGAATCATCTTTATGGTGTGGAGCATCGGGCTGTCCGCCGGCGCGAGATAGGGTAGCAGTTCGGGCCGGTATATTTCCACATACGAAACGATTGCCGGGCAGGGCTGCGCAATGATGAGGGACGGCTGGTTGGTTTTCAGATGATCCAGGTAGGACAGTACGGTGAGTTCCGCACCGAAACTCACGTCGAAAACCGCGGACACGCCTATCGATTCGAGATAGCCGTTGAGGTTCAGGTAGGTGTCCGGAAAGCTCGCAACCACGGAGGGCGCAGAGATTGCGACGATCGGCTCCCTTCGGGCGACCGCGGCGCGGAACTCTTCCCAGTCATCTACCCATGACCTCGCCTCGTGCGTACATGCGGTGATGCAACTACCACAGCCGATGCACAGGTCATGGTTGATCGATATCGTGGAACCGCTGCCATCCATGCAGTACTTGACCGGACAGGCAGATATGCACGCGTGGCAGTTGGTGCATCTGTTCGCATCTACGCTGATGACGGGACTGAGATGAGTTGTCATGATCTGGACCTCGTGGTCCACAGTATCCAGAATCGCGGACTGTGCGCAAGCGCCGGGACAGCGTCCCGTCGGGCCGGATT
>DATKUF010000178.1:0-19293 GCA_035530755.1 Spirochaetia bacterium | reverse complement strand
TATCCAACTCCGTTCCTGTCGAGTCATCGCGCCTCCGGAATTCCCGCCTGGTCGCAGCATCTTATGACAGAACCTCGATCCGAATCAATGTCGTCGGCAATAGAAAACTCACTTGACAATCAGTGCGGATTTGCCCAACCTCGCTCTCGATACGCAGGAGCAATATCATGTACAACCCGCCCCCGCCGATCCGAACGGACCGAGGCAACGAATTCGCGTTTCGGACGATGTCGCAGCGCGTCCCGGAGAATTTCGAGGCCGTGATAGAGCGCAACCCGGACTATTCAACCGGGATCAAGACGGCAATTCGAGAGCTCTCGGCCTCGATCCGCGGGAACGCACCCATCGCTCTTTTTGCGCCACCGGCGCCTGACTACGAAACGTGGCTCGAATCGTGTGAAAAGGAACTTCCGGCAACCTGGCTTCAGGCACCCTGGCTGTTCGCCGAGACCCTCGCATACCGGAAGCTGATCGACGCGGTTCGGTACTGGGAAAGCGGGCGCGACCCTTTTCTCCCCGTGAAGGAGGAAGAACTCGCGGGCCCCGGGCTTCGGAACGTCTTCGAGGCATCTCTCCACGTGACCGGATCCCCCGAGGAGCGGATCGCACAGGCAATCCGACTTTCGCTCTGGGCAAACCGAATTGATCTCAGCTATCGCGAATCTCGCGCGCTCGGCAGCGATCCCGGCGCTCAGGAGACCCTTGTCACCGACGATACAATTCATTGTGTTCCGCTGCTGGCCGAACCGGGAGGAACTGTCCATGTTGTCGTGGATAACACCGGGAGCGAGCTTGCCGCCGACCTCGCGCTCACCGACCATCTTCTCAGGATCCGGAACAGGGTCATCATCCTGCATGTGAAGAATCATCCCACCTACGTCAGCGACGCGACGGTTGCGGACGTTCGTACGCTCATCCGCCGGATGGCGGATTCGGCCGATCGTGGATCCGCTGCTCGAAGTACGCAAAGCTGTGCAAATCGCCTTCTCGCGGCGTTTCACGAGGGACGGTTGCGCATCCTTCCCCACCCCTACTGGAACTCGGACCGTTTCCTTTCAGATATGCCCCGCGGACTCCAATCCAGCTTCGCCCAAGCGCGCATGATAATTCTGAAGGGCGACATGAACTATCGCAGACTCGCAGCTGACGCGATCTGGCCGGTTGGGGCGTCGTTCGCTGATGCCGTCTGCTTCATGCCCTGCCCTGTGCTTGCGATTCGAACGCTGAAGGGGGATACCCTGGCCGGCGGTCCGCCGGATAGAATCGCCGAACTCGACAGCAGGAAGCCGGCGTGGAAATCGAGCGGGAAATACGCGGTTGTCCAGTTCTGGCCTGGACCTTCGGCAGACACGACGATATCCCGGACGCCGTAGCCAAGCGGCCCTCGCATGCGGACTGTAGCTTCTTCAGAAGCCGCCTTGTGCGTCACCGGCTACCGATGCGCACAAGCACCCGGCCTCGGACTTCACCGGCCAGGATGCGTCCGATCCATTCGCTCAGATCCGACAGCGGACATTCAATCGCGATACCGCGCCGGAGCGATTCGCGCCAATCACCGGCGAGCATTGACCACACGGCACGGCGCGTCTCCTGCGAAACGAAAGGCGAGTCGATTCCGACAAGCGTTACACCGCGAAGGATGAATGGATAGACCGAAAGGGCAAGATCGGCTCCTCCGGCATTTCCGCAGGCGGCGACGACGGCCGAGCGCGCTGAACTGCGAATGGCGGTGGAGAGCAGCACACCTCCCACGGTGTCAACCACCGCCTGCCATCGCCCCGGAAGAAGCGGTCGCCCGGTGGAGTCAGTGGCCTGCTCCCGGCTCATGATGTCCTGCGCCCCGAGCGAGCGCAAATAGTCGTGCTCTGCGCTCTTCCCGGTAACTGCGGTAACGCGAAACCCCTCCGCTGACAGGAAAGCGACCGCGAAGCTGCCCACACCGCCGGTCGCCCCGGTCACAAGCGCGTTCCCTTTCGGTTCACCGGCGGCGGCAGTCCCGGCAGCCCCGCGCCGCGAAGCAACTGCATCAACGCACAGTGCCGCGGTAAGGCCTGCAGTGCCGTAAATCATTGCCTCGCGCGGCGTCAGTCCAGCCGGCAGCGGCGTAAGAAGCGACGGTGGCACGCGGACGTACTCACTGAACCCGCCCCAGCCAAGAGTACCGAAGTCTCCTCCACCGACGATGACCTGGTCCCCGGACCGATACTCATCGGCGTCACTCTCGACTACCGTTCCCGCTGCATCGATACCGGGTGTGTGCGGGTACTCTCGGGTAACCCCCGGTGCGCCGGTTGCCGACAGACCGTCCTTGTAGTTGAGGGAAGAATAATCGACCCGAACCAGCACCTCGCCCGCAGGCAGGGCCGCAAATGGCACCTCCTCGATCCGCCGGCTGAATCCGGTCCCCGTTCGGTGGACTCGAAGCGCGCGAAAGCTGGCGCCGGTCATCGTGGACATCATCTACGGCGCGTTGCCACGGTCAGGCCCGTTATCTTCACGTCCGGCGCGGCCCCGCAGGGGCGTCACCGTCTCGAACGCCTCTATCGCTTTGACCGAGCCGACATCCCATTCCCGCGACACGCCTGTTTCGGGGTCGATTGCCACCATGGTGGTGAGACTCGTCGCGGCTATCGATTCGCTCCCGGACGATTCAGTCCTCGTTACCACCGCTTCGAAATCGGCGCTTTTCTTTCCTATCCGGCTGCAACGCACGTAGACGTGGACCGCGTCCGAGAGGTAAATGGGGCTCTCGTAGGCGATCTCGATCCTGCGCACGACTGCCGAAAACTGCAGCGTGCGGAGATCGATGCCGAGAACGGTTCGGTAATAGTCGATCCGTGCGTCCTCGAGGTAGGTCAGGTAGGATTTGTTGTTCACGTGACCGAAGGTGTCGATGTCGTCGTAACGCACGCGTATTTCAAATGCGTGCCGGTACCGGGCGGTGAGGCCCGGACTGTCAGGCTGCCTGTGCGACAAATGAGAAATCACGAGCAAAACCTACCGCGTTCGGCACTGGTCCGGCAAGACCGACGCGAAAGTCGAAGCCTCTATCGATTCGAGACTGCGGAATCCGGGTGGTCAGCAAGATAGTGCGCTACAACAGGCGGCGGAGTCCCGCCCTTCGGGACGAAGAGCAGGGCGTCTGAGTCCATGCAGTAGCGCAGCCCTGTCGGTGCCGGGCCGTCGTCGAAAAGGTGACCAAGATGAGATCCGCTCGCGCTGTCGATCACTTCCACGCGGGTCATTCCGTACGAATTGTCCCATCGCAGCACTACCGCGCTTTGTCGAATCGGCTCGTAGAAGCTCGGCCATCCGGTGCCCGATTCGAACTTGGCGGAGGAACGAAAGAGCGGCTCACCGGTGGCTGCCGAGTAGAAGACTCCGTCCCGGTGCTCGTTCAGAAGTGAACCCGAAAACGCCGGCTCAGTCCCCGCTTCGCGTAGGATATAGTATTGCTCGGGCGTAAGAAGTTTCTTCCAATCCGCCGAAGAGCGCGTGATCGGAAATTTCAACGGAGCATTTGGAGCCTGAACATCGAGTCCGTGCCAGTTGTTTGAAACTCCAGCCGGGCTACTCCCCGTTCGTCCCGAGGTCTGGGCCGAGACCACGCCAATTGCCGCTGCAACCGCCAGTATCGCAATCATCCAGAACAGGCGGTTTGCACCTATTCTCATGGTTTTCATACGAGCAATTTACTCATAAATATTTGGAGGGACCACTGAAAGAATTCGGCGCGCGGTAATTCGAGCCCCATTGCATACCCCCCAACTTCCGGCATATCGTTGTCAGCGCATGAAAGCACAGGCAGGAACCTCTTTGCGCCAGAAATCTATTGCAGTGGGCTCGGGCAAGGGCGGCGTGGGGAAATCCACGGTCGCAGTCAACCTCGCGATTTCGGCCGCCCGACAGAGACTCCACGTGGCTCTGGTCGACCTCGACCCGCTCTCGAACATCGCTGTCATTCTCGACATCGACGAGGCGCGGCTTTCCCGGGTATCGAGAACTATAGGCGACCCTACCGTTCCGCTTTCGCGTCAGATTGTGCCGGTGGCACCAGGCCTTGACCTTCTCTTTCCGCGCCCGAAACTCGGGCGGGGGGACAGCGTTCTGCTTCTCCGGGGCTTGTATTCGCATTACCGTGAGGAAATAAACAAACGGTATGATCTGGTGATCTTCGACCTTCCGGCGGGGATAAACCGGGACGAGAATCTTGCATTCCTGCCTCACATCGAGCACCTCCTGATCGTGACCAATGCGGAGCCGACTTCGCATGTATCTGCCGGCGGGTACATCCGGGCTGTGCTCGAGATTGCGCCGACAACAAGGCTTTACTTCTGGCACAACAAGTATCCGACAGCGCCCGAGGCGGGATTCAACGCGCGAGACGTCATCGGAAACTACAACTCGCTCGCCCCGCAGGAAATGCGCATTCCGGACGATCTACGGAAACAGGTTTTGCATGCGGCATTCGTGCCCAATGATCCGTCCATGGACCTGCTTCGAACCCGCACATCTCCGCTGTTGGGCATCCGTTTGAAACTCATCGAGTCGCTGACAGTCCTCAGGACAAAGGTGCTCGATGAGCTCCCGCTCTCCTGTGGATTGCCGCCTGAGTCCGAGAACCTGGTCAAGTTCTTCGTGAACCAACATCCGGTTCCCCGGAGACTCGACGGATACGCCGCTGAGGTGAAGAGATATCTTGCATCCTTCCACGCTCCGGCTGACATTGAAATGCAGCAGTTCGGAAGATACCTCGCACGCGTCCGTTCACACCCCGTTCACCGGTCCGCCGTACAGGCAATCCGCCTTCTCAACTCGGCAGTCGATGAGCTTTCACGGTCGCACTCAATGTATCAAAAGCCGCTGGTCTCCCCGTTTCTGCCGCTTCCGGATCGGTTCATCACCGAGGTACTGATGGGGGTCAATGCGATTCACAGTGAGACCGATCGCTTTCTTCGAAATCTCGGCGGCATCATCCTGGTCTATCACGCCCTGAACAAGCTTCTCTCGGCCGACAGGGTGCTCAAGCTCTTCGAAGGGTTTATACCAATACGAAAGACGCCGGATGGAAAACTTGTCCGGGACCGCTCCCGCCAGATCCGCTACCTGTTGCAGAGCGATCCAGAGTACCACGGTCGCTATTTCCGGCTCGTGCGAACCATATATCAACTTCTTGTCGCCCAGCTCAACCGCCTCGTACGCTCCCTCGGTGTCGACTCGCTCCTGTTCCGCGACCGCAGCGGCGCAATAAATCGCAACGCATACCTCCGGCTCGTGGCAAACTTCGTACACGACACGGTGAACAGCGGCCTGGGGGTTCACGTCGGGTTCCGATTTCACGTTGCTTCCCAGGCGGTCCGCAGAGGCGCCGATTTTATGATCGAGCGAGTGACCGGTCGCTCCGCCGCGCAGGATTAGACTTCCCGCAAATCACTGGCCCACAATTCCGGCTGAGAAGTATATTGGTGCCGCGGGGGATCATATGGCAGAAAAGTTCCTTGGACCTCACGTCAGCGCATCCGGCGGTGTGGAACAGGCGCCGGTGAACGCATCGCATTTGGGCGCAACTGCATTCGGAGTATTCACGCGAAACCAACGGCAATGGTCTTCGAAGCCGTTGTCGCAACAGAGCATCGACGCGTTCAAGCGGAATATGAGCGATAACGGGTTCAGCGCCGATCACGTTCTTCCTCACGGCAGCTACCTGATCAACGTCGGCTCGGTCGATCCCGATATCGCGGAAAAGAGTTTCGCGGCTCTACTTGATGAGCTCGCGCGCGTCGAGCAGCTCGGGCTCAAATACCTCAACTTTCATCCGGGTGCTCACCTGAACAAAATCAGCGAAGAGGAGTGCCTCGAGCGGATCGCCCGCGCAATGGACGCCGTCCTCGAAAAAACCAAATACGCGACGCTCGTAATCGAAGGTACCGCCGGGCAGGGTTCCCATGTGGGCTACCGCTTCGAGCACCTGGCGGCGCTCCTTTCCATGTCGAGTCACAAAAAGCGCGTCGGAGTCTGCCTGGACACCTGTCACATGTTTGCTGCCGGATACGACATCCGGACGTCGAAGAGCTACGAGAAGACGATGAACGATTTCGAGCGGATTGTAGGGTTCAACAATCTGCGTGGCATACATCTGAACGACGCAAAAGTTGAACTTGGAAGCCACAAGGATCGCCACCACAGCATCGGCAGAGGGACGCTCGGTTTCGAAACATTCCGTCTCGTGATGAACGACGCCCGACTCGACGGAATCCCGCTCATCCTGGAGACTATCGACGAGTCGGTATGGGAGCAGGAGATCCAGCTGCTTCGCGGCCTTGTGGGCAAAAAACGCCTGCCTCCCGACCTGTCGCCGCCTACCGGTACTGCGAACTGACAAGCCAGAGGGACACGGCGACGACCAGATCCAGTGCCAGCCGATTCAGCCAGGAGATGAGCGTGGGCTGCAACGCGTTGTGGAAAACCAGACTATAAAAGACCCACACCAGCCAAAGTACCGCCGAGATGAAACATGCCGCAAAACGCCAACGGCTGCCGGTGAACGGAAAGAGCGCAAAGAAAACCAGAACCCCTGCAACAAGCTCAACGATCGCGACGACCAGATCGAGCGAACCGGTGCCGCCGCCGAAAATCCGCGCAAAGCTGCGCAGAAACTCGCTTCCACCGGAACTGTAGACGGAGATACCGGTAATCCCGAGAGTCGCGAGATAGACGGCGACCGTGATCTGAAGGGTGGTAAGGGTAGCGGACCCACTGTTGTTCGTTGTCATATTTCCTCCTGGCGGCGCCATACCTGAGTGTACTTCCCCGTTGCAGAGCGCGACAAGCGGTCCCTCACCGTCAACCGGGAAATATCTCCGCACTTTCAGGCTGTACCCGACATCCGAGCATCGGGGTGACAAAGCCACCCTCCTCCGGCCGGGATCCGTCAGCCCTGACCCAGCGCTCCTCGAGGATGAGAAGAAGGGGATTCATGACGTCCTCTTCGGTGGCATATTCAGTTACGATAACCGGGACCTCGTCTGCGCTCTGCCTGTAGGATCCGAATACGGAATGACCGAATCCGGAAAAGCCGAATTCGCACCGCCGGCTCTTACCATCTTCTTCAATCGGCGGAACATCCGGAAACGGCGCGTATTCGAGGTCCGACGAAACAAAATCTTCCGGATCAGTCGGCGGAAGAAAGAACCAGGTGTGACCGTGATCAATCAGTTCATCCCGGGTCCCCGCAATGAAGCCGTCCGGAACAAAGTAGAGCCGAAGTTCGAACTCGTCGCCGGCCTTCGCTATTACGAAGCTCTGCACGCTCCGGTCGCTCTGTTCCAGATCGTGAAAATGATACTCGGCTACGACGCGCCCGCTGTCTGCATCGGTGATCCCGATCCTTCTCACGCCGCTGACCCGATAATCGACCCCGGCGGTACCGCCGCTTGCAAACGACTGATAGTCGGTCAGGTTGAGGTAGTCGCCGGCCCTGATCGACGTCCAGTATCCGGCGTCGTTTTTCGCGCTCACCGAATCACCTCCGGCGCCCGCCCTGCATGGTGCGCATGAGGCTGGAAACGAGCATGAACCCGACAAAGAGTATGATCGCCCAGGTGAAGAACCCGGGTCCGTGTGAAACATACAGCGGTGGCGCGCCCCAGTAGTACCCCTGGTTGCTCATAAGTACGCCCATCATCGCTGCGTCGGTGAGCGCGTTGTACATCACCCAGTGTCCGAGAAACGGATCAATGTATCCATAACCGCCGAGCCCGGCGTTGTACGCGACGTTCACGGTTCGGCCGTCAACCACCGTCGAACGCGGTATGTAGGCGGGTCGGGCGGCCGGGTCGGACGAGAAACGCGAAGAATACCGCCCTGCGTTCTTTGCCGCAAACGCCTGGACCGCTTCGTTGCGCGTCGAAAACAGCGTGCCGTTACGTCTGGCCGTCGCGTACAGGTTTCTTTGAGCGGCAACCGCGGCGCGGCTTCCGGACACCGTCTGACCACTGCGAAGCGGAGCGGCGGCGGTTCCTGCGCGCCGGGTCGCGCTTCCCCATCCGAAAAGCGATCCGCCGCCGGGAGTGGCTCGACCGGCGCCGAACGACCGGAACAGCGACGAGCTCCGGAACCCTCCACCGCGAAATCCGCCGCGCGCCGCTGCGGTGCCGGCGACCAGCGGAATGAGAATGATCAGGAGCACGGCAACAACTGCGCTTCTGGAGGCGCGTGACCTGCGGCGGCCTCGAACTACACCGGTA
The DNA here is from genome assembly GCA_035530755.1 of Spirochaetia bacterium. GTDB lineage: Bacteria > Spirochaetota > Spirochaetia > DSM-27196 > DATKUC01 > DATKUC01. The sequence continues at coordinate 11,047 of DATKUF010000178.1, read as the reverse complement.
CTTTTCAGCATAACAGCTCCCTGCCGTGCTCGACGGGTCAGATGATCTGCGCGGTAACCACCGCAGCGAACAACAGCGAAACCGCGATAAAAGTCACGGCCGAGACAGCGCCCGCGGCGCTGTTCTTCTGGCGCGATACTTCGTCGGCCAGGTTTGCCTTCGGCAGCATGACCAGCGCAGTCAGTACCCGGGCAACAGCCAGAACGACGAGTCCGATAATGCCGATTGTGATTGTAACGAGCAGCTCGGACCCCAGGTTGCTCCCCGCACCGGTGAGCGCAGCCTTCAGGATGATCCCGAGTCCGACGAAGTACCCGCCAAGACTGAGACCGGCCGCGAGGTTGTCATCCTCTTCAATAGTCCTGTGCACATCGTAGCGCGCGGTAACCTGAAAGAGCAAACCGCCGGCCACCAGGAGCACCTGCCCGGCCGCCCAGTAGACGACGATATCCCGCAGCATGGCGAGGTAGGATGTGCTTTGGCCGCTCATGACGCCGTTGATGATGAGCCCACCGGCTATAAACAGGCCTGCCATGGCGAAACCAGTGCCCGAATTTCTGTCCTTCACGATTTCCTTTGCTATCGCAAACCGATAGAGGATGAACCTGTCGCCGATGACCATCGAAATGCGCAGCAGCACTATCGCCGCGAGTCCTGAAGTTCCGACGTTGACAAAATTTGCCGCGATCGAAGAACCGAGAGTGAAAAATGCGCCGGAGATCGCGAAAGCGAGTCCCAGCATATAGCCTGAGAAGAAAACACCGAACGCCGGGTTGTCGCGATCCGTCAGTTCGAGGTCGTCTTCGAACTGGGGCGTCGACCAGTCGAAGAGAAACTTTCCGAGAAAGAAGATAATCAGCGCGAAAAGGAAGTAGGGTAAGAGCGTGATCACCGCGGTCAAAGTAGATACCAAAGCGTTCATGGCCGCCTCCCATTGCCCAAAAACTATCGGCAATTCGGCCAGCTGTCAATCAATCGATTACTCGGAGCCGGAGGTCGAGACGGCGCGGTAGCGCGCATGAATCTCGTCGTACAACCTTCGTCCTACGGGCGTCGCGATGCGGGGCCCGGATGTGGCAAAGAACTCGTCCAGTCGCGCGAAACGCGGGAAATTCTCCGCACCGGTTTCCGGATCATATCTTCGACCGCGTTCGTAGAGGTAGGCCTGGAGACACATATCGATCAGGTTCATATCCCGGACAAAAATGGCTTCCGGGGAGGCGCGATCTTCGTAAAGCTGCCAGAGATCCGCGAAACCGTCGCCCGCAGGACCGACCTCGCCGTTTGCCAGTCGAACAAGCTCATCCATCGCCTGTCGTTCGGCTGTGCTCTTCTCAATCGCAGCGAAAGACCGCCCGGATTGTTCGACGCGAGTGGGGATGTCGCCGGTTCGGCACTCGGCGATGTCGTGAATCAGCGCGATCCGGCAGGCGATGCCGACATCTACTCCGGCCTCCGGTCCAAAAAGCATGCACAGAAATGCAGTTCCCCACGAATGGTCCGCCACACTTTCCGGGTTTCGAATCCCCCGGAGTACCCATCCGGTGCGCAGTGTGTCTTTGAGACCGTACGCTTCGAGCGCGAGCTCGACCATCAACCGTTCCTTCGCGGGCCAAGGTCGAGTTTGTCTATCTTCGGTTTGATAACCAGGCGGCAGTAGCCTGCTGTCGGGTTTCGCTCAAAATAGTCACGGTGATAGTCCTCCGCGGGCCAGAACTTCTCGAGCGGAACGATTTCGGTGACGATCGGCTCCGTGAGGTTGGCCTGGGCCTTCCGGACGGATTCTCCGGCGATCCGCTTCTCATCCTCTGTCGCGTACAGGATTATCGAACGATACTGGGTTCCTGTATCGGCCCCCTGCCGATTCAGCGTCGTCGGATCGTGAGCCAGGAAAAAGAGGTCCAGGACCTTCGAGTAACCGATTTTTGACGGGTCGTATTCCACTCTCACAACTTCTGCGTGGCCGGTCTTTCCCGTGCATACCTGCTCATAGGACGGATGATCCACCGTTCCGCCGGCGTATCCGCTTTCCACGTCCGTGATCCCGTCAACACGTCGATATACCGCCTCCACACACCAGAAGCAGCCGCCGCCGATCACCGCATGCGCCCGGCCCGCGTTTTCTTTTTTCGTAGTCAACATCGCGCTCCTCCGCGCAAGAAAGATACATAGGAATCCGGGAAGGGAACAGCCGGGATCTCGCGGCAGCTCCGCTTAGTCGGCCGGCGACCGATAATCTGCTTGATCGGAAAGGAATCAATCCGTATACTGACAGCACAATTCGGAAACCGACCCAGGGGGGAATATGGTTCAGTCACCCGGTGCAAAACTTCTCGAAGATTCAGCCCGCATCGGCATCGTTAATCGTGGTGAGGCGGCGCTGCGCTTCATCAGGGCGGTTCGGGAATACAACTCTCTTTACAGCACCGGCCTCCAGACCATCGCACTATTCATTGACGTCGAAGAGAATGCCCCTTTCGTAAAACAGGCGGATGAGGCGTTCCCTCTTTCGGCGATTTCGGGTTACCCCGGCAAACAGCGCAGCCCCTATCTCGATCACGAGCTCATGCTCGAAGCGCTGAAGGCCGCGACATGCAACGCGGTGTGGCCGGGATGGGGATTCCTTTCGGAAGACGCAGTTTTCGTCCGAAAGCTCGAAGAGGCCGGAATCGTCTTTCTCGGGCCGTCGAGTCAGGCAATGGCTCTACTGGGCGACAAGATAGCCGCAAAGGAACTCGCTGAGAAGGCAGACGTTCCTATCCTTCCGTGGAGCCGCGCGCCGCTTCCCGACGTCGAAGCCGCGCGTGCTATGGCCGAAAAGCTAGGGTATCCGGTCATTATCAAGGCGGCAAACGCCGGCGGGGGACGCGGCATACGGTTTGTCCGGAAACCGGAGGAGCTCGATGCTCAATTCAAAGCGGCGCGGGACGAAACGGTTCGGATCACCGGAAACGACGTGGTCTTTATGGAGCTCCTGGTGGAACGGGGACGGCACCTCGAGGTTCAAATCCTCGCCGATCTGTACGGCAACGTAAATTCGTTCGGAGTACGCGACTGTTCGGTCCAACGGCGGAACCAGAAGATCATCGAAGAGACGCCGCCGCCGAATCTTGGGAAAGACACTGTCTCTGAAATGGCGGCGTCCGCAGCTCGTCTGATCAAACAGGCCGGATACGCCGGTGCCGGAACCGTCGAGTATCTGTACGACCTCAACCGGGAACAGTTCTTCTTTATGGAGGTCAACACCCGGCTGCAGGTCGAACATCCGATAACCGAAACGCTCTATCAGGTGGATCTGGTCAAGGGTCAGATCGACGTTGCTCGTGGAAAAAAGGTCGACCTCCACGGCCAGCGACCGATCGGCTCGGTGATGGAAGTTCGATTAAACGCCGAAGACCCCGATCGCGACTTCAGCCCGTCGCCCGGACTCGTAAGTCTTCTGAAGATACCTGCCGGCCCGGGAGTCAGAGTGGATTCCGGCATCGAGCAGGGAAGCACCATTCCAAACGAGTTTGATTCGATGGTTGCGAAAGTCATTGCGTTCTCCCCCGGGCGGGCGGAGACCATTGCCAGGCTCCGGCGGGCTCTGCTGGAGCTGCGGATCCGAATTGACAACGGCACCACCAACAAGGCCTTCCTGCTCGAGCTGCTTGCGCACCCGGCATTCCGCGAGGGAGGTGTCGACACTGGTTTCGTCGAGAGACTTCTCAAGGAACGCCGCCGTGAGCCCAGTGATGCATCTGTTCGGGCAGCTCTCGTGGCAGGGGCAATTGAGCTCTCGTTCGCGCAATACAATCAGGATTTCCTCAATTTCCGCGACCAGCTGGCGAAATCGGGCATGCCGCGCAACCTCCCGAAGTCCGGCGGGTACGAGGTAAACATAAGCGCCTACGGTCACGGCTATTCATTCACCGTGAAGGGCATGGGTGACGATGTCTACCACGTCGTGCACGAGGGGGCGGTGCTCTCCTGCAAGTATCTGCTCCGCGATGAGGAGAGAGTGCTTCTTTTTGGTGACGCACGCCACAACGTACTCATGGTTCCCCGGGGAGACGTCCTCCAGTGCGAAATCGACGGGATTCCCATCGCACTTGCGAGCGACAGCGGAGGATACGTTCGCTCGCCTTCACCGGCGATAGTACTTTCGGCCAATGTCGTCGCGGGACAGAAGGTCTCCCGCGGCCAGGTGCTGGTAGTTCTTGAAGCCATGAAAATGGAGATGGTCGTCGAGGCGCCGTCGGACGGTATTGTGCGCGAGGTGCTGATCGCCGCCGGTGAACAGATCGCCGCCGGTCAGCCGCTTATTCAGCTCGACGCGGCGCAATCCGCGGAACAGAAGGCCGGTGAAACGGCGAAGGAGTCGGGAAGGCCGCCGGTGACGGTAATAAATGGCGCCGCCGAGCCGGGACTCGCTGCGGAATGGGAAATTTGCAGGCGTGAGTTTCTCGCACTCTTCTATGGTTACGACACCGGGAAAGAGGTCAATCTTCATCTGGATCGCGCGCTCAAGATAGCTGCCGAGCACGCGGAAATGAAGGAACAGGTGCTTGAAACGCTTCTCACGTCAATCGAAGTACACGTAGCGATAGAATCCCTTTTCGCCCAATCGGAGATCGAGTCTACCCTTTTTGCCCGTCCGGTGAGTCACCAGGAACTTTTGAGCCACTACTTTCGCAGGGATACCGACCGGGAAAAAGGACTGCCCAACGAGTTCCTTGATCTCTTGAACCGCGCATTCAACCTCTATCCACAGGTGGGCCTCACCACCGAGGACGATTGGCAGAGCCGTGCACTGTTCTATATGTTCCGCGCTCACGGCCGCATTAACCAGAAACACGATATCCTTCGAAGCGTTCTCTTCAGCCTCGAGGACATTGGGGTCCCGCGCGCTCAGCACCAGCGGCTTTCCCGCTCCATTGATGAACTGGTAACGATCGCTCAGCCGGTGGAAACTTCGGTCTCCGATGCCGCGCTTCACGTCCGTTACCAGATCATCGACCAGATTCGATTGCGCCTGCTGAAGGAACGCCAGCATCGTGCCATAGAACGCCTCATAGACGAGATAGTCGGCAAAACCAACTCGACCGAGGATCCGGAATCGCTGCGACGGGAAGTTGTGGATGCCGGACCAACAATTGTCCGCGATCTGGTTCGGCGGGCGATTTCCGACGACGAGAACGCCCGGCGGGTGGCCATCGAGCTTATCGGAAGACGGCTCAACCGTGACCGGGAAATTCTCAGCGAACGTTTCAAATCTGTGGACGGCGTCCCGGTATCCTGGGTCCAGAGCCGCCAGGGCGGCACGCGCCACGAAACCGTGGCGATAGTTCTGACTGAAGACCGATTGCGCACGCTGAAGAGCCTGCGGCCCTACCTCGAGTGGACCGGAGTGCACGACGAGAAGATGGAGGTCCTCTGCCTCGCCTATCGGGAAGCACCCCAGGTCGAGTTCGAAGAGGTAATGCCGCCGACCGATCTGCTCCCCACGCCAAATCTCGAATGGTTCTGCGTCGGCATATATCCGACCATTGGAACGCCTGCGTACAAAACCTTCGAACCGGTAAAATCCGAGTGGAAGGAGATTCTACTTCGACGCGCGTTCAGTCCGCGCGCGTTTCGAGAGCTTCGCGTGTACCGGCTCCAGGACTTCAATCTCGAGATACTGTACCGCAGCGAGAACGTCGTCCTGCTACAGGGTACGGCTCAGCAGAATCCGAAAGACACCCGGCTTTTCGCGCTCTGTTCGGTGTCCGAGCATGAGCCGGAATATTCGACCAGCCGCGGAATAACTCGAATGATCATGCTCGAGGCGGTTTTCATGGAGGCGATCCACGCAATGCGCGCGGCGCAGGCGCGGTACAAGTACCGTCTTCAGTGGAATCGAATCGTGGTCCACAATCGATCGCTCTTATCAATCCGTCTGATGCAGCTTCGCAACTACGGTCTGCGCCTGGTCAACCGGACCCGCGATCTCGGTATAGAGCGCCTGGTAGTCTATTCCCGCCGTAAGCGCTGGCACGAGGACGTGCTGCGAGAGCTCGAGCTCCTGTTCATGAACGTCTCCGAAGACCAGTTTACCCTCCGAAGCCGAAAACCCTCCGAGCGGCCGCTCACGCCGCAGGACCGGTATGTCACCAAGGTTGTCCGCGCCCGGCAGAGAAAGACCATCTATCCGTACGACTTCATCAAAATGATTACCTACGCCGGGTTTCCGCTCTACAACGAAATTCCGCGCGGGGAGTTCGAAGAGTTCGACATCAACGTAAAAGGTGACGGCTCCCAGAACATCATCTCGGTCAAGAACCGGCCGGCCGGCGAAAACCCGTCGAATGTCGTCTTCGGTCTGATCACCAATTTTGATTCCTATTTCTCCGTTCCCTTGAAGCGGGTGATCATACTGTCCGACCCGACCACCGACCTGGGAAGTCTCGCCGAGCCGGAGTGCCGCCGCATCAACGCCGCGCTTGACCTCGCCGAAAGAGAGCGCATTCCGGTGGAATGGATTCCGATCTCTTCGGGCGCCAAAATCACGATGGATAGCGGCACCGAGAACCTGGACTGGACCGCCGCCACGCTTCGGCGGATCATCACCTTCACGCAGGATGGCGGCGAAATCAACGTGATCGTTCCCGGAATCAACGTCGGAGCCCAATCCTACTGGAATGCGGAAGCGACGATGCTCATGCACACTCGAGGGTTGCTTGTCATGACTGAAGAGGGGTCGATGCTCCTCACCGGAAAGAAGGCGCTGGAGTTTTCCGGAAGCGTCTCGGCCGAGACAAACCTGGACATCGGGGGCGTCGAAAAGATAATGGGTCCAAACGGTCAGGCGCAGGTTCGCGTTGCAAATCTTGCGGCAGCATACAAAGTGCTTTTTCGACATTACCGTTTCACCTACGTTCCGGCCGGCCAGACTTTCCCACCACGTCGGAAAATCGATGATCCGATGGACCGCGACATCACCGTGACCCCTTACGAGGATCATCTGGATCAGGGGTTCAATACCATCGGCGACATTTTCAGCAAAGTGAAGAATCCGGAACGAAAGAAACCTTTCGATGTCCGCCAGGTGATGAAGGCAGTCGTGGACGCCGACGCGGGTTTCTTTGAGCGGTGGCGCGCCATGCAGGACGCCGACACGGCGATAGTGTGGGAAACTCGAATCGGAGGATTCGCAGTAGGCATGATCGGCATCGAAAGTCGGAATATCCAGCGCATAGGCGCCGTCCCGTCCGACGGCCCGGAGTCGTGGAGTGGCGGGACCCTGTTCCCGATTTCGTCCAAGAAGGTGGCCCGCGGGATCAACGCGTTCTCCGGTCACCTGCCGGTAGTGATACTCGCTAACCTGTCCGGATTTGACGGCTCACCTGAGTCGCTGCGAAATCTGCAGCTCGAATACGGTGCAGAGATCGGGCGCGCAGTCGTCAACTTCCGCGGGCCCATCGTCTTCGTAGTGATTGCCCGATATCACGGCGGTGCGTACGTCGTCTTCTCTAAGACTCTCAACGCGAACCTGAAGGCGGCCGCCCTCGAAGGCTCGTTCGCGTCGGTTATCGGCGGAGCGCCGGCCGCAGCGGTCGTCTTTCCGAAAGCCGTGCTCAACCAGACCTACGGTGATCACAGGGTCGTGGATGCGCAGAAACGGTTGAATCACGGCGACTGTTCACAGAAAGAATTCGACGATCTATTCCACAAAGTGTACAACGAGAAACAGACCGCACTCGGCCAGGAATTCGATCAGATTCACTCGGTGGAACGAGCGCTCAAGGTGGGTTCTATCCACGACCTGATAGGCGCGGCAGAGCTCCGACCCTACATAATTCGCAATGTCGAAGAGGGCATGAAGCGGACACCGGCGAAACGCCGCAGGTAGGTCACCTCACCCCCGGCAGCTTGCGATGGGCCGTCTCTCGCGTTTACAATACGCAGAAGGGAACGAAGATGGGCACACAGGGAGGCCTCAGGTGGTAGAAGGCAGCAAGACAGGACCCGGGAAGAGCACGTTGACCTATGGAATGGTCGGTGGTGGTGAGGGTGCGCTCATAGGGGATGTTCATCGCAAAGCGATCAATTTCGATTCCAGTGCAGTGCTCCGCGCCGGATGCTTCTCCCGCTCGATGGATAACACCCGTCGGACCGGCGAGCTTCTTGGACTTGCGCCGGACCGTCTCTATGCGAGCTACGCGCAAATGGCAAGGACGGAGGGATCGCGCAAGGATTGCATCGATTTTGTCGTCATTGTCACGCCCAACGCGACCCATTTTCCCATCGCAAAGGCATTTCTGGAACAGGGTATTCATGTTGTGTGCGATAAGCCGCTTGTTATCACGAGCGCGGAGGCGAAGGAACTCGGTGCGCTGGCAAAAAAGAAGGATCTCCTGTTCTGCGTCACCTACACCTATACAGGATACCCGGCGGTCAAACAGGCGAAGGCCCTGATCGCCAATGGCGAGCTCGGGGAACTGCGGTATGTGGCCGCGGAGTATATCCAGGAGTGGCTCGCGACACCACTGGAGAAGACCGGCAACAAACAGGCGAAATGGCGGACCGATCCGAAGCTGAGCGGTCCCGTGAACTCCGTGGGCGACATCGGAACTCACACCGAAAACATGATCTCATACATGACCGACCTGAAGATCGACTCGCTTTGCGCGAGCGTGAACACCTTTGTGAAGGGCCGCAAGCTCGATGACAACGCTACAATCATGCTGAACTTCAAAGGCGGCGCGAAAGGGTCCATCTGGGTTTCGCAGGTCGCAGTGGGATATGACAATGGACTGCGAATTCGGGTGATCGGAAGCAAAGGCTCTCTCGAATGGGCCCAGGAGGACCCGAACTACCTCAGGCTGCGAACGCTCGAACGGCCGCTGCAGATAGTTTCCCGTGGCCGTGAAGCCTTCGACCCGGCTGCCGGTAAGTATTCACGGATTCCCGCTGGACATCCGGAAGGCTATTTTGAAGCGTTCGCAAACGTGTACCGGGCCTTCTGTGAAGCGCTCTCCCGAAAGAAGTCCGGAGAAAAGACCACGCCGGAACAGCTGGAGTATCCGAGCCTGTTCGACGGAGCGCAGGGTGTCCGATTCATCGAAAAATGCGTAGACAGCGCGAATACGGGGTCCTCCTGGGTCAAGTTCGCGTAATCACCCGAACTGCGGAGCGATAGCAATCATGCCGGAACTCGTCTACCTGGGGATCGATGTCGGCGGATCGAAACTGGCGGTTGGCGTCGTCGATGCGGCGGGAAGAGTCGTGGAGAAGATCACGGTGGCGACTGATCTGGCCGGCGGTACCGACCGTGTCGTCGATCAGATTGCCGCGGTATCACGGCCATTTCTGGCCAGTTACTCCGTCGCCGACCACGCGGGAATGACCCTCCCCGGCCCTGTTTCGCCGCAGGAGGGAGTTCTGTTGTTTGCGCCCTACTCGGGATGGCGAAATGTGCCTTTCGCGAGGCTCGTTCGTCAGGCGATTGGTATCGAAATCTCGATTGAGAACGATGTCAACGCATGCGCGTGGGCAGAATACCACTTCGGCGCTACTTCCGGCGCCGAGACCCTGTTCTGGATGACAGTCAGCACCGGAATAGGTGGCGCGGTAATCTCGAACGGTAAGCTCCTGCGCGGCGCGCGTCAGATGTCCGGAGAGATAGGGCATCTTGTTGTCGAGGAGAACGGTGCCGTGTGCGGTTGTGGAAACCGGGGTTGCCTGGAGGCCGAGGCCGCCGGCCCGGCGTGGTCGCGAAAAATGGCCGCCCTTATGGCCGAAGGCCACGGCACGTCGCTGCCGTCAACGAGCGCGCAGACCTCAGGACCTCTCGAAGCGCGCCAAATCGCGGAGGCGGCCCGCCGTGGAGATCCGCTTTCACTCGCGGTGGTCGATGACGTTGCCACCCACCTCGCGCGCGGGATTGCCGCCGCGATCAACCTGCTTGACCCGCAGCTTTTCGTTATAGGAGGCGGGGTTGGGATGTCGCTCGATCTGCTTCTCCCCGCTATCAGGCGGGAGCTTCCGCGCCGCTGCATCGGTAAAAACTTCCTCGACACCGTGGTAGTCCCAACCGCACTCGGATACGACGCTGCGCTGATCGGCGCCGCAAGTCTGGTAATTCATCCAATGTGAAACAAAGGGCCCACCCCCGCGAGGGAGTGGGCCCTGTTCGGACAAGATCCGCTTACGGTTCGTCCGGATTTATGAATTTTGCTGCATTGTCCTTGGTCACGAGCTCTGCGGCCAGCACTATCTCGAGCGGGGGCTTGTTCTGATAGAAGCCGTCGAGACTCTTTCCGCGCGCACCAAGAACGGCGAGTGTTACCGTGTCGGCGCACTGGTCCGGCGGATAGGTAACGTCGGCAACGACCGTCGGGTCGCTTCCATCCAGGATGATCTTCAGGATGCGCTTGTCGGCGCCGCCGCCCATCCAGGCTTTGATGTCCTTGCGGCCTGCCTCTTTCACTGCGAGCTGGGCACCGATCATCATGTCGTCATCGTTGGTGATGACGCCGTCGATCTGCGTATACTTCTGCAGATAGTTCTGCATGACATCATGCGCTTTCTGCTGGTTCCAGTTGCCCGGCTGCGAGTCAAGCACCTTCATTCCGTACTTCGCGAAGACCGCCTTGTCGGCGTCGACGCGGATGGTGTTGATCGGGGTCGGAATACCTTCGATGATGACCACGTTTCCCTTGTAGTTCAACTGTTTGGCCAGAGTTTCGGAGGCCAGCGTCGCATAGGCAAGGTCGTTGTTATGCAGATAGCTGTCGTAGACCGGTTTGGTAGTTCCGCGGTCCATGACGACCGTGTAGATACCTGCGGCGTGCGCCTTTTCTACCTGCGAGGTTATCGATGCGTCGATCGGGAATACGACAAGTGCGTCAATTCCCTTGGTCATCATATCCTGGATATCGTTCGCCTGCTTCGTCACCGTATCGGCGGCCACGAAATCAAACGTGATATTCGGATCTTTCGCCTGCCAGTCGGCCATGGCTTTCTTCGCCCAGAAGATTGCGCGGGCGATGTAACCGTGATCGGCAGTCGGCATCGTGTAACC
>DATKUF010000177.1:0-2810 GCA_035530755.1 Spirochaetia bacterium | reverse complement strand
TTTGCGAGGAAAATCGGCACGGTCGCCAGGGAAACAATAAGCGGCGCGATTGCCCCGACAATATTGATCGCAGTATTTCGCTTGATGCTCATCAAAGAACTTCCCGCGCGGAAGCATTTTCAGCCCCTCGACTCCGGAAGTTCTTGCGTGTACAAGTCTCAATCCGCACATCCCAGCCCGGTTGTGAAACGAGAAACGTATTCCGCGTCTTCCCGGTGTCCAACACCGAGTTCCTTGGTCTCACCGCTCTTGTGGGATACTCCGCGGCAGTAATCGGCTCAATCCTGCATTCCGATGTGACGAGTCCACGGTCACGCGCCTGCCGGTAGATCTCGCGCGCAAATTCATACCAGGTCGTCTTTCCTTCGTTCGTGAAGTGATAGGTGCCGTATTCTTGGCTGTCCAGCTCCACGATCTTCACAAGCATCGCCGCCAGGTCCGGTGCGTAGGTCGGGCAACCATGCTGATCGTTCACGACACGAACGACCGGCTTCTCGTTGAAAAGGCGAAGCATCGTGTAAACGAAATTCTTGCCATTCGGCCCGAAGAGCCACGATGTTCTCACGATAAAATGGCGGGCGCATGCGTCGCGCACGCGTCGTTCCCCTTCCGCCTTGCTCTTTCCGTACACACCGATGGGGTTTACCTTATCCTCCTCGGTGTACGCACCATCCTTCTTGCCGTCGAACACGTAGTCGGTCGAGATATGAATGATTCGGGCGGCTTTTTGCTTCGCGAGCCGCGCGAGGTTTTCGGGACCGTCCGCGTTCACTTTGAACGCGAGTACCGGCTCATCTTCCGCGCGGTCGACGGCGGTGTAAGCGGAGCAGTTTAGGATCCAGTCGATCTGTTTTGGGCCAGCATACGCCAGCACTGCTTCCGGGTCGGTAATGTCGCAGTCGAGATCGGTCGCGACATGCGGAATCTTCTTTTCCTGCAGGAGCGCTTCGACTTCGGTGCCGAGCATTCCCTTACTTCCGACAAGCCAGACGAGACCGGCCATCTAATCCAGCTCTCCGGTTTCGGCCAGGAAGGGCAGATCCTGATCTTTGGAGGAAACGACCGGATCCGAAGTCGGCCATTCAACAGCGATCGCGGGATCGTCCCAGCGCACCCCGGCGTCGAGCGCGGGGTCATATTCAGCAGAGCACTTGTACAGAAGGTGCGTATCATCCTCGAGCGCCAGAAAACCGTGGGCAAATCCGGCGGGGATAAACAGCATGGTGTTATTTGACGCTGAGAGCTCGACGGCGGTCCACCGGCGATAGGTCTTTGACGCAGGCCGCAGATCCACGGCGACATCCCACACGGAACCCTTGACCACGCGGACAAGCTTCGCCTGCCGTTTCGGGGGCCGCTGGAAATGCAGCCCTCTGAGGATACCCTTGTGCGACAGCGAATGGTTATCCTGAACGAAGGCCGTCCGAATCCCGGCCCGCTCGAAGTCGGTTGCTTTGAAGGTTTCCATAAAGAAGCCGCGGTCGTCGGTGAATGCTCGCGGCGTGATAAGGACGAGTCCGGGAAGATTAAGCTGCGCAAAGGTGAACGGCATTGTTTTATGACCTTAACCTATGAAAGCATCTGAAGGAGATACTCCCCGTAGCCCGACTTACGTTGTGGCTCAGCCACTTTCCGGAGTCCTTCGGCGTCGATGAAGCCCATGCGGTAAGCAATTTCTTCGATGCAGGCAATCTTGAGTCCCTGCCGATCCTCGATGGTTTTGACGAATATTGTCGCGTCGGCAAGCGAATCGTGCGTGCCGGTGTCGAGCCAGGCATATCCGCGTCCCATCAGCTTCACTCCAAGCTTTCCGCGACGCTGATATTCCCGGTTCACATCGGTGATCTCGAGTTCACCGCGTGGTGAAGGCTTGAGATCGCCGGCGATCGAGACGACGCTATTGTCATAGAAGTAGAGTCCTACTACTGCGTAGTTCGACTTGGGTTGCGTGGGTTTCTCTTCGATGGAAACAACCTTACCAGCGGCGTCAAACTCCACCACACCGTACCGCTCCGGGTCGCGCACGTAGTACCCGAAGACTACAGCGCCCTCTTTCAGCTCGGCCGCCTCGCGGACCATCTTCTGTAGATCGTGCCCGAAAAAGATGTTGTCGCCTAACACCAGGCAGACTGAATCGTTCCCTATAAAATCGGCTCCGATGATGAACGCCTGCGCGATGCCCTTCGGCTCGTCCTGGACGGCATAGGAGATCGAAAGGCCGACGTCGCTGCCGTTACCGAAAAGTTCCTCGAACCTTCCGATATCCTGCGGCGTCGAAATGATCAAAATTTCGCAAATGCCCGCCATCATCATTGTGGAAAGCGGATAGTAGATCATCGGTTTGTCGTAAACCGGGAGAAGCTGCTTGCAGACTGCCTTGGTTACCGGATAAAGCCGAGTCCCGCTTCCACCGGCGAGGATGATTCCTTTCACTTCCACAACCCCGCGTAGACCTGCGGCACGCCGATGTCCTTCTTCGCCCCGGCGATAAGGTAGCCCTTGAGCCCCTCCTTCTGCCGGAAGGATTCGAGAGCATCGGTGAGCTGGAGCTCGCCGTTGGAAATCTTGTGTTCCTTTTTCATATCAGCAAGAATCGCTGCGACTTGCGGCGTAATGACGTATATTCCGAATACCGAAAGATAGGTATCCGGCGGAAGGCCCCCCACCTTCAGGTGTTCTTCTGCATAGTCGGTGGTGGGTTTCTCTTTGAAGAGCGTGATGTTGAGAACCGACATGTCCCCTTCCCAGCTGCCGGCGACGCAGCCGAATCGCTGAACGTCCTCAAGGGGTGTAAGTGCGAGTCCGATGAG
>DATKUF010000176.1:0-12141 GCA_035530755.1 Spirochaetia bacterium | reverse complement strand
CCGCGGCCGACGGGCAGGCCTATGTTCGTGAATAATCGCTGACATCAGGGAAGGGGGAAATAATGGCCGAGCCGCTTTACGGTGGAATCGAAGCCGGCGGAACGAAGTTTGTGTGCGCGGTGGGAACCGGCCCGGACGATGTACGGGACGAGATCCGATTTCCGACAGCCGACCCCGAACCGACGCTGCGCAAAGCCATCGAGTTCTTCCGAAATCAGAAGCACGGCGCACTGTCTGCCGTTGGAATAAGTTGCTTCGGACCCGTAGACCCTGACCCGGGATCACCCACTTTCGGATACATCACCACCACTCCAAAAAAACCGTGGGTCCATACGGATTTCGCCGGACCGATCCGCCGCGCTCTTGCCGTGCCGGTCGGATTTGACACCGACGTGAACGGTGCGGCGCTCGGTGAATGGCGCTGGGGCGCGGGCCGGAGTTTGAACACGATAATCTATCTCACCGTGGGAACAGGCATCGGCGGCGGGGTCCTGATCGACGGTCGGCCGCACCACGGAATGATCCACCCGGAGATGGGCCACGTCCGTATTCCGCACGATCTCGCCCGCGATCCCTTCCCCGGAAAGTGCCCGTTTCACGGGGATTGTCTGGAAGGTCTGGCTTCCGGGCCGGCAATTGAAGCACGCGTCGGAAGGAAGGGCAGTGAAATCCTTTCCTCCGACCCGGTCTGGGATCTTATTGCCGAGTACCTTGCCTACGCTCTGGCGAACTATATCGTCATACTCTCGCCGCAGCGGTTGATACTCGGCGGCGGCGTCATGGACCAGGCGCAACTGTTTCCGAAGATACGCGAGAGGGTGGCACGTATGCTCAACGGCTACATTCAGTCCCCGGCGATTCTGGACCGAATCGACTCATTCATCGTGCCTCCGGGACTGGGAGGCCGCGCCGGAGTACTCGGAGCCTTCGCACTTGCAGAAGAGGCGCTGCACCGCGACGCATAACGCGTGACTGAGGTTACTCTTTCCAGGGGAAAATCATACCTCGCAGTGACCGGGTGCCCACCTTCTCGCGCTCGCTTACCAGCAGAGCGTCCCACGGTATGTGCTTCCGGTTTGCGTCCGGTGTCGCTTCGAGGTAATCATACTTCAGAAGCCGAAGCTTGAATCCCACGTTGAGCCACAATAGAATGCCGCCGAACCCGGGCAACAGGAACGCAGTGAAAACCGAAATTACGAGCGTCACGGCAGCACCTATTCCCGCGAAGATCGAGAATCCGGTGTTGTCAAAGAATACGATGAAACACTTACGTAGGATTTTCGGAATCTTGCGATCCAGTCGCGCGCGGATCGGAAAAAAGAACTGACTGGACAGAAGCCAGATTACGCTCGCCCAGAAAAGAAAAATCAGCGCAGCGAGACCGAGCAGATTTCCCATGCTGGAATAGACCGGAAGGGCAACGCTCAAAACGAACACATGAAGCAGGTAGATGGCGCCGAGGACGAGGCTCACGATCCAGGTCTCTCGGAGGTACGAGACGAAACTCCCAAACTCTGCAGACTTGTAATCTGAAATGTCGCGCGTAACGAGGGACGCCGCGCCGGCGTAGACAAACAGGAGCAGCACGCCGGCAATAAGTGCGAGTACCGAGAGCGGCGTACTGACCGGAGCGAGCGAGTAGGGGACGAGGAGTGGTATACTCAACAAGGCAACAAAACCAATGTTCAGCAGGATGATCGCGAGAAAATTGTCCCACATGTCGAAGAAAGCCTTCTTGATCATGAAAAGCAGCATAGCGCTGACTATAGACGGATTTCGGCGCTCCTTCAATAGACTCGTGATTGTTGCCCGATCCGCATACCGTGTATAAGTTATCTACTGTCAGGTGAGAAACTTGAGGAGGAAGAATGACCTATCGGAGCCTGGGGAAGACCGGTTTTCGCGTCTCGGAAGTGTCACTGGGAACATGGCAGGTCGGCGGCGGCTGGGGCGCGGATTTCGATGACGGAACGGCCGACCGTATAATTAACGCGGCTATCGATCACGGGGTGAACTTTCTCGACACGGCTGACGTCTACGGGGACGGGAGAAGCGAGCGGGCGGTTTCCCGCGTGGTGAAGACGAGATCGGAGAAGATTTACATCGCGACGAAATGCGGACGTCGTCTTTCACCACACACCTCGGAGCAGTACACGCCGAAGGCTATGGTCGGTTTTGTCGAGGACAGCCTGCGCAACATGCATCTGGACGTCCTTGACCTTGTCCAGCTGCACTGCCCGCCAACCGACGTCTTTTATCGACCCGAGATTTTTGAAACATTCGACCGCCTCCAGAAGGAAGGCAAAATCCTGAATCTTGGCGTGAGCGTCGAAAAGGTGGAAGAGGCTCTGAAAGCGATCGAGTATCCGAACGTCACTACCGTCCAGATAATCTTCAACATGTTTCGAACGAGACCGGCGGAGCTCTTTTTCTCACAGGCGAAACGGAGGAACGTGGGTATAATCGTCCGGGTTCCTCTCGCGAGCGGGCTTCTGTCCGGCAGATTCGGCCGGACGACACCCTTCAAAGAGGGCGACCATCGCAACTTCAATCGGGAGGGAAAATCCTTCGACAAAGGGGAGACATTCTCGGGGGTTCCCTACGAAGTGGGTATCGCGGCGGTCGAACGGCTGAAGCAGACACTACCCGGCCACGCCGCCATGGCACTTATGGCGCTCCGCTGGGTACTTATGTTTCCGGAAGTGAGTACCGTTATTCCCGGTGCAAGCAGAGAGGAGCAGGCGCAGCAGAACGCTCTCGCCGCGGATGTACCGGCGTTCACGCAGGAACAGATGGCCGAAATCCAGAATATCTACGACGAAATGATCCGACCCCACGTCCACCAACTCTGGTAGAAGTCCTCTATGGTTCTACACCCGGACCTGCGCCCGGCGGGGAGGGGCGCAGCGGGGTGCGAAAGGTACTGAGAAAGTAGATTGCGACAAAGACGTCGGTTGTGATCATCGAATGATCCGGGTCGAATTCAACCAGCTTTCTCGTTTCCTGGAGAAACCACCACCATATGGCCAGCCTCACATCGACGAATACCGCGTACTCTACGTACAACTCGTCGGGAGTGCCAGCCGGCAGAAGCAGAGATACCAGGCGGTGCGCAATGCGCTCGCAAAGATCAAGAGCTTCCTGACACTTTTCCACTTCCAGAAAATTGCGGACATTGCGGATATCGGCGGAAAACTCTGCCTTCAGCCGCTCAAACCCGGCTGGAAACAGGTGAGGAGCCCTGATTATATTCGGGAGGTTTCGCTGGGCATCGCTGAAAAGCCGGATTCGTCGCGCGTCGCGCTGGGAATCGTTTCCCGTAATGTACTGGTAGAACTCACCGGGCTTGCCCAGGAGGTTCCCCAGGGCGATTGCGAGCTGATTTCGCAGCACCGGATTCCGCGTCTCATGCATTCGTGGAACGATTTCCCATGCCGCTTCGAGCACTCCAAGCTTGGATGCGGCCGCGGCGCCGGTTGCAACCAGACGTTCAGAATCGATCTTCTGGAAGACCGAAAGCAGTTGATCTGCCGCGTTCTCACCGCCGACCTCGCCCAGGGCGTACAGACACGCGTCGCGCAGATCTTCGGACGGATCTGACATCGCCTGGATGAGAAAGGGCAGCGCCCGGCGATCGCCGATTCGCCCAAGAGCGCGCGCGGCGGCGCTGCGAATCGTCGACTGCGGGTCGACGAGCTGTCGTACCAGGGCATCGAACGCTTCCGGAGAGCCGATCCTTCCGAGAGCCCGCGCCGCCTCGTCGCGAACATCGGAATCCGGGTCCTCCAGGCGGGAAAGAACATCCTCGAGCGCGAGGTTGCTCGTCAAACCCTCGATGGAACGCAATGCCCGTGCTACTCGAAAGGATTCGGTGGTTCGCCCTATCGTCCCGATGTTGAGAAACGTACGGAATACCCCTGGATTGGTGACAAGCGAAATCACATATCCCACCGGTTTTCCGCGGCTCTCTCTTATGCGGGAGAGGACCACGAGGCTGAAAGCGATCATCGCGAGGGAGACTAGGATTACTATCTGAAGTCCCCGCAGTGTGAAACCAGGAGCTAATTGCAGTCGCACATCACGCAATCGAGAGTCGAGAATTCCTCCGAATATGCTCCCGCCACCGGAGATAACACCGATCGCCGCCCAGTACCAAGCCACGAAAGACAGCCGGTTCTTTTCCGGCGTCAGGCTCAACATCAACTGGTTTGTTCCGTCCCAGAAAGCCGGCGCGAGCGCTCCGCCCGTCAGCGCAATGACCGGCAGGATGAATGTGTAGTTCGCGTGGTTCAGAAACAGATAGCCGATCCAGCTTAAAGTGAATAGCAGTCCGATCATGACAACCGGCTTTCGTCCGAACCGGTCCATGACCATTCCCCACGCCGGCGACAGAAGGATCCATAACAGCTGGGAGATAACGAACATAATACCGAGCCATGTATTCGGTGCTCCTACTGCGTCAGTCGCTGTGATGTAGGGGGCCAGGAATGGACCCGAAACGTTGATCGAAAAGAGGGCGACGCCGATGGACAGACAGAGACCCACAAAGTTCCTGTTCTTCAACGGTTCGAGAAAGTCTTTCACGCTGAGTTCTTGCAACTCGTCTGACGCGGGAGGAGAAAGTTCGGGAATGAGAACATGAAGCAGGATGTCCGCGAGTCCCCCGAGTCCGCCGATTGCGAAAATCAGCGCGTACGTGTAGAACAGCGCACTGCCGGAGACCGCGTCGAGGACAACGCTGACAAGAAAAAACCATCCGATATTGACGATATTCGAAATGCTCGATCTTCTGCCGAAAAAGAATGCGCGTATCTTGTCAGGGATAATCTCGGCCATCCAGCTCCACCAGCCGGAGGCACTGATGTTTGTCATGATCCAGCTCGCGGTCATTCCATACAGAATGAACTCCAGCCCGCGCGAGGGGACGCCCCCCCGGGCGACGGAGAAGGCGACGCCGGCAAGAACAAACCCATTCAGTCGATGAATAGTGCTTGTCACAATCCAGAACGCTTTCTTGCGCCGCAGCCGCGAATAGATGAAGATGGAGGGGATCTGGAATATCGCAGCGAACGAAAGTATGCCGACGAGCAAACCCAGAAATGCCGATCCGCCCGACATTGCATTGCTTACGAAGACGTTGAAGATCGGCTGAGGCGATCCGACGATGACCCAGAGCGTTCCGGAAGCGCCGGATGCGATACTGACGGCCATGGAGCGGTTCAGCTGTGTCTGGGAAAGCTGTCGTGTCGCGGTCATGTTCCTTACAGTCAGGCCTGCGAGATCAGGGGTCCGGGTGCCGTCTTTACTGGCCGGTCACCTCAATGTAAAGTAACGGTATGACCGTTGCAAGCCGGACTCACCGGCACGCATTTTTCCGGCGCGATATATACGGAATTCAGTCGCATGCCGATGTTTATGGTAACTGAGGTCCACCGGACAGGGCAACCTGCAGGAGAATATGTGAAAGTAGGGATCTTCTGCGAGCCGTCACAACGAACCGCGACGCAACAGCTTTTGCGTGAGTTGCGCGACCTGCGGATCGCGGCAACCGCGTATCAACTCGGTAGAACCTGGCAGGAGGTGAACGGAGAAATGACCCTTGCGCGACAGGTATGGGGCAAGACGCAGATGATCGAGCAGGCGCGTGAAGAGCTTCAAACCAGAGGACTGGGCATCGCCGAGGTTGTATTCGCCGCATGCGTGGCTGAGGGAGACGCGTCAGCCACCGAAGATTTCATGCGAATGGGGTTTTCCCCCGACAG
Source organism: Spirochaetia bacterium (assembly GCA_035530755.1). Lineage (GTDB taxonomy): Bacteria > Spirochaetota > Spirochaetia > DSM-27196 > DATKUC01 > DATKUC01. The sequence goes on along the minus strand of DATKUF010000176.1, from coordinate 6,379 downwards.
CAGGGATAATCGTGGAGTGCCCGTATTGAGCCTCGCAATCCGCGGGAGGCATCGGGACCTGGTCGAAAACCTCCTACGCAGGGGAGCAGACGTCAACGCGGTAAGTCAGGATCGCGGCAATACGCCGCTCATGGAGGCAGCGGTCTGCGGCGATTCAGAAACGGTCACTCACTTGCTTGACTCCACGGCCGATCCAAATCTCCAGAGCAAAAACGGGCAGACCGCGCTCATGCTCGCCGTCGGAGAGGGTTTCACTGACGTCGCAAAGACACTTCTCGAGCGTGGCGCCGCCACCGAACCGGTCGACCAGCTGGGAATGACGGCGGGCAAATATGCCCGACTGTTCGGGCGCACGGAGATCGCAGATCTCATAGGTTGGCGTGAATCGACAGACGGGGATGCCTCTGCATCCGAGAGCAGTCAATCCGGTCACTGACCGGGCATGTGAGGCGTTGCTATGCTCTTCCAGGTTGGACAACCGAAAACTTCGTACATTTTCCACGTTGCGCGCGGAAAATCTTCTCCTCTGTTCTTCCATCCGTTTGGCCATCGCGGGACCGTGCTCCGCATCCTGTCGAAAGGAAAGGTGCGCGGGCTGTTCGGCACCGACCCGAATCTCCGCGCCGTAAATCGCTTTCGAAACGAGCTATACGACCACATCAATGTTGCGGTTCGGCAATGGATCAGCGATGTCCGGTTTGTACCACGTTTTCTCTACTCCGCGGCCTCGTTTCTCATCATCTATCTCGCTCTTACGCTGACGTCGCACATTCGACTCCCGATTTCGGTGAGTCTCGCAATATCCCTCGTCTGTGGTTTGACTGCGTACGCCGCGGTCAGCAGGCGCGATATGCATTCGCAGCTTGCCCTCCGGAAACGGATTGCACTGCGAGCGCAGATTGACCTTATTCGTTTTCAGGAGAGTGAGTTCGTACGCGCCGTCGAAGAGCAACTCGCACTGATCGAAACCGGGGAACGGGCGCCCGACCGGCGGGTCTTTCGCGAGCTCACCGGACTTTTTCCGGCTGAGTCGGCGCAATTCCGACGCTACCTGAATGAGCGGATACTCCAGGCTCGCCGAAACAGGACTGATCCGGGCCGACAGCAGCGAACCCGTGGAGAACCCGGATTCCTGCGCGGATGGCGGATTCCGGGTTTCACTCACATGACTTCCAGGGTTGCACGAAAACCTTCATGGGCGGAGGTACATCTCAAGGCCGCCGGGCTGGTCGGGGCAGAAGATACATCGCTCGATCAGTTTCTGATAGACATCGCGAGCGGAGAGCCCGTTACTTCGCGCCGTGATGCTAAACAGAAACGGAGCGGCGGGCGAGTTGCCTCAATTGACGAGGCCCTGAGTATTCTGTGCGGGGAGTTCGATCGGGCTCTCAGCGATTCGAACTAGCTGAGGCGCCTGCGGAGGACGGGGAGGTATCCAGAGTCGGTTTCTTGAGCTGGTCCATCTGCTGCTGCAGATCGATGCTGCGCATTACGTTGTTGATGGTTTCCCGCGCCGGGTCAAACGAGGGATCCTGCTGAAGAATCTCGCGGCAGATGCGCAGCGTAGTTGGGTAGTCGCCTTTCGCCAGCGAATCGAGCGCATTCAGGTATTGATCCTCGATCTTCTTTTCTCTTTCCGCCCGGCCACGATCTCCAAAGTTGAAACGAACCTGCACACTGAAATTGTCAAGGGCCCCAAACTGCGTAGTCATGTCGAGAATGTAATTTATGTGCAGCGCAAAACCGGAGAGTTTCACGTCGGCCCCGAGACTGACCCTCGGATTGCCGCCCTTGAGCAGAAAACCGGCCTGCGTGGCAAAAAAATCCGTCACGGTAACGTCCACACCCGTGGCGAATCCAATTCCGGCTGCGGGCACGGTGGGCACCAGGCTCACAGGAACGTTGAGATCAAAGGCAAACAGCAACGGGCGAATCGGTGAGTAGGCAATTCCAGCCGAAACGAGTGAGGGTAACGGTTCCCCGAGCGCTGGCGGTCCGAAATTCTTGGCCGCGACCCCTACGGAGAAATTTCGTGTCCGCGATGGGTAGAATTTCAGCAGGTTGAACCGTGCGAGCAGACCGGCGTCGGCCATAATGGCGAAGGCGGACTGGTTCTCGATAAGCCCGGCGACGTTTGGTTCTCCCCGGTAGGCAACTTTCAGGTTGGTCCCGAAGGAAAGTCCGTTGAAGTAGAAGCCATGCATGAAATCGTAGGACGCGTTGAGTGTCGCAACAGTTTCGGTGTAACGGAAGGTGGTGGTCTGCTGACCATAACTCCCGTAGCCGGTAAAAGGGACGTGCAGAAATTTCAACCCGGCGCCCAGACCAAGATTATTCAGCCGGGTGGTGTAGACGAGACTCTCCATGTTGGCATCTGCGATCAGATTCTTGTGTTGAATGGCCAGCTCGGTGTAGTTCAGTCCCGCGCTGGCCGCCGGATTGGATTCGAGATATCCGACGTCCAGACCAACGGCCGTATATGCGGTTCCCATCCCTTCGACGAGCCCGCCCATCGGAATCAGTAATGTGGGAAAGACGGTGAGCCCGGTGTTCTGAGGCCCCTGCGGATCGAATACACCGACAATGTAGTTGTAGGTATCGGCGAAATCGGCAGCGCGAAGCTGGACCACAGGCGAGAGTGAGACGAATATGGCGACAATGAGAAAAAAGTCTGACTTTTTCATCCCGAACAAATTATACTGCCCCGGTGGTCATTATTCCATACTATCGGCCACCACGGAAGGTTCGTTCACGATTAACACTCGCAGATACAGTGCGCGGTGTATTTCTGCCGAAACTAATGTAGAATGATAAACGGAGCAGGAGACGAGTTTTCAGGTGCATTTGCCCCATTTCCGCGCTAAGAAAGTCGTCATAATCGTCGGAGTACTCCTTCTTGCCGCATCCGGTACCGTTCTGGCGGGCGGGAAGCAGGAAGATCCTATCGCGACCGCACGCGATCTTATCATACGAAACAGACTCAACGATGCGATCCTCCTGCTCACCGAAGCCGTGCGAAAGAATCCCCAGTTGATCGACGAGGCCGAAGGCCTCATGCAGAAGATCCGAAGCATTCGCGGCGAATACTACGTGCTCTGGGAGCAGTTGATATACACAATCAAGAATGAACCCGACAAGCCGGACAAGGCCATCGCCATCATCGAGAAGATGAAAAAGCTCGATGCAGCTCCAAACGAGCAGACGCGGCAGAATATCAACGACTGGCAGAACATCGTTCAGTTTCGATACAATCTCGACCGATTCAACAAGATTATGATTGCATCCGAGGAGCTGTTGAAGGCCTCGAAGTATGCCGAGGCAATCAATAGCTATATGGGCGGATTTGATATTTTCCGCCCGGAGTTCGAGTCCGCAGGGTACCCGCAGGATCTGATCACGGCGAAGGGAAACGCGCAGGAAAAGCAGCTTGCCGACATGCTTCAGAAATTTCTGGAGCAGATGGCGCAGATCTCATCGGCGGCGGAATCTTTTGCCACTGCGATGAAATCCGTTGCGCCGGACGTCCTTGAAAGCGATTTTTCCCAGTATTCAATCCGACTCACCGGAGCACTTGCGATTCGAGACGAGTTACAGACAATTGCGGGCAATCTCGATCAGTTGAATGAACAGATTCATTTGGCAAACGCGAAAATTCAGCAGGACTGGCATCTAACCTTCCTCACGTGGCTTATCCGCGGACGCCCTGAGGTCAAGTCCGATGAGGGGCTGATCGCGACAATCGCAGCATTTTTTGACTCGGCCCAGAGCGGGCCTGAGGCCGCCACGCTGTCCCGTGCAACGGACGACTTCAAAAAGGCAATCACCGCATACGCAAATGGCCCGCCGGATGACGCACTTGCGGCCTTTAAGACGGCCCTCGCCACGAGCAATATCGGTCTCCAGATTCAGCGTTTGTGGGAACGGAGGCTGAATCCGGGACCTCAACTCGGTTTCAGCCCCGGCGAACGTGACGCGCTCAACGCGCACGTGCCCGTCTACCTGCTTTACCAGAAACAGGCGGAGGCCTCACAGTCATACCTCGATCTGATAGCACTCCGGCAACGCACCGAGGCGGTCGACGCGGTTACCGGAGACACCGTGCCCTCTCTCGAGCCGAAACGCGCGGTTGTGGAGCAGGCGCTTGCGACTTTAGAAGAGACTGTCGGCCGCTGGCAGCAGACAAAAAGCATGCTCGAAGGACCTGAAGCCTCCTACGCCGGACAGGATTCTCGCGGAGTGGTGGACAGGACTCTCGCCGACTTCGACCAGGAGATCAAGAGCCTTCAGTCGAGGGACGTACGGATTGTGTTGCGGATGGCATCCCTCCAACTCGCGGGTTTTCAGGGGGAGTTCTCCCCGCTTTCAGCTCAGGTTGACGAAGCCACGCGAAATCTGAACGGGATAGAACAGACGGTGACGACGCAGGGAGCGACCGCCACCGTGACAAATCGGTATCCGGACAGGGCGCTTTCCATGTTCCAGCAGGCACAGAAGAGTCTCGAATTGCTCGACAAAAACGTTGAAGGATACGTCACGGATTATCATTCACGGCCGTCGTTTGTCCTGCAGGAACGGGGCATCCAGACGAATCTTTCCGCGGCCGCGCAGCTTTCGGCTTCGATCAAACAGCTACTTGGTACTCTCTCTGACAGGATAGCTACGGCCCAGAAAAACCAGCAGCTCGCGGCTTCGCTTCGGGCCAGAGCAGATCGAAGCATCCAGGAAGCGACCGCCGCGTTGCAGCGAAGCGACCTACAGGCCGCGATTAACAGGATCCAGGAAGCGCGCGACTTATCGCTTCAGGCACTCCAGCTTCAACAAGATGAGGCGTATGGTCAGAGTGTCGACAAGCAACTCGCTGCAATTGGTGAAGAAATCAAGCGGGTGAACTACGTCCGCGTGGTGAACCTGGTCCGTGACCTCATAAACAAAGGACGCGGTGAGTATCAGCAGGATCAGTTTGCACAGTCCGAACGAGATCTGTTGCAGGCCCGGACACTGTGGTCGCAGGTTTCGCCAAATGAACCGCAGCAGGAAGTCGAGAATTGGCTGCGGCTCGTCCAGTCGGCGCTGAACCTGCAGAACACCCGGGAACTTACCGAGATTGATCCCCTTTTCTTCACGCTTGGTAACTACCTCAATCGCGCGAAGGAAAACTTCGCCGAAGGCAAGCAGCTCTACGCGTCCGGTAACCCGCAGGAGGGACAGAAATACCTCGCTAGAGCCGAGGAAAACATCCAGAGCGTTGTCGTCGCACGGCCCTTCAATCAGGAAGCACGTGTACTTTCGCTGCGAATTCTCCAGATTACCAGTCCAAACCAGTTTCCCGATATCTTCAAGCAACGGTTCAATGAGGCAGTGCGGCGCAGCAAAGCGGAGCCCCAGGCGGCTCTGATCGATCTCTACGATCTGCGGGACATAGACGCAAAGTTCCCCGGGCTGCAGGACGCCATCGTCGCCCTTGAGATTCAACTTGGAATCCGTCCGAACCCGATAACCGTAGCGAAGAAACAGCAGTCGGACGCCCTCGTGACGGAGGCGCAGCGGCTCGCGGCAGCCGGCACACGCACGCAGACAGAGGTGGCCGTCGCTCGCTTGCAGACGGCGATCGACCTCAATCCCGATAACAGGAATGCTCAGGTGCTGCTCGATCGGTATAGGATCGCCCTCGGAAGTCCGGCGACCTACACTCTGCCGAGTACCACGATGCAGGAGTTCTCGCAGGCGCAAAACCTCTTTATCGGCGGACGACTGGCCGACGCGCTTGCTATCGTCGATCGAATCTGGCAGAATCCTTCCAACCGCGGCTACGCCCCGCTGGTTGACCTGCGCAAGAACATCCTCGCAAGGCTGGGGCAGTGAGTAGAGGAAGGGACAATCGAAAAGGCCGGGAGTTCATTCTGTGGTGGATCCTGCAAGGGGCCCTGCTGACAGGCTTCCCCGGGCAGCTTTTCGCAGCACAGGACTACTACTGGGACCAGCCCCAGATTCTTGTACCGCAGCACATCCGATTTCCTCAGGCCCACGAAATCGACGGGCACGTGGTCGCGCTGTATCAGGAGATCGTGCCGCAAAACGACGGTTCCGGTCAGATATTCATAGACATCATAGATTCCTCCGCCGAACGCACCTTCGCCGCACCGAGGCGCATCGCGGGTCCGTTTTTGTATGCAGGATCCGTCCCCCTCATCTATTGGTCCACCGTGGACGCGAAAGGGCGAATCTTCGTTGTGATATCGGCTACCGGAAGCACCATGCAGGTTATCCGGTCCGACGACGGAGGAATACGATTTGTCGACAGCGGTTCGATCAGTTTCAACGGAGCTACTGTCTCGCCGCGAATATTCGCCCGGGATGGGGGTGGATACATTCTTTTCGC
>DATKUF010000175.1:0-5257 GCA_035530755.1 Spirochaetia bacterium | reverse complement strand
CCGGCTGTTAACCGGAGGGTTGTAGGTTCGAGTCCTACCTGAGGAGCCATTATTTTGTAGAATCCCCTGTATCCTAACGAACTCCAACTTCTCAGCTTGATAGGTGAGTTTATCCGCCTCAGGCGGAAGTCCTACCTGAGGGACAAGCCCAAGTGCGCGGTCAAGGCTTCGGTCAACGCAAGCAATTTAGAAAGGATCCGACTGGCCCGTTATCTCAATTCCAGGCGCGAGATCGCTGCGGCCATACAGCAGCGCGACCCGGCACTAGCCGAGCGCACTAAACGCCGCTGGAAGTCGATCCATAAAACCTACCGCACCCGCAGCAAGATCGATCCCAAACTGAAGCAATGAGTTTCTGGAAGATTGATTGAATCTGAAGAATGAGGCCCTGCAGAGAGAGCTCCTTGTCGTCAAATCTCTGCTGCTCTTTCTTAAAGCGCTTACATGAAAGGCCTGTCGTTTTCTAGATAACCATCTGGGAGTTTGATCACCTGTCGCTCTTGCGCTAAGCAATGGTATGGCGCTATTATTATACGCTTTCCATTATTCGGAATGTCACCGCTTGTGGCTCATCGTTAGCACGGTGGTGCGACAATCTACGATGTTAGAATCTGCTCTTTGACATTCTGTGGAGGTTTCTGGGCACGACGCATATGTGCGGAGCAGGATATTCCTGGTAGCCAATCCTGGATAACTAATTGTTGGAAAGGAGTGACTACCATGGTGAAAAACGTGTTCAGTATGATGAGCTCGTTTCATCCTGATTCCCTGGTAATCCTAGGATGGATTGCGTTTGTACCAGGTGTTTTAGTCGAGCAGACGTGGCTTAAACTTATCCTCTTAACAGCTGCCAGGGTCCTGCCCTGAGCCCTTCACATCGCTCCCCGCTTAATGCTTGCCTGCTTGTGGGTAATCCTTATCAGCCATCGGAAAAACGCTATAGCTTATCGCTGAGAAGATGATCATCACCGAACCATCAGTCTCCCGGTTCCGGAATAGCCAAATGACCGGCAGCATCCCAATTACCAGGGGCCGGCTCCGATCCTGAGGCGGCTCGCAACGGCGGCAGCAGGAACTTCCCGAGAAACTTGATGACATCCGGGAAATCCGGCACCCCTTCTTCAAGGCCGCTCTTGCGGATGAACGCTCTCCATTGGACTGACTTCGCACCGTCGCGCCCGAACTCTTCCGTCAACGCTAGCGGGGGCTCACTCGGTATTGCGGTTTCGCGCCGTTCAAAGGTCGCCTTGATCGCTCTCGTTAGCACTTGACCGTCAAACGCAAAATCGCGCGCCAGAACGTAGAGATCATAGAAATCCTTCATCCGGCTGTTTGCGATACCCAGTTCAACCATGGCCTGGAGTTTTTCAGCGACGACAGTCTCGCGCGGGCAGGTACGGATGAGCGGAGCCGGAAAGTCCAGGAGCGTCGGGTATTCGATCTTTTCAGCCTTGGGCGTAATTACATCTCCGAATCCGACGTCCACCTGGACAGGAATCCGTGCTTTGCCGAGAAAGGCCGCCAATTTCACGCGCCGGCCTTGATATCGCCGCCCTTCCCTAATCGGCGTAACACTCACTGTATCCGGATCGAATACCAGGCCATCGGGTTCTACCTCGACAGTACAGATAGCACGGAAAACCTCCGCCAGCCGCTCACTGGAGTCCTCACCGCGGCCGAGGAGGTCTATGTCAAAGGTCGGTCTGTAAGACTGGCCTGTCCAGGCTGTGAACAGCATGGCTCCTTTGAGAACGAATTCCGAAGCATACTCGGAAATCGACAGCCTGTAGAGAAACCGCTCTGTTGCGTAGCGCGTCCAGATCAGGTTGGCGTCGTCACCGGTTTCTCGGATGATGGTCAGGAGCCGGCGGCGAACCGAGGCAGCGATGTTCGTTGGGCGGTCGCCGGTCATAGCATGGCTTCCATGTAGGGCCGCATGATCTTCGTTACCCGGCAGATTTTCGCGTAGCTCCACAGTTCGTCGGTCGTGCACCTGCGCTCACGAATCACCTCGCGTAGGGCCTCGAGCGCGACGTCCAGCCCGATCTTGTTCCTGTACTTAAAGCAATCCGCCACAGTTTTGGCGGCGCTGTAAATCCTCACCGGCACGCCCTCGATCCTATGGGTCTCGATCCCCTCGGTGAGGGCTCTGCCGGAGAAGCGCACGATCCGCATCCTCGGATTCCCGACCTGCGGGCCGGCCGCTCTGCGGTCGATCGCCACCCACACCTCGTGAGGCGACTGGGTCCCGATTTCGTGGAAGCGCAGGGCGGATAGCAGGCAGATCACTCCTCTAAGGACCGCCTTACCCGCCAGCGCCAGGCTGTGGAAAGCGGTCATTTCGGCATCCGGCAGCATATAAAGCCCCCGCCCTACGCGAACGAGCCTTCCCTTGGAGCGCAGTTGTTTGAGGTATTCGTGGTGAATCCCCTGAGCGCGCACTTCCCCCGTGCTCACGATGCTGGAAAGGCGGGCGAGCTTCAGAATACGTGCCTGCATGTCTGTGCGCTTCTTCATATGCATAACTATAGTCTTTTATGAATAAATGTCAAGACTTGTGCAAAATTAAAGGACTCCATGGCCGGCGGTGGCGTAGCGCGATCAGCCTACCCTCCCCTTCTCCTGACGGCAGTAGGATGAACATCCTTTCTAAAGTAGAAGGATGTACATCTCAGGCCCATGGCTTTACGGCCGGAGGTTTGTGGATAATACTAGTCCTCCGTCGGAAAAACGCGCCGGCGGATCGCTGAGAAGATGATCATCAACTAATAATCAACAACGGATCACAGAGTGCCGGTCTGCTACCTCTATCCCGTGAATCCGGATTGCTGTCCGCCCACCGGCGGAACATCTGCTGAGGCGCATTCCCGCACGTCGGCCTGTTCGCTCTCTGCCTGCGAAACATCAGGCGCAATTGGATTCTCTGATGCTCCAGCGGTTCGCTTTCGCCCCGGCGTAATTTGACTTGGTAATCATGGAAAGATACAAAGGACAGCCTTGGCAATTTATTATTTTTCCTACAGAAAAGAGGAAGACAATGGATAGAAATCCTAGAATTTCGAACAGGGTAAGCAATATAGGGAAATCCGCAATCCACGAGATGACGCGGCTGTCGAAGGAGGTCGAGGATGTGGCATTTCTCTCGTGGGCAAAGCCGACGTCCGACACCCCAGAGCACATAAAGGAAGGGGCGATAGCGGCGATAAGGGACGGCCTGGTAGGCGGCTACTCTGAGAATCTCGGGCTGGTGAAGCTGCGGGAGGAGATAGTCGGGAAGCTCGAAAGAGATAACAACACGGAAGCCACACCGGCCGAGATAATGGTGACGGTGGGGGCCATCGAGGGCTTGGCCGCCGCCGTGATGGCCATTATCGATCCCGGCGACGAGGTGATCCTGCCCACTCCGACCTACTCCACCCACATCCGCCAGGTTGTGATGGCTTCGGGAAAACCGGTGCTGGTTCCTCTGATCGAAGAGAATGACTTTGCCTTGGACATCGACGGCATCAGGAAAGCAATTACGCCGAGAACGCGGGCGATCATCTACTGCTCGCCGAGTAATCCAACCGGGACGGCTTTCTCCGAGGAACAGCTTCGTCAGCTGGCCGAGTGCGCGCTGGAGAACAACCTGATGATCATCACCGACGAGGCTTACGAGTACTTCGTTTTCGACGACCACAAGCACTTCAGCATCGCTTCGATCCCGGAGATGAAAAAGAACGTAGTCAGCTGTTACACATTCACCAAGTCGTACGCGATGACCGGCTGGCGGATCGGCTACCTGCACGCGGACGAAGAGATGATTCCGCAGATCAACAAGGCTCACATTCCCTTCGCCATCTGCGCGCCTGTTGTTTCCCAGTATGCGGCCCTGTCCGCCCTGCAGGGACCGCAGAACTGTGTTCGTGAGTTCCGTGAACACTACCTGGCCACGCGCAACCTGATGTGCGACCGACTCGATCGACTCAGCTCGGTTTTCGACTACCGCAGGCCGTCCGGTTCCTACCTGATGTTCCCCAGAATTCTATTGGACGAGGGCAAGGATTCGACAGCCTTCTGCGTCAAGCTTCTCAAAGAGGCGCGGGTATCGACGACACCCGGCATCGCCTTCGGGCCGACGGGCCAGGGACACCTGAGGCTCTCGTTCTGCGTTCCCGAAGAGACGATTGACAAGGCCTTCGACCGGATGGAAAGCTACTTCGGCTGATTCTGATTCCTACTCTTTGGAGCAGTTAGGTATCACCGGTTAACTGGTGTAGATGTCAGCAGTATTTCCGAGGTATCATGGAACTGCGTGCCGGGCTTGTTTGTCAGTCGCCGGCTATCAACTCCCGAACGGTTTTCACGGCTTCTTCCGGCTCGGATGTCTTGATACCGACGAATTTAAGATTAATTCCCTTACTTCCGAGTTCGTTTCGCAGTGTTTCGATAAAGACACCCTCCCCCTCGACCTCCCTGTTGTCTTTCGACGTGGTCTCCACGCCGCAGCTGGGGGATCGATTGATACCTACAATCCCCCGTATCTCAAATCCGTACTTGAGGTACTCCGAGATCTGAAAAACCACGTCATCAACCAAGCGCTTGAGCTTTTCGGCAGCCGAATCGCTTCCCATTATCCCACGGATTCTAGTGTTTTCTTCGACAACCGGACTGGCGCTTTCGTAAACATTCCCTCGATCCAGGCCCAGGCAGATCAACTCCGGGCACGGCATCTGCACTATCCCCACATCAGACGCGCACAACAACTCCATGATTTCCTTTACTGCCCCGGGATAATCCGCAGTCCCGTCCGATATCGAATTCTGATTCAGGATACAGTGCGCAATAAATACGACCGCCTTACTTCTCGCATCAGTGAACATAGCCCCCCCTCTCCGCACGCACAATCGGCTACCAGCTCCGGTTTTCGGCCAGACTAGTTTACTGGTTTTCCGTAAGAGCGGGTAGAGACCTTCCCTTTGCGGACATCATATAGAGTATCGTCACTGCGGATTGTTAATCATCTTCACCCAGGTGACTTTCGAGCCGCCGGTGGGCAAACAGATATTGATCTGCATCGTCAACAGTGAACGAGGAACACACCGACACCCGGTGCGGATATTTAGGATCGCCAGAATTCCGCCGATCCTTACGCCACTTCTCCCCCTGACGTGATCAAGCTGTGCCGAAGATCAGCCCTTGGTGAAAGTCCTGCGCACCCGTACGGATTTCTGCAGATAGAAGATGAAGATGACCGAGGGGATCCCGACAATACACA
>DATKUF010000174.1:0-10239 GCA_035530755.1 Spirochaetia bacterium | reverse complement strand
TGGGCCCACCAGGACTTGAACCTGGGACCAACGGATTATGAGTCCGTCGCTCTAACCAACTGAGCTATGGGCCCGTGTGACATGCTGTCACTTTGCGGAATGGTCACTATATTGGCGGAACTGCACGCGGGTGTCAAGGTTTCATGCTTGACGCAGCACGCCCTGCCGGCGAGAAGAATGAGCCTACCTTTTGCCTGGCGCGCGCACAAACGGACGAACGGCCTGTACCAGCGAGTTCCCCGACAAATCGGGCGCGGTCATCCACGCCGCTGCAGCGGTATTATCGGAGGCGATATTTCCCGCTGCGCGCGCCGCACTCGCTACGGCGAACGCGCGCATGCCCGCCGCGACCGCCGCCTCCACGCCGGAAACCGCGTCCTCTACGACAACACACGCGGAGGCGGCGACTCCAAGCGCTTGCGCGGCCTTAAGGAACACTTCAGGATCGGGTTTGCTTCGGGTGATCATCGAACCATCGATTGCCGCGTCAAAAAGCGACGACAGACCGGTGCGGCCGAGTATAAGGGGCGCATTCCTGCTCGACGATGCAACGGCCTGGCGAAGGCCCAAAAGATGCAGTGCCCGAACGGTTTCCGTTGCGCCCGGAAGAATCGCGTCGGAACCGAGTGCACCGAGGGATTCGACGTAGTAGCCGTTCTTGCGCTCTGCGAGGGACCGTTTCTCATCGCCGGAGTATATTCGTTTCGACCTCTCGAGGATTATCGAAAGGCTTTCCATGCGACTTACCCCCCGGAGCCTCTCGTTGATAGTGTGGTCGAACGCGATATTTTCGTCATCTGCGAGTCGCTTCCACGCTCTGAAGTGGTACTCGTCCGTCGAGACAAGAACGCCGTCGAGATCGTAAATTACCGCCTCGATATAGGGTTGCGCCGGTCGAGATCCGTCTGCCATGCAGGTAATTTACGCAATCAGCGCGTGAGCGCCAACCCGAAGTTCACCACGGAGTATGGGCTTGCCCGTTTCTCTTTAAAGTAACATTTGAGTATATTCATTTCGCTGAAAAAGGAAGACGAATGATATGAGTACGTCATTGAAATATATCCTGTCACAGAATCCCGCGGATGAGCTGGCCGGCGATGGTGGTGCCTTCCCGAGGAGCGCTGTGGCGCGGGACTCTGAACTGCTTGACGCCTACTCGCGGGCGGTAACCGGCGTCGTTGAAACTGTTGGACCGACGGTCGTGTCGATCCGTGTGCGGACGCCTGCCGCCGAGCGGCGCGGCGGGGGCCCGGGGGAGTGGCGTCGGCCGTTTGGCGCGCCTGACGGGAATGGAGGCGGTCCGCAGATGCAGGAAGGCGCTGGATCGGGGGTGATCATCACCCCCGACGGCTTCATTCTGACGAACGATCACGTGGTTGCCGGCGCTCGTGAGATATTGGTTAGTCTTGTGGACGACCGCAGTTTCAAGGCCGACCTCATCGGGCGTGATCCCGCGACCGACCTTGCGCTTATCCGGGTGTCGGACGAAAAGCTTCCCGCAGCCGACCTGGGCAGCTCTGAAGGCCTGCGGGCGGGGCAGCTGGTCATCGCGCTGGGCAATCCGCTGGGCTTCTCCAACACGGTTTCCGCAGGCGTTGTCTCAGCCATCGGCCGCTCGATGCGCAGTCCCTCCGGGAGACTTATCGATCACGTAATTCAGAGCGATGTGGCACTGAATCCGGGCAACTCAGGCGGACCACTTCTCGACAGCCGCGGATTTGTAGTCGGAATCAACACGGCAATCGTCCAGATGGCGCAGGGAATCGGTTTCTCTATTCCAGTGGACACGGCAAGATTCGTGATTGCGGAACTTATCTCCCACGGCCGCGTCCGTCGCGCACACCTCGGAATAGAGGCGCGGGTTCGTCCGATCGGTCGCCGCTTTCAGCGGGTGCTCGGTCACCCGACCCCTTCGGTCGTCGAAGTCCTTCGCCTGCAGAAAGGTGGACCTGCGCGACGGGCAGGACTGGTCTCCGGAGATCTCATCCATTCGGTGGACCAAGAACCGGTATCGAGCATGGACGACCTTCACCGGTATCTGTCCTCGCGCGAACCGGGCGCGACAGTTTCTCTCGGGGTGATTCGCGGTACCGAGCGCAAGAGACTGTCGATTGTTTCGGGAGCCGACGGGTAGCGGAAAGTTTCTGCAAACCGCGCGAACGCCGTGATCAGAACATCCGGACGAGCGTTTCCGGATAGCCGATCTGGCGCAGCTTCTGCTGCATAGTGCTCACATCCGCGAGCGGGATACCGGTGAGAAGAACCCGATAAATTCCGGTAGCGCTTGACTCGATTGCGGGCTCGAGGCCCAGGTCGTAGAGCTGTTTCTGCACCTTGAGCGCGTTGATGCGAAGGTCGAATGCCGCAACCTGGATTGTCCGCATGGCGTTCTCCTGCTGCTGGTGCAGAACATCCAGCCGGACTTTTGCCACGCCATCGCCGAGCATTCCCAGCGCGCCCGCGGCGGCGTGGGTCAGGTCGATAATTCTTCCGGCCACATAGGGGCCCCGATCGTTGATCCGTACCACAACTGATCTGTTGTTTTCGAGATTGGTAACCTTCACAATGCTGCCGAACGGCAGGCTCTTGTGAGCCGCGGTAAATCTGTTGGTGTCGAATATTTCACCGCTGGCGGTCAACTTTCCTTGAAAATGCGGTCCATACCAGGATGCGTATCCTTCTGTTTCGGTTGCGGCTGCGAAGGCGGCGCTTAAAACAAAAATCGCTGCCGCCAGCAGCGCTAGTCTGAGCCTGTTTTTCATCAATATAATTCCTGAGTTTATAGTATACTCATTGTTCGTTTCATTGCCAACTCAATTCGTGTCGGCTCCGGAAGCCGGCTGCGGCGAACTTGATAACGGCAATGAGCCTCCGTATAATTGAAAATCATGAACAGCTCCATCGTAAACGCGTCACATTGGGCCGATATCTACGCTGAACGCATCGTTCGCGAGAAAGGCGAGAAGGCACAGTATACCTGTGCATCGGGCATCACTCCGTCAGGTACGGTCCACATAGGAAACTTCCGGGAAATTATATCGGTCGATCTTGTAGTTCGCTCGCTCCGAAGTCGGGGGAAAACCGTACGATTTCTCTATTCGTGGGACGACTATGATGTGTTCCGCAAGGTTCCGAAAAACATGCCCAATCAGGCGCAGCTCGAGGAGCATCTGCGATGGCCTATCACTCTGGTACCGGACCCCTGGGGAAAGGAGTCGAGCTATGCCCGTGCAAATGAGGCGGATCTCGAGCGTCTTCTTTCAACTGTCGGGATCGAACCGGAGTACATCTATCAGGCCGCGCGTTATCGATCTTCGGTCTACGCGGAAGGAATACGGACGGCGCTCGAAAAACGGGAAGCTATCCGGGAAATCCTGAACCGTCACCGTACAGAACCGCTGGCCGCGGACTGGTGGCCGGTTTCGGTGTTCAGCAACTTCACCAATACCGACAACACCACAGTGCTCGGATGGGACGACGCGTACGGGCTTACCTACCGCTGCGAGGACAGCGGGAAGACCGAAACCGTCGACCTTCGCACGACTGCGGCGGTCAAGCTGCCGTGGCGCATAGACTGGCCAATGCGCTGGGCGCACGAAGGAGTTGACTTCGAACCTGCCGGGAAAGATCACCATTCGGAAGGAGGGTCTTTCGACACGGCCAAGTTGTTGTGCAAGGATATCTACGGCGTCGATGCACCGGTCAGTTTTCAATACGATTTCATAAGCATCAAGGGGAGAGGCGGGAAGATCTCCTCCTCGTCGGGTGAAGTGGTCAGCCTCTCCGACGTGCTCGAAGTTTACGAACCCGCGGTCACGCGTTACCTTTTTGCCGGCACACGGCCAAACACGGAGTTCGCCATCTCTTTCGATCTCGACGTGATTAAGATCTATGAGGACTACGACAGAACAGAGCGCATCTATTACGGTTCGGAGGATGTCGGGGAGAAACGACGCGCGAAAGAGGCGCGAATATACGAGCTTTCGCAGGTCGACCGGCCTCAGGCTGACATGCCGTTCCAGGCCCCGTTTCGCCATCTGTGCAATATTCTGCAGATCGTCGACGGCGACATTGCAAAAGCGCTGGGAATGATTCCCGGAGTGCGCGAGGCGGACCTGAAGAGGCTCACCTGCAGGGCGGAATGCGCCTGGAACTGGATTACCCGGTTTGCCCCCGAAGATTTTCGATACACCCTCCGCACCCCGCAGTCGGAGCCGATCCCGGTTGATGAGGCATGCCGGAAAGCGATTGTACTTCTTGCACAGGAGCTGTCGACACGATTTTCCGACCACGACGAGAAGTCGCTTTCTGAATCCATCTATCGGGTTGCAGGCGAGGCCGGCGTCGACCCGAAAGAGTTTTTTACCGTCATGTACCGTGTGCTCGTCGGTAAAGAACGCGGTCCGCGCCTTGCGGGTTTTATCCTTACTATCGGTCGTGACCGGATGCTCGAGCTCCTGCGGGGATACATCGAATGACAACGGAGGAAATCAAAGCCGCGGTGGGTCGGCGCGCTGCCGACGACCACGTGCGCAGTGGAATGAAGTTGGGAATGGGAACCGGGTCGACCGCAGTATGGAGCATCCGGCGTGTCGGAGAGCTTCTGCGGTCGGGGAAGATCTCCGACATTGTGGCCGTGCCCACAAGTTTTCAATCCGAGCTGGAGTGCAACGCGCAGGGGATTCCCGTTCGCTCGTTGAACGATCCGGAAATCGGCGGCGCAATCGACCTGACTATCGACGGGGCGGACGAGGTGGACCGCGGCCTGCGGTTGACCAAGGGTGGGGGCGCCGCACTGCTCCTTGAGAAGATTGTTGCATACAACAGCAGCGAGCTCGTGATCGTGATCGACAACGCAAAGCGCGTCGAGAACCTGGGCTTGAGCTTTCCAATTCCGCTGGAGGTTCACCCGTCTGCACGCATAGCGGTGACTCGCGGTCTGGAAGAACGCGGACTCGGCGTGCAGCTGCGAATGGCGGTTCGCAAGATGGGACCGGTTGTTACCGACAACGGAAATATTCTGCTCGACGTCACGCTCGGCAGTCCGGCCGACCCGTCGGAACTCGAGGTGGAGTTCAACCTCATACCCGGTATTCTCGAGAATGGGCTTTTCACCCGGTGCAGTCCCATCGTGTATGTCGCGAAACCGGATGGAGTTGTCGAACAGGTTCATCGATAGTAAGGGAGAATCAGTGTGATGAAACGGATCTGTGTGATTGGCAGTATCAATATGGATCTTGTCACGGTGACTCCCCGTTTTCCACGTCCGGGCGAGACGCTTACCGGTGACTCCTTCGGCACCTTTCCGGGCGGGAAGGGAGCGAATCAAGCGGTCGCCTGCGGTCGACTCGGTGCCCAGGTCGCGATGATTGGAAAACTCGGTGACGACATTTTTCGCCGGCAGTACGAAGATGCTTTCCGGAGCGCGGGCGTGAGGCTGGACGGGATCGGGGTGGAACCCGGTGAGTCGACGGGTCTCGCAGTGATTGAAGTCGACCGGTCCGGAGAGAACCACATCATTATCATTCCCGGAGCTAACGCACGCATGACGCCGGAGGTCATTGAACTGAACAGGGACATAATTGAGCAAAGCGACATCATTCTCTTGCAGCTCGAGATTCCCCTTGAGACGGTGGAAGCGGCCGCAGAAATGGCCCATAGCCTGGGAAAAACAGTCATCCTCGATCCGGCGCCGGCGCGTGAGTTGCCGAGGTCGATCTATCGCTACGTCGACTACATCACGCCGAATGAAACCGAAGTGGAAATCCTTTCCGGAGTCGCAGTTCGCGATGCAAAGAGCGCGCTCCAGGCGGGACGCGAACTTTGCGCGAGGGGAGTGGGAACCGCAGTCATCAAAGCGGGCGCCCGCGGCGCATTTGTGGTGAGAGACGACAAAGTTGAACAGCTCTCCGGATTCGAAGTGGCTGTTGTCGACACAACCGCCGCGGGCGACTCCTTCAATGGCGGGCTTGCCGTGGCCTTGGCGCGCGGCTATCCGCTTTCACGCGCGATTCGATTTGCGAATGCTGTCGGTGCGCTCTCGACAACTGCGAAGGGCGCTCAAACGGCGATGCCGGAGAACTCGGCTGTCGAGGCGCTGATTTCCCGCTGAGGTTCTCAATACCGCATCATTCGAAGTACGATTTCTCCAATAAACAGCCCGAGGCTTACCGCGGCGAGCCCGGCGAATCCGCTGCCGAAAAAATAGAGAATCCCGACGCCGAGGTGGCCGCCGCGAAGCAGGATGAGACACTCCATCGTGAATATCGAAAAAGTGGAAAAGGCTCCGATCAGGCCGATCGTGATGAGATTCCGTGCTTCCACCGTGAGAAAAATTCGATCAAACAGTTGAAACAACAATCCGATGACAAACGCGCCGATGACATTCACGGCGAACGTTCCCCACGGGAATACCGCGTCGTGCCGCTCGGAAATGAGGTGCGAAATCCCGTAGCGGAGCGCCGCGCCCAGCCCTCCTCCTATGAAGATGCCCAATACGTTCAGCATAAGGTGTTCTCCCCACAATTGACGAGCTACAGACATTCAATTAGGATGGGAGTATAACACAGAAGGAAATCCAGATGAACCTGTACGATTATCTGTCCGAGGACAATGTACTTTTTCTCAAATCGGGCAACCGCAACGACTGTATTCACAGTCTTGTCCAGCGGGCCTACGAGTCCGGGTACCTGGAGGATGCGGCCGAGTTCGAAGAAGCGGTATTCGAGCGAGAAAGCATAATGAGCACGGGGATGGGCCTGGGGGTCGCGGTTCCCCATGCAAAGCTCGGAAGTGTGCGGGAATTTTTCATCATGATCGGCGTTCTCAAACAGGATGTCGAGTGGCACGCGCTCGATCAGAAGCCCGTGCGAATTGTCTTCATGATCGGTGGCCCTTCGGACCAACAACGGCAGTATCTCACGATCCTGTCCAAACTCATGCTTGTGATCAAGAACCCGGCAATAAGAGCGAGTCTTCTGGACGCCGAGTCGAAAGACCAGGTCGTCAAACCGTTTATGAAAGTATAAGATTCGACAACGTGCAGGCGTAATGGAACACAACATCTTCATTTACATTGGCGTGATGCTTTTGGCCGCCCTGTTGGTCAAGGTATCGACGCGGCGGCTGAAGATACCCGAGGTAACCGGCGACGTGGTGCTGGGTATTCTGCTCGGCGGATCGGTTCTGAATTTGCTTTCCGCCGATCATTTGACCCGACTCGGGCCGATCTCCACCGTGGCCCTCGGTATCATTGCTTTCATGATTGGAATCGAGCTGCGGCTCGACGTGCTGAAACGACTTGGCCGACCGATTTTTTTCATAGTGATATGCGAGAGTATCGGGGCGTTCGCGGTCGTAATCGTGTCTCAACTTCTGTTCTTTCCCGGGCAAACGAATGAAGCTCTGCTTCTCGGCGCGGTGGCAGCGGCAACGGCGCCCGCAGCCACGGTGGCCGTGATACGGCAGTACAAGGCCAAGGGCGCCCTGACTTCGACCATCCTGGCTGTAGTTGGGATCGACGATGCGGTAGCGCTCATCATATACGTCTTTGCCGCGAGCATAGTGAAGACGTCGATCGATGGCACCCACGTGCAGGTTATTACTGTCTTCCTTCAAGCCGGCCTATCAGTGCTCATCTCGGCCGCAATTGGGTCGGCAATGGCTTTACTGTTTGTCTTCCTCCTGGGCAAGCGCCGCGAGAACGACCTGGTCGGTCTCGGGCTCGCGGCCTTCATTCTTGCGCTGCTCGGATTGTCCGATCTTCTGGGTGTATCCGAACTCCTTTCAATCATGGTCTTTGGCACCCTTGTCACCAATCTGTCTCCGATTCTCAGCAAGAAGACCGAAACAATCGTTGAGTTTTTTGCCCCGGTATTTGTTGCCGCGTTTTTCGTGCTCGGCGGGGCGCACCTGGACGTGCGTCTGTTCGCAAAGATCGGCTTCATCGGCCTGATCTACTTTCTGGCCCGCGCCGTCGGGAAAATAGGCGGAGGGAGTCTTGGCGCCGTGATCGGAAAGGCTCCGAAGAATATAAAGAAGTACGTGGGGTTTGCGCTTCTGCCGCAGGTCGGAGTTGCGCTCGCGCTTGCATTGGCTATCGACAAGACATTCAATATCCCGAAATACGGAACGGTGGGCCACAACATGGCCGTCCTCATCATCAACGTTCTGCTGTTCACTACGATAATTACTGAGATTCTCGGACCGTTCATGACTCGTTTTGTGCTCCGGAAGGCCGGTGATATCAGCAGCGACAACGAGCAGAAGGATGAGTCAGAGGGATGAGTCAGAGGCACGAGTAAGAGGGATCGCGTATGTACTTTGTTTTCATAAAGATAGTCGATGTCGACTATAAGGAAGACGTTACCCTGGCCCTCGAGAGCGTCGGCATTACCAAGGCGTCCTATATCGACAGCTGGAACCTGGACCAGTCGTTCTCGGACGAGATACGGCTGTTCACGGGTTTTTTTCAGCGGGAGAATCGCGGAGAGCAGGTCATCGTCACCGCTCTCGCGGACGAAAAGGAACAGATCAACCGCTTTCTTGACACGCTCCGGGCTGCCGGTCTGGACATCGACAAGAGGGAAATTCTCCGGGTAGTGCTCATGCCGGTTGCGCTGGTATTCGACTGGGACATCGGCCTGAAGGAGCTCTAGCCTCCGGCCTGTTCGCTGAGTAACCGCCACAATGGATCGCCGGTCGGAGGAGGCGCGACGATGTGGACGGCAGCGCCGGTAATGGGGTGCCTGAACGATACCGAACGGGCGTGCAGGTGTATTCCGCCGCCGGGATTGGTCCTGCGGGCGCCATATTTTACGTCGCCTTTGATGTGGCAGCCGATGGCCGCAAGCTGGGCCCTGATCTGATGATGTCGGCCGGTCTTCGGCCGTACTTCCAGCATCCAGTAACGATCCGATTTTCCGACGACAGTGTATTCGAGAACGGCGTGCCGTCCGCGGCGATCGGTATCGCGGTCTGCAGCGACCTCAGTCGCGATGGTTCTGCTCTTGTTCGCGCGTGTGTCCGCGATGATTCTGTTTTCAAGAGTTCCCGATTCCCCGGGAGGCGCCGTATCCACAACCGCCCAGTAGAGTTTTTCCAGTTTTCCGTCGCGTAGAATCTCACTCATCGCCGCGGCCTGCTTTCGCGAACATGCAAAAAGCACCACTCCGCTGACCGGGCGGTCGATGCGATGCACCACGTACGCGTCCCGTCCGCACAGCTGTGATACCGCGGAGAGTGCAGATTCGTTACCGGTCTTGTCCGGCTGCACGGCGAGTCCTCCCGGTTTGTTGATGGCGACGAGCTCGTCTTCCCTATATAGAACATCGAGCGGGGCGAAACTATCCGGCATTTTTCGGGACCCTCGGAGCGATCGGGAGCTTCATCTGAAATATGCTGCCACCCGCAAGGCCGGGTTCCACCGAGAGAGAGCCGCCGTGTTGGCGTACGAACCCTCTGCTGACCGCGAGGCCAAGCCCTGTTCCCGCCTCACCGTCGGTTCCACGTGTGGGAACCGCGGCATCGCCGGCGAAAAGAAGCTTTCGCTGTTCCGCAGTCATGCCGACGCCGCTGTCGGCTATTTCCAGAACAATCGATTCGCTTTCACGTCTTCCTCGGATCGTGATGCAGCCTCCGCGGGAAGTAAACTTGACGGCGTTTGAAAACAGATTTCGAAGCACCGAGGTAATCATGTTCCGATCCGCGCAGATCTGTTCGGGCGGGACATCGACGGTGACGGTCAACGATTTGGTTTGTATCGCGCTCTTGAAAAGTTCGACGATATTTCCTGAAATCTCTGCGATAGAAAACTCTTCGGGTTCCAGCTTCAGAGTCTCGTTTTGCGATTTGGCCCAGTAGAGAAGGTTGTTGAGCAGCTCGACCGACTGAGACGCGGAGCGATAGATATGGTCCATTACTTCGTGGACGGAGATCTGGTTCAGGAAGGTTTCGTCATTGAGGATGAGACGGCTCATCTCGGCAATTCCACCAACCGGATTCCGCAGATCGTGTCCGATAATCGACAACAATCGGGCCTTCATCTCGTTGGCGCTTTCGAGCGCCATTTCGTGCTTCACGAGCGCGCGAAAGGTCGTGTCGTAGGGCTTGCGAAGGCTTGTCTCGATTACCGCCTTGTACATGAGGTAGAAGCTCGCAATCTTGAAAAGATGTCCAAGCACGTTGGTGACGCCGTAGTTGTCGGTATAAGTGGTGAAAAGAAGCTCTTCTCCAACGGTA
>DATKUF010000173.1:0-45953 GCA_035530755.1 Spirochaetia bacterium | reverse complement strand
GCCGTCTGTGAAGACGCGGCGGGGTGAGTTGATCGTCGCAAGACTGTAGACGGCGAGGCCCGATTGTCCTCCGACGCATAGAAATGGCGTGGCGATCCCGGCGTCCTGCGTCGGGGTCATAACCACGAGCGAGTCCGCTTCATCCCGGTTTACCGTGGTGACCGATCCGGCGCTCTGGTCCCCAGTGCCGGACAGCATCTTCAATCCACCCTTGCCGTCGGCAATGTATACGACTCGATCACTTCCGTCGCGCACAACCGCAACCGCCACGGCGTTCCCGGTCGCCCACGACCCCGCGAGTCGCGGATGTGTAGGATCGGTGACATCGACAATCTTCACACCGTGTGATCCGGCGGCGGCAAAGACCGTCGTTCCATCGACAGCCAGAGCCCGTGCCCCGGTGAGCGCCACTTTCCCCACCACGCGTGGACGATGGGGGTCATAGACGTCTACGACCGAGAACTCGTCGCCGGTTGCGACCACGGCGTAGTTGCCCACAAGTGCGACGCTCCGGGCGTTCGTGTCGTCGGCGGCGCCGGCAAGCAGGAACGGAGAGGGTGGCAGCGGAGTGGTCGCTCCGGAAATCGAAAGACTTGCGATGCTTCCCGGATAGGCGGGGCTCACGCGATAGTAGTAGGTCCGGCCGTATTGCACGTCGGAATCAAGGTAGCTGTGTGCCCCGGTGACATGCGCGATTTGGAGGTAGGGCCCGGTCTCTGATTCGGAGCGCAGGAGAGCGAAATCATCGGTTCCGGGAATACTTACCCACGAAAGAGCAATCTTGCCATACTCTCCACGCACGGTCGGCTGCAAAGTGTCCGGCGCCAGCGGGATCCCGATGACCGGCGCAGAAAAAAGCGTCGTATCAGCGGCCGGGTCGCCGACGGGCTTCCCGATCACCTGGTATTCCTGTCGGCTGCCGTCGGAGTCTGGAATCGGTTCGACGCGATCACCGGGAAGGACCGGGGGCGCATGTGCGCTGATCTTGAACGTGTAGCGATATCCGTTCTTTAATCCGGAAATCGTTACCGGCGCGCTCACGCGTGAGAGCATTCTCCCGTGTCGAGGCCCCGGTTCGGTACCGTCGTCAGTGTAAAAGATGTCGTAGGATGACGCGAGCGGGACTCGATTCCACGATAACACAGCGGCGGAGTTTTCGGATTTGACGGCGAATGTCGGAATTTCGGCCTTCGCGGTGTCCACTGTTACCCGCTGAATCGTGCTGTTGCCGTTTACGCTTGTGGCCGATAGCTCGATCACCTCCGACCCGTCGAATTCTCCCGTGAGTACGAGCAGGCTGAAGCTTCCGTCCTTGCCGAGTTTCAGTTTTCCCCGGTATCCTTGAAACTCGGAGAGAAAATCGGAAGGATATATGTAGTAGGTCGCGTCGGTTATGCCGCGCGGCTGTCCGAGATCCTCCGAAGGGTCAAAAATCCTTCCATGGATCCAGAGCCTGCTCCCGTATGTGGACTGATCGCCCGGCCCGGCTATGCTTACATCCGGCGCGGTGTTGCCGTCGTAAAGTGTGAGCCTCTGGATGTCTTTCTTTCCCCCAGCGTCAATTGCCGTCAGAACCAGAGTATGAGTCCCGGAAAGCCCGCGCGACGGGAAGCTGAACCAGAAGGAACCGTCGACGTAGTCCCAGTTGACCACCCCTTTTATGGCGGGCCGGTCTTCGAGCTCATAGCTGAAGGATCGGATATTCTGGACTGAGGCCGGGTCTTTCGGATTGTCGGTGATCTTGCCTTCCACATAGATTTCCGTTTTGTAGAAACTGCGAGGACCAGGCGTGGTCACGGTGATTTCCGGGTGGATGTCTGCGGTCGGCGCAGCTGCCGCCTGAGGCTTTGCAGCTGTCTGCGTGGTTGCCGTCGGCGCGGGCGATACACGGAGCGGGGCCACCGGCGCGGCCGCAATCGGCGCAGGCTCGGTTGCCGGCGGTTCCGGTGGCTTCGGCCCCCCGCTGGTTGCCGTATCCCGTTTCGGTTCCGGTGTCACGGCGACCTTTGGGGGCACAACCGCTGCCGGCGCCTGCACAGCGGCGGATCGCGTCGGAGGCGTCGGCTTCGGAGACTGCGACGCAGCGGTAACTGTCTCGGGCGTCCGTTGGGGAGGGACCGGTCTCGCGTAAAGAAGCGAGACCAGTACCTGGGAGCGCAAATTGCCGCTTGACGCACTGATGATCAGATCGCGAGCTCCCTCGGCACCGGTCATGGGGACGGCGAACGAAAACCGTCCGCCCCGCACCATGGCGGTTCCGGATAGGGCCGCAGTCGAAGCTGCAACTTGCGTGCTCGTGATAGTCCACCGCACTACCGACACAGCGTCGGCGCTTTGGGCGATCCCGCCGGGCAATTCGACGTGACCGATGACATTGATCACTTTTCCGTAGAACGATCCGTTGCCGGGTTCATCGACGACGATGACCGGCGCGACCGACAGCTGCTGGATCACCCGGCGGACGATCGATGAGACGCGACCGTTTCTGTCTGTTGCGCGAAAATAGAGGTTCACCGGCCCGCGGAATTCCGACGCATCGACGTCGAATGCGAAGTGACCGTTCACCCCGTACTCAACAGGGCGCCACTTTTCATTCCCGGCTCCGCTGACCGCCGCTGCAGTGTAGGTCAAAGGGACCGCGCGAAACTCGAGGGACGCGACGTCCACGGTGGACCGCAGATCAATCGAGCTGCGGACCCAGCCGGCGATCCGAATATCCGAGTCATATCGCGTTCCCGATTCTGGAACGTCTACCCCGATATAGGGACCGGCGGCATGATCCCTGAGACGGATTGTCCGGTCGGTTCGCTCACCGCTCCGGCTGACCGCGGCCACCGTAAGATTCATATCACCGCGAACGCCGGCAGTGGAAAAACGCGCGGAAAAGCTGCCGTCGGCGCCCGGCGCGGCCGTTCCCGCGATCGTGGTGTCCACAACTCGATACTCGATCGATGAAATGGGGTCGACCTTTCCGTGATAGGTTCCAGCAGCTGCTGTCCCGGCAAGGTTCACGGTGAAAGGATAGAACGATGAATCGGCAGGTTTCTGCACATCCAACTGCGGTGGAGTTGTACCCGCACCCGGTGCCGGGGGGTTTGCCGCCCGGGGCGGCCGGTTGCAGCCGGTCATCAGTGCGGAAGCGAGAATGATCCCGACCGCCAAAACGGCCGAAGCGCGCGCGATCGAGGCCAGTTTTCCTCCTCTCGGCTTATCCTTCACGTTCAATCACCTGCGACGTCTTTTCAATCGGTGCCGTTCTGTAAGAGGAACACCAATCAGAAAAAGTCCGCCGAGCAGCTGCAGGAAGAGCAGTGTGCCGGCAAGGGCGTGAGACGGGCCCTCGGACGATTCCACTACTCCGGCCGAAGGTGCCGGTGGATTCAAACCCAACCCGGTTTGCGGAAGCGCGGTTGCACGCGGCATGGTCGGTGTCGCGGTGGCAGGAATCGCAGCCCGCACGGTCGAGGGTGTCATCGACACCGCGGCAGCGCCATTTTCGGTCGCGGACATAATACTCGACGAGGTGCCGCTGAACCTCGTTTCCGGCGCTGAGGTTGCGTACGTCTCAGGTTGTGCGCCGATCGGCAGACGGGTGAGGCCAGGGATCACGATACTGTGTCCCGTATAGGCGCCGGTTGGTTGCGACTTCAGATTCGAGTCCGCCGCCGTTTGTCCCGAGCCGGTTTGGCCGCCGTTCGGCGCCGTGCTTCCGTAGTAGTTGGACAGGCTGTTGAGAGATATCCCGCGTGAAGGCGACGAACTTGCCGACGGTGAGGAGACGGCGGAGTGACCGCTTTCCCCTTGAATCACGACAGATGATGCGCTGCCGGAGGTTCCCCGCGATCCGGTCGCCGCGACCAGAGAAAAGGTCGGACTGGCGCTCGAGGAGGTACTGATGGGGTTCCCGTGCGTGTCCAGAAGGCCGGTCGAGCCGGTCACGACGATCTTTGTTCCGCCGGTTGCAGGCATTGCGAACATGGGAAGAAGATCCCCGGAAACGTCGGCGATGCTCGATTGCGCAATTGTCAGGCTGGTGGTTCCGCCGCCTGAAACGACTCCCGACGGCGGAAGATTATGATTATGGTCCGTTACCGCGGTGATCCCATTTGCTTGGAACGTCAGATCGCTCTCCAGGTCTGAAATCAAGGCCGTTTGCATCGCCTTGTCGAAGGTGAGTTTCAGAGTATCGGCTGCGCTAGTCCCGTCATCGAAGATGTAATTGGAGTGGTTTGCATCGGTCGCAACCGCCGACTGTAGAGTCGGAAGAGTCTTGTCCACAGTAAGTGTTGCGTACGGGCTCGTGCTGGTTACGTTCCCGGCAGCGTCGGTGACTATGGCTTTGAAGTCCAGCGTCCCGTTCGAAGGCGAGCCGCCCAAGTCAAATTGCGTCACGTGCACCACAGTTGATCCGCTGTTTGTGCTTACGGAAGCCACTCCTTCCATTGCGTCCTGGAACGCAGCTCCATTGTTGCTGTACCAGATTTCGATCGAGCCACCCACGAGCTTTGCGTCCGAATATGTGACCGTGACGTCTACGCCCTGTGTGTTTGTGCTGTTGTAGTAGCCCGCGACCTGGTTTTCGCCGGAATGTGGGGTCGCGATCGCAGTCGCCGAAGCGGTGGGAGCGTTCGCGTCGATCTTGTATCCTGTAGAATCGGTCACGGCCGACGACGTATTGCCGGCGCTATCCTGCACCGTTGCAGTGAGCTTCAGGCTCGAGGTGTGGTCTGCCTGGCCCGAGACCACCGTGTAGGTCGCGGTGAATGTGGTGTTGTCGGAAGTGGCCCAGGTGAGTGCCCCGCCATTGTAAGTTGTCGGCAATCCGTGTGCACCCGATTCCGAGGCGGCAAGTGTCACGGTGAAGTCGATCGTGTCACCTATGATGAGCGTGGCGCCGCCGGTCCGCGATGGAGTCGAAGTCACGCTGCTTATTACCGGTGCGTTTGCGTCGATTGCGTAAGCTGTCAAATCCGTCGCCGACGACGGGTTTCCTGCAGTATCGGTTGCCGTGACCGTCAAGGCCAACGAAATCTGGTCCGGATCGCCAGAGGTAACGGTGTACGAAGAGATGAACGTGATATTGTCCGACGTCGTCCAGGAGATCGTTCGGCCATTGAAGGTAGTCGGCGTGATCACCGCGCCGGGCTCCGCCGCGCCGAGCGCGAGCGTGAAGGTGATCTTGTCACCGATTATCAGGGTACCGGAGTGTGACGGTGTTACGGTCGAGGAGAAAGTCGAAATCGATGGTGGTGTGTTGTCGGCCGTCTCAGTCACCGCTTTGCCGGTTTCCACAATCGACGGATTGCTCGCAATCGTATCCTTCACCGCGCCTGCATCGAGGTTCAGCACAACCGCCGATCCGTCGCCTCCTGTTTTTCCGCTGTGCGCGAGCGCCGTGATGCGGTCCTGCGCGCTAAGCATGAAATTCACAGTCGCGCCGGAAGTCGACGTGTATTCGCCGCTTGTGAGGTTGACCACGTTCGTCGAGCCGTTTTCCCCGATGTGGAACTTCGTGGCAACCGCATTCGTTACATTCTTCGTGAAGGTGACTTTGAGTAGACCGGAGTTGTAGTCGAGGCTTGCGCTGACATACTTCGGCGGTGTTGCGTCGATGAGGACTACGACGCCCGTTCCTGCTGCCGCGGACGAGCTGTTGTTTGCTGCATCCTTGAGGACCACCCCGGATATCTGCAGCGGAGTAGCCTGATCCGGATCGCCGACGGCGACCGTGTAGGTTGCCGTGTAGGTCTGCCCGTTATCCGACGTGGCCCAGCTCAGGGACGCGCCGTTGTAGGAGCCGGATACGCTCCCAAGGGGTTCCTGCGTCGCCGGGGTGAGCGTAAAGACTATCGTGTCTCCGACTACGATCGTCCCTGATGCCGGCGAGGACACCGCGGTGATCGATGAGATCGTCGGAGGGGTGCTGTCCGCAGTCTCGGAGACCGGTTTCCCGGTAACCGCGACGTTCGGGTTTCCAGCGTTGTCGGTTATTGCGCCGGAGTCGAGGTCGAGTACGACCGCGGTCCCATCGCCGCCGGAAGTGCCGCTTATTTTGATGGCGCTGGCGCGATTAACCTGCGATAACTGGAATGTCACCACGTTGCCCGCGACGCTCGAAAGCTCGCCTGCCGAGAGGGTGACATTGTGCACTGAGCCCGATGCGACGTTGTCGAGATGGAACTTCGTCGGATCAATCTGGGTTGATGATCCGAGTGACTCGCTCAACGTAACTGTCATGACACCGGTCCCGTAGTTTATGCTTGTCGAGGCGACCGTCGGCGAGTGCGCGTCGAGCACGAACGCGCCCGTCGGGCTTGCCGTGGGAGCGGTTGTGTAGGTTGCGCTCGGGTTTCCCGCGGGGTCTTTGAGCTGAATGCTGATCGGAACCGCCCCGACGCTCGCCCGGTCTATATCACCCTCTGCAACTGTATAGTTCGCCGTGTAGGTATTGTTGAGATTGTCGACGAACGATGCACCGGTTACGGCCTGACCGTTGATCGAGATTCCGTTGTTCAGGTATCCGGTGCCGTCGGAGTGGATGATCACCGGGACGATGCTTCCGACCTTGTAGGTTCCGGCCGCAATTGTGACTGAGCTGATCGCCGGCGGTATGCTGTCGAGAGTCACATGATCGCCGGCGGTGTCGGTGGTGAAGCTGACCGGACCGGTGTTCCCGGCCATATCGATTGCTGTAACGACAAACGTCATGGGCCCTTGTGTCTCGGTTCCGTTCATCGTCCGCGTTGAGGTGTAGGTTCCCGCTGAAAGCACGGTTCCGGCTGCCGCTGCGGCCATCGTGACGACGGGAGTCGAGGCAAGAGTCCTGGTAGGCGTCGTCTTAAGTGTCACGGTGTCTGCGTTCTTCGCGTAGAGAGAAGTCCCGCTGTTGTTCGTGTTTGTAGTGGTGAGGACCCGTGTTCCAAGAGACGCAACGTCCGGCACCCCCGCGTACAAAGTCACATTCGGCAGGCTGTTTGATGCCTGAGTCGCGTTTGTATAGGAGGAAGCGTTCCCGACATTGTCCGATGCGGAGATCGAAAAACTCAACGTGCCGGTATAGGTCGCGTGACCGACAGGGACGACATATGTTGCAGTTCCCGCTCCAGTACTCGAGTTGAACGAGAGATTTGCTCCGGTTACCGGCACCGAGTCGATTGTCACTACAGGCGTGCCGTTGAGTCCGGAGAGGCTATCGGTACAGGTGAACGCGAGGGTCACCGTATCACCATTTTTCGCATACTGCGCGTGCGTATTGTCCGAGGAAATCGATACGCCGGTAATCGCGGGACCTGTGGCGTCGTCGGTAAGGTTGACGGGGAAAAACGACTGGTTGCTTGACTTCGTCGTCACCGTCACGGTAACGGCGAGAGCTCCCGATTGTCCGCCGTTCGCCGTAAGCGGGACCGGGAATGAGAACCCGCTGCTGCTCGCGCCGATACTTGCAATGTTGATGTTGCCCGCGTACGATTCGAGCCCGGCGGGTGAACTGGAGTTGGTGTTGCCGACGAAATCATGCGTGAAGTTGAACGTGTTCCCGCTCAACACCTGCGACCTCAGGGTAACTTGGACCGATTTGAGCGAGTCGGATATGACCTGTGGACTGCCGACCGACAGGGTCCCGCTGAAGTAACCTGGCGTAGTGGGAGCCGGATAGATCTGGTTCGTCAGGTGTGAGTAGTATTTCGTTGCGGTAGCCGACGGATCGTTCACGAGAATATCGACGGTGTCAACGACCAGGCTGATCGATCGGGTGACGTCGCTTACAATGCCATTCTTGTCTACCGCGTGAAAATCGACGATGATCGGGTTTGGCGCCCCACCGAGGACGAAGAAGCTTGTGGTGAACGTTCGTGTCGCCGGATTGAACACGAAATCGTAGGGGAAATTCGGCTCCTGGTTCTGGGCCGTAAAGTTGCCGGTTCCGGCATCGTAGAACGTGTTTGACGCGATGGCGGTGAAGTTGGTGATCGACGCGCCCCACAATTTTCCTACGACGCTCCATGAGAGGGACGCGAGCTCGCTGGCCGATGTCGTATCCTGTGCGGAGTTGCTGATCGTCCCGGTGAGGTTGATCACCTCGCCGATGGTATAGTTCGCCGGAATGCTCGAATCCGGCGTGATGAGGATTCCGCTGCTTTGTGTCAGTGTTCTCGTTATCTGAGACTGGTTGCCGTTCGCATCAACTGCGGTTACGATAAACTGTTCCTGGAATCGACGGAGGTTTATGGTGTCCAGCGTCAGCTGAAAAGCGCCCGTCGCACTGTTGTAACTGAAAGTGCTGTCGGCAGGCGTCACGCTGAAATTGGAACCCACGAAGGCCACGGTTCGATTGAGTGATGAGTCACCCGGAACCACGAAAGTAATGCTCTTGAGCGCGCCGGCGTTGTCTCCCGCCTGAAGTGCCGAATCTTTGATCGTTCCGCTCACGACAACCGTCGAAAAGTATTCCGCGCCTTCCACCGGCGATGTCAACGCAATTGTCGGAGGAAGCTTGTCCTCGGTAACGCTCAGGAGCTTCTGATCGATGGGCTGCGGACAGGAGGTGAGCAGGAGCGATGCGGCCAGGACGGTCGCAGCAAGAATGAACGTGCCGATGACGCGCACGGGAGATTTTGGTTCTGACGAAGTTTCGTCGCAGACGGTAGGGGTGTACCTTGGCATGCTACTGACTTCCTCCCTGTGCGGCGGTCGGATCCGCGGAATACTGAACGCTGTTCGCCGGTTTCCCGACCAGATCGCGGCCCGTACCCGATTTCTCGCCGAGCTGTGAGTTAGCGCGGGCGAGATTCGGGTCAACAGTCTTCAGCTGGGTGTAGTACTCTTTTGCACGGTCGTAATTGGCGAGCTCATAGTAGGATTGCGACGTGTTCAGAAGCACCGTCGCGAACTCCGCGGATTGCGTTCGTCCCTCTTTCGAGAGCGTCACTTCGGCGGTGTGGTAGTAGCGGAGCGCGCTCTGGTACTGTTGTTGCAGGTAGTAGAGGTTCCCGAGGTTGATGATGGGATTCAGGTAGTTCCGATCCATCGCGAGCGCGGTGTTGAATGCTCTTTCGGCAATCGCGTAGCGACCGTACTTCGCCGCGACAATGCCGAGCACGTTATAGTCGGCCTTGCGTCCGCTCTTTTCCGCTTCGTCGCTGTAAGACTGGACAACGGCATCCACCAGGTTGTTCAGACCGGTCTGAAAGTCGCGCTGTACGATATCGTCTCGGCCGTACTGCAGTCCAAGGTCTTTTTCCTGCAATGCGACCGGTCGATATACCGCCTGGGCATTGCCGGTCTGGTAGAGCTTTCTTTTGTCGGGGTTCTTGTCCCATTCGTGCCATTCGGCTACGCCCTGGCGCCACGCGGAAATAAAATCCGACGTGCCCACGAGCGTGATTTCGACGGGGACCCACAGTGTTCCGTCAATGCTGAATGTCATGCTCTGATCCGGATTGAGGGAGCGATAGTCTCGCGGCGAAACCCCCGTGTCGAAGAGCGCATAAATGTGACCGGGAACCGTGATGAAGCCGGTGCGGATTCCGATGGTTTCGAGCATCGTGTCGTACAGAACGGTGAGGTCGCTGCAGTCTCCCGTGAGTCGGGTGAGAGTCTCCCGCGGAAGGTTCACATTGTCCAGCGTGGTGGGATTCGCCTGTGCGGTCTCGAAGGGTACGGGCGCCTTCTGGTAGAGACAACCGAGCTCCTTCAAAGCGTAGAAAACCGCCATCGCGTCCTGCAACGGTTCGCTCAGGCTGTTCATGGTTTCATTCTTGATCACCTGGCGAACGTGGCTTGCGTAGTTGCGCACGGCGCTGTCTTTCGGAGTGATGTACGCCGCCACTTTTCGGTCGTCGGTCCAGGTAATGAAACTGCGATCGTGGAGAGTGAATGATGCAGGCTGGGTCTGCTCGGCAGGACGCCCACGGGAAACGTACTTGACCTGGATTTCGCCGTTCAACGGGGTGTCGCCCTGAGTGGTGAACACTTTGTCGTTGAATGAGGCAAGCAGGTTTACGGTCTTTGTCTCACCCGGGAGGATCACCGGAATCTTTTCTGATTCGGTCGGACTGTCCATGAAGTTCTTCTGAAAGAAGCTTACGTCAACCGACTGGATGGCAAAGTTCTCGGTATTCCTGATTGTCACCGTTCCGATCGGGTGGTCGACATAGTAACTCTGCATTGCGGAAAAGACAGGCTGAATATCGGGCGTACCGAACTGTATGCTGCGGATGATCGCCTGCGGCGAGTCCGGATCGGTTCCGTAGCGAAAGCTCCCGGAGAACCCGATACCGAACATAAAACCGTTGAACAGGGTCAGCGGCGAAAATGCGTGCATATAGGTGAGCGTCGGGTTGACGCCGATGCTCATGTTGTAGGACGGGTCGAGTCCGAGGTGTCCGCCGACCGTGACAAAACCGTTGAACGTGCTGCGTGGCACGAAGTCGGTCGGGTTTGCCGACGTGAAGTTGTCGAGATGCGGAAATATCGCCTCGGCCGCGCCAATGCTCACATCGGCGCCGAACTCGAATGTTTTGGCAACGCGGGAAAGGTATCCGGCGCCCGCCGAAAAATAGATCTGATTCTGGCTCCACTTGTTGACGTTGCCGCTCGGATCGTTCGGGTTGTTGTAGGAAAACGACATAAGCCCTGCCCGTGCGAACGGCTGGATGGCGGGAAGGCTGGGAAGGGGATACCTGAACTCCACCCCAATGTCGGTTTTGCCGGTGAAGTAGGGGGTCAAATCCCCCCAGAACGGGCTCAGAATCTGAAATTGCACCCCGATAGAAAACGGGAACTGGTAGTACTTGTTGAGATCAATGGCGGTCGCCGGGTTCTGCAGAATGGTCCGACTTTCCGTTTGTGCCTGATTCTGAGCTGCGAGACCTGCTGCCGCAAGGCATCCCAGCCCGATCCCGATAACGATCCGGGTTAAAGATGTCTTCGTAACGTCCTCCCCTGCACCTACAAGAACGACTTCACGGTCTTCGCAGCAGTATATCGCTCAAGAATAGGACGCGCAACTCAAAACGCAGCTTCCTGCCGGAAGCCCGGAGCAGAAGAATCCGTGGGAAAACCGGGCGGATTTGCCATCCGGGTTTACCCTGGTATATAATGTCAGGTCCGACCCGAGGAGCCCCGTGAAACGTCGAAGCATCCGCAACAAGCTGTTGACCTACTTCCTCGCAATAACGCTTTTACCTTTGCTGACCCTCGGTGTGCTCGGTCCGGTTCTCTATTTCCGGACGATAGAACGAGAGACGACATCGTACACCATCCAGATGATCCGTCAGGTGACGCGCAACTTCGAGTTCTACGTCCATGATATGGAGAACATCATATTCTACCTTGCCCAAAGTCCCGAGATAATCGACTTCCTCCAGAGGCCGTCGGACGCCTCGGCGAAAGCGGGTACTTCGACTCAGGATGCCCTCGCGGTCATGCGGACTTATGTGAACTCACATCCTGAAATTGCAGGTATTCTCGTCGTCAACTATCGCGATCAGCTTCTGAGCAACGAGTTCGAACGCATCGCACGCGATCCGCTTTCGAGCGATTCCTGGTACCGTGAGGCCGCGAGTGATCCGGGGACGATACATCTTTTTCCGCGTCCCATCGGTCGAAACATTCGCGGAGATTCTTCCGACGACGTGGTATCGGTCGTGAAGGCAGTGCGCGACGAGAGAAGCGGAAGCATCGAGGGAGTCATTCTCATCGACATGAAACTGAAGGTCGTTGAGGACATTTTTACGAACACGAAGCTGGGGGAAAGCGGCTTCATCTTTATCGTCGACAGTTACGGCGAGACCGTCTATGCGCCGGTCAACAAGGTGGTCTATCGCGTTCGCAATGAGTGGTTGACTTCCGGGAGCGATAGCGTGGTTCGTCAGATCAATGGAAGCCGATATCAGCTCATGTGGGAAGACTCCACCTACACCAGGTGGAAGACCGTCGGAGTCTTCTCCCTGAACGACATCCTGCGAGAAGTCAACAATATTCGATACTACGCCATGTTGATTGCAGGATTGACGGTTTTATGCGCGATCGGCGCGTCGGTCTTTTTTGCCTCCTCGATCGCGCGTCCGGTGATCAACCTTCAATCACTCATGAAGCAGGTGGAGGAGGGTAACCTCGCAATTCGCTTTCGCGGAAAGCAGCATGACGAAATCGGTCATCTGGGCAAGAGCTTCAATGCGATGATAGAGCAGCTGCAGAAACTGATCGACCTCGTCTATCAGGAGCAGAAGAGCAAGCGTGAAGCAGAGATCAAGATCCTGCAGGCCCAGATAAAGCCACATTTCCTCTACAACACCCTCGATACCATTCGGTGGATGGCGCACGAGCGCCAGGCCGACGACATCGTGCAGTTGGTCGGCGCCATAACAAAACTGTTTCGCATAGGATTGAGCGAGGGAAAGGAACTTATTCCGATTTCGGAAGAAGTGGATCACGCGCGAAGCTATCTGATCATCCAGAAAGCGCGGTATGAAGAGAAATTCGGCTATCAGATCGACTTCGATGGCCGCCTCGCAGATTACAAGGTGCTCAAACTTACGATCCAGCCGCTGGTCGAGAACGCGATCTATCATGGAATCAAAGAGCGTCGGGGCCGGGGCAATATCCTCGTCCAGGTACTCAGCAGAGACGGGCAGCTTGTTCTCCGCGTCGTCGATGATGGCGTCGGAATAACCGCAGAAAATCTCGCCGAAGTTCGTCGGATGCTTCTTTCCACCCCGGGTGAGGGCCACGATCACGGAGGTTTCGCTCTGTACAACGTGCACGAGCGCATTCAGCTTTCGTTTGGGACACAATACGGTTTGCGCATCTACAGCGAATTCGGCGTAGGAACAACTGTCGAGGTTGTCCATCCTCTCGTGACAAAGGAATGACGATTCATGTGGAGAGTCATGATAGCTGACGACGAGCCAAAGATAAGGCGAGGCCTGCGTGCAACAATCGAGGCCTCAGGCGCGGACATGTGCGTTGTCGCGGAAGTCGAGGACGGCGAGGCGGCGCTCACGGCCGTCGAGACAGAACACCCCGATATTCTTCTCATTGATATTCGCATGCCCTTTCTCAATGGGCTCGAATTGATCGAGCGAATTAACGATCTCACGAACGACTGCATTATCATCGTGGTGACCGGACACGACGAGTTCGAGTACGCAAAGCGCGCGCTGCAGCTCAAGGTTTTCGACTTCATTCTCAAGCCGGTCTCCGAGGAGCAGCTCCTCGGCGTCCTGGCCAGGGGCCGCAGCGAGCTGTCATCGATGCGCGAGCAGAATCGGTACCTCTCCTGGGCTCGCAAACAGCTGGAACACAATCTGGTATTCCTTCGCGAAGGCTTCATGGTGGGTTGGGTGACCGGACGGTTGTCGAAGTCGGAAATAGATGAGCAACTGGACTTTCTTGGTCTCACAATCGGACAGATTTCGGGCATGGTTATGGCGCACCTGGTCGAACGGGCCGGCGGCGCTCCATTGTTGCCCGAGCGTGATCGCGCGGTTGCGCTTCTCGCACTTCGCAATATCGTGGAGGAAACCCTCAGAGATCTCTCTCCTATTTGCGTGTTTCAGGACGGGTACGACAATATTGTAGCGCTGTGCAATTCGGCCCGCGGAGAAACGTGGCTCGACTCTCTGCCGCGCATTCGCGAAAAGGCGGCAAACGCAAATATTCAGGCGCTGGTTCTCGTACAATCGACGATCACGGGCGGCACGCCCTTGGTGCCGGAAGTCTACGAATCCCTGATCGCCGAGGTTGCTACTCAGAGCGAGAACTCACCCATTGCCCAACGGGTGCACGCGTTTCTCGAAGGAAACTACTTTCGCGACAATCTGAGTCTGGAGGAAACGTCCGCCAAGATGAAGCTCAGCCCCGGCTATCTGAGCAGGATACTCAAACAGCAATCGGGTCTCTCGTTCATCGACTACCTGACGCGTCTGCGCGTCACGAAGGCCGCACAGCTCATGATCGATCCATCCGTCAAGATCTACGAAGTGGCCGAGTTGGTCGGTTTCTCCAGCCAGCACTATTTTTCCCGGGCGTTCAAGCGGGTTTTTGGAATCCCGCCCATTGATTACCGGAAAGGAGGCGCGGACTAAATGCACAATCGCAGCTCGCTCAGCACAATACTTGGACCCGCCGCGCTCTTACTGATGGCCGCGAGCATTATCTCGTGCGGCCCCCCTGCGCAAGACACAACCGGAACGGAGTATCTGATCGGGATGTCGCAGGCAAACCTCACCGAACCATGGCGCATCGTCATGAATGCTGAAATTCACGATGAAGCAGTTCTACACAAGAACATACGCGTCATTTTCACCGACGCGGACGACAGCACGCAGAAACAGATAAGCGACGTTCAGAAGCTTGTGGATTACGGGATCGATCTTCTCATTATCTCGCCGACGGATGCCGAAGCGCTCACACCTGTCGTGACCAGAGTTTACCAGAAGATTCCCGTAATTGTTCTTGATAGAGCAGTCGAGGGGTACGACTACACTCTTTTCATCGGCCCCGACAATTGGGGGATCGGGAATCAGGCGGGAAAGTACGTCCGTGATCTGCTTGGCGCAAAGGGTGGCCGTGTCTTCGAAATTCAGGGGCGATCCGGCTCTCCGCCCGTCCTCGACCGGAGCCTCGGATTCAGGGCTGCGATCTCGAAGGCAACGAACATAACCATGGTAGGAACGAGCGTTGCAGACTGGATGCGTGACAAAGCCGAGGACACCTTCGCGGAGCAATTGAAGGATAGAGCTCCCGCCGATATCGTTTTTGCTCAGAACGACCCGATGGCATACGGAGCCTATCTTGCGGCGAGGAAAGCCGGGATGAAGAACATTCGCTTCATCGGGGTTGACGGGCTGCCGGGCCCGCTCGGCGGTATCGATCTCGTGAAGAAAGGCATCCTGACTGCCACCTTTTCGAGCCCCACAGGCGGGAGGGAGGCTATCCGGTACGCAATCGATATTCTCAATCATGCCGAAGGTATCCCCAAGAAAATTTTCGTACGTGCGCAGCGCATTACGAAAAATGATCTCGAGAAGGCGCAGCACGCAGTTCCGGTGGCAGCCACGGCCGGTTCCTCGAAAAGAATCGTGATGGGGTTCGCCCAGGTAGGAACGGAAAGCGAATGGAGGGTCGCCAACACGAAGTCTATCAAAGACGCGGCGAAGAAGTTCGGCATCGACCTCCGGTTTGTAAACTCTCAGCAGAAACCCGAAAATCAGATCAAGGCGATTCGATCCTTTATCGCTCAGAAGGTCGACGTTATCGCGTTCTCTCCAATCGTCGAATCCGGCTGGGACGAGGTTCTGAATGAAGCCAAGGAGGCGGGAATCCCCGTCTTCATTACCGATCGTGCGGTAGATACGCGCGACGATTCGCTGTGGGTGACCTTCATGGGCTCGGATTTCGTAGAAGAAGGAAGGCGCGCCGCACGCTGGTTGCTTAAGTACCTGCACACCGACGCACCGGTGAATATCGCCGAGGAGCTTGGAACCATCGGATCGGCACCCGCGATAGACCGGGAAAAGGGTTTCGCAGAGGTGCTTAAGGACCATCCAAATTACAGGATCATCCTTTCGGAGGGGGGCGACTTTACGGTCGAAGGGGGCCGGGATGTGATGCGAAAGTTCCTGCGGGAGTCGGGACGTCGCATCGATGCCGTATTTGCGCACAATGACGACATGGCGCTCGGCGCGATTCAGGCAATAAAAGAATATGGGCTCAAACCCGGAAAGGATATCACCATTGTTTCGGTCGATGCCGCCCGCGGAGCGTTCGAGGCGATGATGAAGGGCGAGCTGAATTGCACTGTAGAGTGCAATCCTCTCCTGGGTGATCAGCTGATGAAGGCGGTCACCGATTACATGTCCGGCAAAGAGCTCCCGACGAGGATGATCACCGACGAGCGGGTTTTTCCGGCGTCGGAAGCGGCCAAGGTGCTCCCGAGCAGAAAGTACTGAACGCGAGCCGACAGGGAGGTTTGAATGACGAAGGGTTTACCGATCCTTTCCGTTTCCGTTCTCCTCGCAACACTGTGCTTTGCTCCGGCATCCGCAGAGCCGGTGAATTTCCTGGAGCTTGTGTCGAACGCCCCGTCGCGGGAGGTGCTCGGTGCGATTCATCTAGGAACGGATATCAACGTAAGGAACCGCTACGGTGAGACTCCCCTTATGCTCGCTGCCGAATCCAACCGGGACCCCGGAGTTGTAACTGCTCTCATCGCCGCGGGAGCAGACCCGAACGCCCGATCATCCGCGGGAAAACAGACGGCTCTCATGCGGGCAGCAGGATTCAACCGAAATCCTGCCGTAGTTGCCGCCCTGGTGAATCTGGGGGCGTCCCTTGCGATGAAAGACGCCTTTGGCTCAACTCCTCTCATGTACGCCAGCGAGTTCAACGACAACCCCGAGGTGATCAGGACTCTCCTGAAGGCGGGCGCCGATATCCTTGATCGTGACGATTCCGGGGCAACCTGTCTCATGTACGCGGCCGAGTCAAACGAAAACATCGCGCTGATCAAAGTGCTCCTCGCCGCAGGGGCTGATCCAAATGCGACTGGCAGGGACGGACGGACCCCTCTCATGTGGGCCGCGTGGCACAATCGAAACCCCGCGGTCATCACCACTCTGCTCGCCGCGGGAGCCGAGCGGTCTGCGCGAAATGCCGCGGGACTGACTGCATTTGACTACGCGCAGGACAATCCCAGGCTCAAGGCAACCGACGCATACCGGCAGCTGACCGAAGCGAAGAAATAGCCCGCAGTTACATATCGTTCCTCCCCGCCGAACGCTTGTTCGAATAGTGCACAAAAAAGCTGAATCGTCCAAATACGGCTCGCGGAAACGGTGTTATACCGGAGTGGGGGCGTGCTGACAAATCGCACTCCGTGAAAGAGAACCAAAGGAGGAGGAGCGAGATATGAAAGAAGCTCGTCGATGGGGAACAGTTTTCGGAGTCGTTCTGCTTTTTGTCGCAGGATCGTGTTTCGCCCAGGCCGGCGCGAATACGTTAACCTGCGTGGGGCTCTACTCGGAGACCGCGGCAGGTCAAGTGAGCTACCGGGTTGGCTCAGGCAGCTGGGTTGTCATTGGGGTGGGCGACGTCGTTCCTGCAAACGCGGAGATCGGAATCAACGTGGCACAGGATTGGATCGAATTGACACCTTCGAACAATCCAAACGCAGTTTTCAGAATCAGCGGATCCGATTCGGGCAACGTCGTCCAGAAGGTGGCTGATGTTTTAAAAGGGCAACCAAGAACTGTGAGCTTTCCGCAGGCGGCAAACGGTCAATCCGACCCGAAATTCCTGAATAAGATGGTTGTGGTGAAATACAACTCGAGGCACGTCTACCGGCAGCCGGGCCAGCGTGGTAAGGACATCCAGTACGGTGATGCGCTCGATGCGAGCGGAACGGTATCGATCATTGCCATCAACACGACCATCACGCTCATGAAAGCCGACGGGAAAACTCTCACGGTGGTGGGTCCGCTGACATTCAGCGTGAAAAAGGCAATCGCCGGGGAGCAGCTGTACAAATACCTGAACGCGCCGTGATTGCTGCGATACGCCATGACGCCGGCGATAAGGAGGTGATCAGGACGTAGAGAACGCACAGTGACAGAAACCGGGCGGACACGGTCCGACCGGGCGTGAGATTGGTTTTTACGTGGTCTTTCTCCGTCAGGCGTTGCCGACGGGGGAAAACAGATACACGTGAGAGAAAATGCAAATGTCGATAGGAGGTTGTGTATGAAGCGAATGTTGACGGTGCTCTTGGGCATCGCAGTAGTTCTTTTCGTGTTTGGGGGAACAGTATTCGCTAACGGATCGAAAGAAGCCGGAGCAGCGCCTGCTGCGACTTCCGACAGCGGATTTGCGCCGATCACTCACAGGCCGATCGTTGTTGGATTTTCACAGATCGGTTCCGAGAGCGAATGGCGGACCGCAGATACCGCGTCCGTTCAGCAATCGTTGAAGGGCGACCCGGATTTGCAGATGATCTATTCCGACGCCCAGCAGAAGCAGGAGAATCAGATCCAGGCACTCCGCTCGTTTGTCGCACGCAAGGTTGACGTGATTCTGTTTACCGCCCTTGTTGAGACCGGCTATCGCCCGGTTCTGGAGGAAGCAAAAGCGGCTCACATTCCAGTTATCATGATTGACCGGGACGTCGCAAAGGCAGACCAGGATCTTCGCCTCACGATCATGGGTTCCGATTTCGTCAAAGAAGGCCAGAAAGCAGGAACCTGGCTTGCCGACTATCTGAAAAAGAACGGCCTCGATGACGGCAAGAAGAAGATCGACATTGCCGAGCTTCAGGGAACCACCGGCTCCGCACCCGCCATCGAACGGGCCAAGGGTTTCCGCGACATCAGCAAGGATCACCCGAACTGGGACATAGCCCACTCACAGACCGGTAACTTCACCAGCTCAGAGGGAAAGGCTGTCATGGAAGCGTTCCTGAAGGCCGATCCGAATATCCAGGTTCTCTATGCTCACAACGACCAGATGGCTCTGGGTGCGATCCAGGCGATCAAGGAAGCGGGCAAGGTACCGGGTAAGGACATCATCATTGTTTCCATGGACGGTGTGAAGGGTATCTTCCAGGCGATCGTCGCCGGTGAGTCCAACTGCACCGTGGAGTGCAATCCACTCCTTGGACCGCAAGCTGTGCAGGCTATCCACGATCTCGCCGATGGAAAGAAACTTCCCGGGAGGATCTGGACGATCGAGGGTGTGTTCGACGCCACGAACGCCGCGGCTGCGTTGCCCACGCGTCAGTACTGACACTCCTGTCTCGACTCGAGTATCATAGGTTCAATTCCGGACCGCTCCGATCGCGTATCGGAGCGGTCCGAGTTCTGCAGGCTGCAACTTCAAACGGACATGGGCACAGGAGGGAGAAACATGCCGGACGGCGCCCCGATTCTGGAGATGAAGAGCGTACACAAATCCTTTCCGGGAGTGAAAGCGTTGTCGGGTGTGGACTTCCGCCTTTTCAAAGGCGAGGTGCACGCCGTCATGGGTCAGAACGGCGCCGGCAAATCGACGCTCGTCAAAGTGCTCACGGGTGTCTACAGACAGGATGCCGGCGAGCTGATCCTCGACGGTAAATCCATCAGACCCGATTCTCCCCTCGCTGCACAGCGCCTGGGGATCAGCACCGTCTACCAGGAGATCAATCTCTGCCCGAATCTTTCGGTTGCCGAAAATATCTTCATCGGCAAGCAGCCGCTGAAGTCCGGAAGAATCGACTGGAAGGAGATGCACCGGCGAGCCGAGGAAATTCTCCGCGGGCTCAACATCGTGATCGACGTGACACAGGTACTTTCGTCCTATTCGATCGCCATCCAGCAGATGGTGGCAATCGCACGGGTACTCGACGACAATTCCAAGATCCTGATTCTCGACGAGCCGACCTCAAGTCTGGACGAGCACGAAGTGGAGCTGTTATTCGAGGTGATCAAATCTCTTCGCGACAGCGGCCTGGCGATACTTTTCATTACCCATTTCCTGGATCAAACCTACCAGATTTCCGATCGAATTACGGTGCTGAAGAACGGAACGTTCGTTGGGGAATACGCGACGGAGAGCCTGCCGAAGCTTGAGCTGATCGCGAAGATGCTGGGCAAGGAATTGTCCGAGTTCGACTACGCATCCGAGAGTGAGCAGCGAAAGAGGGGGCAGACGAGACCCGCCGGCGAGGCCGCGACCCTTCTTCAGGTAAATGGGATAGGGCTGCGGGGTTCGGTTGCGCCGTTCAGCCTCGATCTGGACAAGGGCGAAGTGCTCGGATTTGCCGGACTTCTGGGCTCCGGCCGGACGGAGATGGCCCGGCTGATTTTTGGTATCGATGGCGCAACCGAAGGCGAGATACGGGTCCAGGGAAAGAAGCTGACTCTCAACAGCCCGCGACATGCCATGCTTGCCGGGGTGGGATTCTGTTCCGAAGACCGGAAGAACGAAGGGGTGTTTGCGGAGCTCACGGTTCGGGAAAACATCATTCTCGCGCTGCAGGCGAGTCACGGAGTTCTCAAATATCTGTCGAAACAAAAACAGCTCGAGATCGCAGAGGAGCTGATACGCTCACTGGGAATCGTCACACCGGGCGCAAATAACGAAGTCGGACAACTCAGCGGCGGGAACCAGCAGAAGGTAATGCTTGCTCGCTGGCTGGCCACCCATCCCATTGTTCTCATTCTCGATGAGCCAACCCGCGGAATCGACGTGGGTGCGAAATTGGAGATCATGGAGCTGATTCTCAATCTCAGTAACGAGGGGATGGGACTGATCTTCATCTCCGCAGAGTTCGAAGAGGTTCTACGCTGCAGTGGCAGAATTGCGGTGATGAAAGACCGCGTCAAGGTTGCGGAGCTCAGGGGGGACGAAATGAACGAGGCGAACATTCTGCGCATCATCGCGGAGGGAAAGCCGGCATGATATCGCGAAGTAGCGGTGCCCAAAGCAGGATCCTGTGGTCCCTCGTCGCCCTGGGTTGTCTTCTGCTGTTCAATCTGTTTTTTACCCCCCATTTCTTTCATATCGAGATCCTGGAGGGCCATTTATACGGAAACCTCATCGACATTCTGAAGAATGGCGCTCCTATCATGCTGCTTGCAATCGGAATGACGCTTGTCATTGCTACACGCGGCATCGACATTTCCGTGGGCTCCGTTGTGGCGATCTCGGCCGGAACCGTGGCTATCCTGCTTGGCGGCGACCTTGCGGGAAACCCGAAGTACCCGATTGCGGTTGCCATGGGGGCAGCGATTCTCATATCGGTTGCCGCCGGCATGTGGAATGGGATGCTGGTCTCCCGGATCGGGATGCAGCCGATTGTCGCGACACTGATCCTGTTCGTGGCAGGTCGCGGCATAGCAATGGTGTTCACGAACGCCATGGTTATCTGGCTCTATGTCAAGCCTTTCGCCATTCTTGGCCAGGGCTATGCGCTGGGGCTGCCGGTTTCCATCTACATAGTGGGGTTCATCCTGATCGTGACGGCACTCTTCACCAGGAGAACCGCGATCGGACTTTTTATCGAAGCGGTTGGAATAAACCCCAAGGCGGCCCGGCTGAGCGGAATTAACTCCAGGAACATCCTCTTCTGGGTCTACGCGTTCAGCGGATTCTGCGCCGGAATAGCGGGGTTGATCGTGGCCTCGACCATCATGAGCGCCGATGGAAACAACGCGGGCAATCTATTTGAACTGGATGCGATTCTCGCGGTGGTCCTTGGCGGTACCTCCCTGAACGGCGGGAAGTTCTCGCTCATCGGAAGCATGATCGGTGCATTGATCATTCAAACACTCACGACGACCATCTACGCGTTCGGCGTCCCGCCGGAAATCTCCCAGGTTGTAAAGGCGCTGGTTGTCTGGGCCGTCTGCCTGCTGCAGTCCCAGGAGTTCCGTGCGCGTGTGGCCGGATTATTCGGCAGAAAGGCGGTCTCGGCATGAGTCGAAAATTGGGTGTCGATCCTCGTAATTTGCCAATCCTGGTGACCCTGGGCTTGTTCCTCGTCATGTTCGGGCTGGGGTCAATCGCGTTCACTAATTTCTTTTCCCTTCAGAATTTTCTGAATCTCTTCATCAACAACGCCTATTTGCTGATTATCGGGACAGGAATGACCTTCGTCATTATATCCGGAGGAATCGATCTCTCGGTCGGTTCCATGCTTGCGCTGTCGACGATGGTGTCGGCGAGTCTCGTGGA
This sequence comes from Spirochaetia bacterium, assembly GCA_035530755.1. Lineage (GTDB taxonomy): Bacteria > Spirochaetota > Spirochaetia > DSM-27196 > DATKUC01 > DATKUC01. The sequence continues at coordinate 24,245 of DATKUF010000173.1, read as the reverse complement.
AAAATCGCACCTGAGTCCGATCATTGTGATACCGCTCGTTCTTCTGATGGGGGTGGTCTTCGGCGTTTTTATGGGATATCTCATACAGACCTTCAAGATCCCTCCGTTCATTGTTACTCTTGCCGGTTTGTACCTGGCCAGGGGACTCTGTTATGTGGTCAGCATAGATACCATCGCCTTCACTAATCCGTTCTACCAGACCATGGCGGGGCTTCGAATCCCGATCATTGGTGAGAACTTTGTATCGCCCAACGCAGTGGTGGCGATTGTGGTAATTCTCGCGGGTCTATTCGTCGCTCGCTTCACGAAGTTCGGAAGAAATGTGTACGCAATCGGAGGCAGCGAGCAATCGGCCGTCCTGATGGGACTTCCGGTCGCGAGATCGAAAATCACCATCTACGGAGTCAGCGGTTTTTGCTCGGCGCTCGCGGGCATCATTTTCACCTTCTTTACGCTCTCAGGCTACGCGCTCGACGGAAAGGGCATGGAGCTGGACGCAATAGCGACGGTGGTGATCGGAGGAACCCTGCTGACCGGCGGCGCCGGGAGTATTCTCGGTACGATGTTGGGCGTGCTGGTCTACGGCACCATCCAGGTCCTGATCGTCTTTCAGGGAACGCTCAATTCGTGGTGGACCCGCATCGTTATCGGATTCCTGGTCTTCGTCTTCGTGCTCATGCAGCGGATATTTGAATCGGCCAAAACCACCGCCGCCGACAGGAGCGCGCCCGGACGCGCTGAGAAGGTTCGCGCCGGGAAGTAGTTCCGAAGCCGGAACTTCGCGATCCAATCGCGAATAGGTTACCCGTTGCGACAAAGTACGCGCTTATCCGCATCTCGTCCTATTTCACCCGCTTCTGGAACCGCACCGAAGCGGAGACTATCGCGGCAACACCTATCGCGCCCATCGCAAGAGCTTCCCTCCACATGAATCGGAACTCGGTCCCCTTCACGTATATTTCGCGAAGAACGGTGATGAAATAGCGAAGAGGATTGACGTAGGTGATGTACTGGATGAACGGCGGCATGTTTTCTATGGGAACGAAAAACCCCGACAGAAGCAGCGCGAAGATCATGATGAACCAGGCAATGAACATTGCCTGTTGCTGCGTTCGCGCGAGCGTTGACACGAAGATACCGAGCCCGAGGGTCGAGAGCGCGAAAACCGCTGCCATCGCGTAGAAGGTCAGGAGGCCTCCCTTCATCCAGATCCCGAATACGACCCCGGCGGCAATTACGCTCATGGTGAGCTGCGCGAAGCCGAGGATGGCGAATGGTATGATCTTGCCGATCATGAGCTCCAGGCTCGCGAGGGGGGTGACCATGAGTTGTTCCAGAGTCCCGACTTCCTTTTCCCGCACGATGTTCACCGCGGTGAGAAACGTGGTCATCATGACGAGCAGAACGCCGATCAATCCCGGCACGAAATTGAGCTTGCTCTCGAGGTTGGGATTGTACCACATGCGGGGGACCACACTGATCTGCGCCGGTCCCGCCGGCATTCGCGAAGGTCTTTCGGCCGCCCACCGCGCCTGCACTTGAGCCAGCATTGCGGTCACGTAACCCAATCCCACGCCTGCCGAGTTGCCGTCGACACCGTCGACCAGGACCTGGACGGAGGGGGCGGCGCCTGTCGCCACGTCACGGGCGAAGTGAGCCGGAACATCGATCACCAGTTTAACCTTCCCGTCATCCAGGAGCTCCTTGGCGGCCGCTTGTGAGTCAACCATTCCGAGGAAGGAGAACGAAGAGCTTGCTGCGCATGCGTTGACGATCTCACGGCTCTTCGGGCTGTGGTCCCGATCGAGAACGACGACCGGCACATGTTTCACTTCTGTGGTAATCGCTGATCCCATAACCAGAAGCATCACAAACGGTGCGACGAAGATCAGACCAAAGTAGGCCTTTGTGCGTCGTATCTGACGGAACTCTTTCTGCACAATGTAGAAGATCCGGTGCATGGCTACTCCAGTCGAACCCGGAACAGCCGGGTCGCGAGAACGATGAGAAGAACATCCATGGCCAGAAGAATGCCCGCCGGTTGATAGAGGTTCGCGAGGGTGTTTCCCTTAAGTACGATTCCGCGGATGATTTCCATGAAGTAGGTCGCCGGAACAATCGCGGCTACGTATTGCAGCGCCTTCGGCATGCTGGCTATCGGAAAGATGAACCCGCTCATCATGACGGTTGGGAGGATCGTCAACATTACGGCGGCCAGCATCGCAATCGCCTGGTTCTTCGCAAGAGTCGAGACAAGGATCCCGAGGCTGATCCCGGTCACCACGTAGATCAGCATCATGGTGAGCACGAGTACCAGTGACCCGGTTATTGGAACGTTGAACCATAGACTCCCGACAACCAGGATCAGGACGCCGTCGATAAAGCCAAGCATCGTGTAGGGCAGCACCTTGCCCAGAATCAGCTGCAACGGCTTGATAGGGCTGACGAGAAGCTGCTCCATCGTGCCGGTCTCTTTTTCGCGGACTATGGCTATACTGGTCAGAAGCGAACTGATGAGGATCAGAATAAGGCCGATGAGCCCCGGGACAAAGAAGTCGGCCGAGCGCATGTCCGGGTTGTAGAAGATCCGCGGACTCACATTGAACAGTACCGGCGAATGGCCGCTCAATCGTACGTTCTCTTCGGAAATGACTCTTCCGACATAGTTGTTGATGAAGTTGGCCGCGTTGGGATCGCTTGCATCTACGAGAAGTTGAACCTGCGGTCCGGGTGCCGCGACCAGTTCTCGCGCGTAGTCTTGCGGTATGACGAGCACACAGCGGACGGTCCTGCTGTTGAAAAGCCGGCTCACGCTGTCGACGGGAACATCGCGCGCAGTTATTCGAAAGAAGTCCGTGGAGGATATGTGTTCGACAAGCGAGCGGCTCTCCGGCGAGTGCGACTGGTCGATGATTGCGATGTCGATTCCCTTCATGTCGAGTGTTATTGCATAGCCGTACAGCAGAAGCATGAGGATCGGCATGGTAAGCACCATGAACAGACTCTGAACGTCGCGAAAAATGTGAATCATCTCCTTTCGAAAGATAGACGCGAAGGTGCGCTTCATATGTCGCTCCCGGCTACGGCCTTCAGAAAGACCTCCTGCATTGTCGAGACTCCGTAGCGTTCCTTGAGCCGATGCGGGTTTTCCAACTCCACGATTTTCCCCAGCTTCATGATCGAGATCCGGCTGCAGTATTCCGCCTCGTCCATGTAGTGTGTCGTGACGAATACGGTCTTTCCGCGGTCCGCCAGCGCGTAGATCAGGAGCCAGAAACTCCGCCGTGAAACCGGGTCGACCCCGCTTGTCGGTTCATCAAGGAAGATGATTTCCGGATCGTGGAGAAGTGAGGCAGCAAGGCTCATCCGCTGTTTCCATCCCAGGGGGAGGGAACCGGCGAGTTTATCGGCATGTTCGGCAAGACCTATGGATTCAAACAGGTTGTCGATGCGGTCGGCGATCTCGCCGCGTCCCAGTCCGTACATCCCGCCGTAGAACTCGATATTTTCCCGAACGGACAAATCATCGTAGAGGCTGAATTTCTGGCTCATGTATCCTATACGCAATTTGATGCGTTCGTAGTCCCTCATGATATCGTACCCCGCTACGGTTCCCCGACCGCCTGACGGAAGAAGAAGGCCGCAAAGCATGCGGATAGTGGTGGTTTTGCCCGCGCCGTTCGCGCCGAGGAAGCCGAAGATCTCTCCGCGGGCGACGCTGAATGAGACGTGATCGACGGCAACAAAGTCTCCGAATGTACGGGTGAGATCCTGCACTTCAACGGCGAAGCCGTCCCTCCCGGCAGTCTTTGCCGAGGCGTCGCCCTCCGCGGGTCGCTGGTTGCTCACTCCTGCTGCTCCTTCATGAGCTTGAGGAACAGATCTTCGAGACCGGGGTCGATGAGTCTGATCCCGCTGAATGCCGTTCCTCGGTCGGCGAGCGCGCGTGCAACATCCGCCTCGGTCGCGCCGTTCGCGAGTGTGAAGTGTACGCCGTCCCCGAAAAGCTCGCACTCGCCGCACAGCGAGCTTTTTTGCAGCGCGGCGTAGACGATGTGGGGCGCATCGGTAGCCGCAAGGTAGAGTTGTTCTTCGAAACGCGTTCTGAGCAATTGCGGCGCGTCGGCGGCGAGTATCCGGCCCTTGAAGACCAGTGCAACCTTGTCGCACAGAAGAGCCTCGTCCATATAGGCAGTACTTACCAGAACCGTCGTCCCGCGTGCCGCAAGAGTTTTGAGAATCTGCCAGAAGTCGTTGCGCGAGACCGGGTCGACTCCGAAGGTCGGTTCGTCGAGGACAATCACGGAAGGCTGGTGCACCAGCATGCATGAGAGCGCGAGCTTCTGTTTCATCCCTCCGGAAAGTGCTCCGGCCCGCCGGTCTTTGAAGGGGGCGAGCGACGAGAATTCATACAACTGTTCTACACGCGGACCCAATTCGTTGCGCGGAACATTAAAAAGATCGGCGAAGAATCGCAGATTTTCCGCGACGGTGAGATCCTGGTAGAGGCTGAACCGCTGCGGCATGTATCCGACGTGCGAGCGCACATAGTCGACATTCTTGTCGACGGCTTTCCCCTGGAAAAGCACTTCGCCGGCGTCGAATGACAGGAGCGAGACAATCGACCGGATGACCGTGGTTTTGCCGCCGCCGTCCGGACCGATAAGGCCGAAGATGTTTGCCTCCTCGACCGAGAAGGATACATCGCGGACCGCGTCGACCTGTCCGTAACGTTTGTGCAGTCCGTGCACCTCGATCGGGTTCACAGGCGTACGTCCACCGGCATCCCGATCTTGAGAACCCCGTTGGGATTCGGTACGCGAATCTTCACGGCATAGACCAGCGTGGTTCTCGTCTCCCGGGTAAGGATTGTCTTGGGCGTGAACTCGGCTTGACTGGATACCCAGTACACCGTGCCGAGAAAATCCTTCATCACGCCGGACGCCGATACAGTCGTCTGTTTTCCGATGGTAACCGACCCGAGCACCGACAGCGGAACGTAAATTTCGACCGTCATAACCGACAGGTCCGCGAGTTCCACCATCGGAGTCCCGACCGCGGCCAGCTCCCCGGAGTAGTGGAACTTGTTCAGCACAACGCCGCTTATCGGCGAAAGGATCCGCGCGTCACGAATCGAAATATCGGTGATGTCCATCCCCGCACGAAGCTCATCTTCCTGCGCGGAAATAAGCTTGTAGTTGGACTGCAGCGCGATGAGGCTTGCCTGGTCAACCTGAACCTGCGTCGAGAGTTCGTCCCGTCGCTGTCCGGTAGCACCTCCCTGGGTCAGAAGCTTCTCCGTCTTTGCCAGTGTCTCCTGCGCGAGCGAGAGCTGTGCCCGTGCCTGAGAAATTTGCGCCTCCGCGGCGCCGCGGCGGATGTCGAGCTCGGCAAGTTGGGCAACCTGCTGCTTCCGCTGTGCTTCCAGGCGGTCGGCATTTATTTCACCGAGAAGCTCACCCTTCTGGACGGTGTCGCCTTCGTGAATGTCGAAGGTTTCGATGACGCCGGACGTCTGCGAGGATATGGTAACCGGGTCGACATCCATTCGGCCTGTGTAGGCGAAGTTTCCTGCGTTGCCGGAGCACGAGACGGCAAGCAGGGCGACAAGAGCAACGGTGCCGGGTGCAATTAGGTATTTCATTGTGCAATACTCCATTGGTCGATCGGTTCGCCGCTCAAGGCGTCGATCTGGTTTGCTTTCAGCGAAAGGGCGAGGAGCTGGCTGCGGTAGCGCAGTTCGGCTTGAGTCAGCTCGAGATTGGAATCGTTGAAGTCGGTCGTCGAAGCCATTCCCTGATCGTATTGAGATTTGACGATGTTCATTTTGGTGCCCGCAAGATCGAGCGATGCTTTGAGCAGGTCTGCTTCCTCTTTCATCGCGTGCCAGTCGCGCACCGCCTTGTCGAACTCCAGTCGGAGCGCCTCCCGTGCCGCAGCCTCGTCGTTTGCAAGCCGTGATAGGTTTCGGTCCGCAGCTTTCACCGAGAGCGTTGTTCCGCCCCAATCGTAGGACCAGGAGATTGAAACGCCGGCCGTTCCGTAGAGCATCCACTCGTCTTTGACCGGATTGACACCCGGGATGCCGTAGTGCAGAGCTCCGCTCACTGCGACGGTTGGGTAGTACCTGGACTCGGCAAGTTTCCTGCTTGTCTCGAGCGCACTGCGTTGAAGGCCGAGCGCTTTTATCCGATACTGGGATTCCATCTGAAGTGAGGGCAGCGCGAGGTCGGCCGCTGCATCAGGCGCCGCCGGCACATCGAGAACCCGGCCGGTGAGCGATTTGAGCTGATCGAGCGAGTCCGAGAGGCTTGCTCTTGCCGCGATGAGCTTCTGATCGTAATCCAGGCTGGCAATGCTGAGTGAAAGGACATCAACCTTCTTAACCATTCCCTGTTTCTCGAGCGCCTTTGACTGATTGAGCTGGAGTTCCGCCCGCTGTTTTCCGGAGGTCAGTGTATCGATCTGAAGCTGTGCCGCCTGCGCCTGCCGAAAGGCGGTGATCGTTCTGAGCGCTATCCGGGCTCTGGTGGAATCGAGCGAATTTTCGGCGAGAAGCGCCGAGATCTGTTTCAACTCGACATTTGCCGATTGAGCGAAGCCGGTAAAGGGGGCCCACCTGACGCCGGCCGACGTATCAATGCTGTTCTGCTGTATCAGTGACACGGTTTGGGTCGTGCCTGGGCCGGTGGGAAGCGTGAGATCGGCGGTCGCAGTTGTATATTGATAGCTTCCGCCGAGCGTCACGGTCGGAAGCACGCTCCTCGCCGTCGATGTTGCGTCGAACTGGGCGGCGAGTGCACCGTCCGCCGCGGACTTGATTGTTGCATCATGGGTGAGAGCGAGCTCTACCGCCTGGCGCGGGCTCTCGGCCCATAACCCGGGGTTTCCGACCGCAAGAAAGGCGCCCGCGGCGATGATGAAAACGCGGGCAATACCGGGAACCCGGCACAGGGTACTGACGGCGCGCAGCGTACTGTCGCGGTGCAATGTACCGACACGGCGCGTGCGACCGGTGCTACTCATCGAAACAGCCCTCCCTCTTCTTGAGACCGTAGTAGATGACATTGAAGATTGACTCCTTTCTCTCGGCAATGAATTGCCGCCGCTCGTAGGGGGTATCCGGCTGCACGTGGCTGAGAATGGCCTCGACAACCGGCTCCGTCACGAAGTAATAAATGCACGAGCCGAGAATTGTGAGGATGAGTTGCGGCGGGTTGACCGGCTGAATTCTCTCTGCGGCGAGTTCGCGGCTGATCAACATGACCATCCTCTGCGGCAGGGAGACGCCACTTCTGCCGACGACTCTGGTGAGAATGCCTTTCGCGTTTTTGCCGCCCTGGGACAGTTCATGCATGATGAACCGAGGGATGTTCGGATTCGCGTCTATCGTATCGACAACCGTGTAGATGAACTGGCGGATCACCTCTTCAAAGGGCTTGTCGTCTTTCAGGGCCTCGTCGAGAGCCGTGAAGAATGTGGTAAAGACCTTTTCGATGATTTTGTCGTAGATGTTTTCTTTTGAACGGAAATAGTAGTGGAGCAGGGCCTTGTTGATCCCCGCCCGGTCTGCAATTTCCTGTGTACGTGCACCGCTCCACCCCTTTTCCACGAAGATATCCATTGCTGCACGCAGGATTCTCGCTTCCTTGGTGGCGTCATCCACAATTGGGTCCCGGCTCTTCATCTGCATCCTCCGCTCGGACGGTTATCCGTTCGGTTTGATCATTTGATCTAACCATTTGGTTAAATCTGATGAAGAATATGCATCCAAAAGAGGAAACTGTCAAGGGGTAGACGAATTCGTGGGATTCGGCGGCTCGTCGGGGGGCGCCGGCTCGTCTGCGAGCAGTTGCGAGAATCGAACAACGTCGAGCTTTGTTACGATCAGCGCAGCTGCCGCGAGGCCAAACGTTTCAATGACGAAAACGAGACCGTAGGAAAGGGACGGCGTCATGTGAGCGCTGTCGAGGCAGAAATCCCGGAGAACTCCGCCGACAAGCGTCCCAGCCCCTTTTGCAAGAAGAATCACGATTGACCACAGACCGAGAAAGGAACCGGCCCGCACCGACGGGGACATCGCAGCCATGAGACTGAGTCCGCCAAACGTGTACGCTCCGAACCCGAGACCAAAGAGGGTCAGCGCTATTTCAATCGCCGGGAGACGGGAGAACGATGCGATAGCCAGCACCGCCGTCCCCGCAGCCATGAGGTAGAGACCCCATTTCGCGATCGGCTTCTGGAGTTCCGGTGGGCGTCTTCTCAATAGTAGGCTGGTTACAAGGAGCGCGGCGATCGCAGCGGTCTGCCAGAAACTGTTGAAACGGATGATCCGGCCGTAGGTGAGGTGAAACAGATCGGCGCCGAAGGGTTCGAGCACTGCGTTCTGAATCCACGCGAAACACGTGGCGAGAAAGAGGAAAACGAAGAATATCCGTGCGCTCCGGTCCCTGGCGGCAAAAGTAAATGTTTCACGAAACCCGGCCTGTTCCGAAGGGGAAGGAGGTCCGTCCGTGCGTCTGGTCCTCTGCGCAATGGCATCCCAGTCGGGCAGCTCCACTGCCATGGTGGAAAAGCTCCAGAAGAAGGCGGAGATGAAGGTGATTGCGGCAACAAGCAGCGCGAAGCTGTGGAACGTGTAGTTCGGCATCAGGCGGCCGATGAGCGCAGCGCAGACGAGGGACCACACAATCAGACTCGTTTCGGCAACGCTCAGCGCGAATCCCCGCCGTACCCGAGGTACCGAATCGAACACAAGGGCAAGATAGGGCCCCCCGGATATGAGAGATCCTGTACCGTAGAGCAGCGCGGACACTACTGCGGATAGCCATCCGAGCGTATATCCGGACGCCGCGGCGAATCGGCCGACGCTGAGAACAAGCAATGGAAGCGATATCACCATGAGCGCTCGTCCGGCCCAGATGAAAGGGCTCCGGCGCAGGCCGAGAATCGTCGACCGGTCGGATTTGTATCCTGCCCACATGGCGATTGGGGCGAGCAGATAGCGAATTGCTATGAGCAGTCCCACAATTACGGCCGGAACGTGGTAGGTGGAGATCATGATCCGGTTCCAGATTCCCGTAACGACAATATCCCCCAGAGCGGATCCGATCTGGAAAGTCGAGAGTCGCAGAAGCCTGCCGAATTTGTACGATTCCATACCGCTCGAATAATAGGAGAAGTGTACCGGCTTGACAACACGCGATCGGCCGGAAATGATCGGGGCGGGGGTTCCCATGAAAACTGCCATGGCGATACAGTGTCTTCCGCTTTCGAGTTCCGGCAAACAGGAGGCCTACCGCCTTGTTGAAAAGGCGATTGCCGTTATCGCGGCGTCCGGACTTCCCTACACGGTTGGTCCGTTCGAAACTGTCCTCGAGGGGCCGCTCGATCAGCTGTTTCGCATTGCCGAAGCGGCGCATTATGCGCTGCTCGACGGCGAAGATCCGAAGCGGACAGTCGCCACCTACATCAAGATCTTTTCGGGCGAAGAGATTGGAAGCTCAGAGGAAAAGACCGGTAAGTACCGCGCTCAGGGCCATTGAAATCGACCGGCGTCTTGTAGTCCCGCGCTTCGCAGTCCTTGACAGCTGCGCGACGACCGGATACCTTCTATTCGTCGTGGGGTGGTTTCCCGTCCGCAGTTGCGGATGCGAAGCCTGAGATAACACCCGTTGAACCTGATCTGGATAATGCCAGCGCAGGGATCAGACACTGGAATCGCTCCCCACACGCCACACATTGTTCTCACGTAAGGGGAGGCGCTGGTATGTCTTCACGATACTCCTGGAAGCTCGCTGAAATTGTCACCGTGGTGGTTCTCGCGGTAGCCCTCGGCGTTCTGTGGTGGGGATGGACTTTCCTATCTGCCCTTGCCACGCCGTTGCACGCGGTCGGCCTCGACTATCTTTTCGCCGGAGTCTGGTTCACCGGAGGGACGCTCATCCCGTTTCTCATTCGGCGCCCGGGCGCGGCGATTGTGGGTGAGGTACTCGCTGCGGTAGTGGAGGGGTTCATCACGCAGTGGGGCATCACCGCAGTGATCTGGGGGCTTGCCCAGGGAGTCGGCGCGGAACTCATATTCGCCCTGACCCGCTACCGCCGCTATAATCTGCCGGTTCTCATGACAGCCGGTGCGGTTTCCGGCCTGTTCTCATGGATCCTGGACTTCTTCTACAGCAACTACCTTGGTCTGAGTCCCTGGATCTGGGCGGTCCAGGTAGGATCGGTACTCGTCGGGGGTGTGGTCTGGGCGGGCATTGTCGCCTGGTTCATCGGCCGCGGAATCCTCAGGACCGGAGTCCTGCAGAACATGCTGCCGGAGGCCGAGTACTGACGAGTGGAGGACTATTCGGGCGTGCTCATCAGGTCCGAGCATCTCACCATCCGTTATCCGCGCGCCACTGCGCCCGCGGTGGAAAACGTTTCGCTTGAGGTGCTTCGCGGCGATCGGTTGCTACTCCTCGGCCCGTCGGGGTGCGGTAAATCTACGCTGCTCTTCGCGATGGCGGGCGTGATTCCCGCCCATGTGTCTGCCACGATCGACGGTTCCCTCGTTCGGTCCGCGGGCAGAATCGCGGTAGTACTGCAAAATCCCGAGGCACAGATGATCGCGCCGACTGTCGAGCTTGAGCTCGCGTTCAGCCTCGAAAACAGTGGCCTTCCCGCCGCACAGATGACCGAACGCATCGATCATGCACTGGACGATTTCGGTATCCGTGATCTTCGGCATCGGAGTCCATCGACGCTGTCCGGGGGCGAATGCCAGAAGGTTTCCCTTGCCGCTGCGGTGGCGGGCGGGCCGGAGATCCTTTTCCTCGACGAGCCCACTGCATTTCTCGATCCACGTTCCACGCGCTCATTCTTTACTCTTCTGCAGCGGGTCGACAGAAGCATCACCATCGTCATGGTGGAACACAAAATTGAGTTTGTCCGCAATTTTGTCGACCGATACGCGCGGATGGATAAACCGAACGGTTCGGATTCGAGCATCGTTGAAACCGGACTGGTTTCGGATTCACGGACTGCGGACACACTTACACCCCACTACTGGTTCACCGGGTTCGAGGAACGACTCGAAGAACCCAGGTCCGTCTTTCCGGCTTCGATGTCGACGGCTCCGCTGCTCGAGATAGACAGTCTCCACCATGTCTACCCTCCCGCGACAGTCGCGCTGCATGATGTAAGCCTTTCCGTCTACCCGGGTGAGACAGTCGTGGTAATGGGACCCAACGGTTCCGGTAAGTCGACTCTGCTTGACCGGATTGCGGCGCTTTCCGACGGCGGGGGAAAAGCTGCGCGAAACCTCGACGGGATGCGGATCGTCGCGGGGAAGCGCAGACGCGCTGCTTCGATCCGCATTCGTGGGCGTGACGTCCGAAGGATTCCGGGGCATACCCTTTACTCTCTGCTCTACCTCATACCGCAGAATCCCGAGCACCTTTTTCTCACCGACACGCTCGCCGAGGAGTTATCTGTTCAAGGGTCGGACGGAACAGCAATTGCCGAGGTAACGGAGCGTTTCCGGTTGGCGGGTCTGGAATCGCGAAACCCCTACAGTCTGAGCGAAGGAGAGAAGCGCCGGCTCAATCTTTGCTGCGCGCAGCTTGATCCGCGGGATCTGCTTCTGCTCGACGAGCCGACCTACGGTCTCGATGCATCGGCCATTGCGTCCCTTGTCGATTTGCTCGTGCTGTTCCGACGCGCCGGCAGAACTCTCGTGATAGTTACTCACTCACCCGAGCTTGCGCACCTGGTGGCCGACCGGCTGATTATTCTCGACCGGGGCACGGTGCGCTTCGCAGGGCCGCCGGGTGAACTCTTACTTTCCCCGGATCCCTCCCTGCGCGAATTCCTTCCCCACTGGTCGAATGTGCAGGCACCGGTCAGCCGGGAAGAGGGGAGCGAGGCATGACCGGTCTGCTCGCCCGTTTCAGCCCCGTGGCCCATCTGGCCGCCGTTCTCGCATGGATTGTCCCGGTTTTCCTGTCGTTCGATCCCGGGACGCCCCTGCTGTTCCTCGCGTTGAGCGTAGCTGTTGTATTCATCCTGGGGCAGGTTCGCGTTACGCGATTTGCCGGGTTTGTCCTGCCGCTGCTGGTATTGCCGTTCGGGCTCTTTGTCCTGAACCTCCTCTTCACCGACACGAGAGGTCACTCCGGTTCCTTCATCGTGCTCGGCTTGAGTATGAACAGTTACGCTTTGCATCGGGCGATTGTGCTCTCGTTGCGCAGCGAGGCCCTTGTGGTAATCTCGGTGAGTTACCTTATCGTCGTCGACCCCCTGTCGCTCGTAAACGGGCTCATGCAGCAGCTCGGTCTATCGCCCCGGGTCGGATTCTCGATCTATGTCGCGTGGAACACGATTCCCCGGATGCGAACCGATGTGACGCGAATCCGCAGCATTCATCGTATCAGGCTCCGCGGGAGGGACCGTCGGTTCGCGGACATCGTGCCCACTGCGGTCACCCTTCTTGCCGGCGCAATCCGCCACGCGCAGCGCGCTGCAATCAGCATGGCCGTCCGCGGGCTCGATAGCGGAAGTCCGCGAACCTATCTGAATGAGGCACGTTGGCATTCGCGAGACACCGTTTATCTGCTCGCGAATCTCGCGGTAACCGCGGGGTTGTTTTGCCTTTCGGTGGGCGAAGGGTGGTTTGTCTTCGGGCTCGGTTGAAGCGTGCGTGCGGGAAGTCATCCCTTGTAGAGGTCAGCGGACTCTATTATCGTGGACCCGATTTCTCCGCGGCTCACCACCCCGACAATAGATTCCGCCTCGGTTACCAGCCCGCCGGAGTGGGGATCACGAACCAGGGCGACCGAACTATCTGATCGTTGCATCTGTGATACGATCTCGCCGAGTTTCGTCTCCTCCTCGATGAAGATGAAACGATGAACCGCACGTGTGATCAAATCCTTCCCGCTCGCCCCATCAAAAACCGCTGCCATCGCAGCGTTTCGGGAGAGGACACCCGCAATCTTCCCGCCGTCGTCGAGGAGGTACCAGGAAAGTTCCGGGCGCTCCCGTACCAGCCGTACTATGTCCTTCGCCGCGCGTTCGAGTGAAACCACAGCGACCCGTTTTGCCATCACAATTCGTGCCGGTCGTAGTCGCGAGATATCAAACTGCAGAGCTTTTGGAAGATCGTGTCCACGCCGGGCGAGTTTCATCGTATAGATGCTTTCCGCGCAGAGTGCGGTTCGAATGCTGTAACTTACCGCGACGGTCAACGTCATCGGAATAATGACGCTGTAGTCGAGGGTCATTTCGAAAATCATCACAATTGCAGTAACGGCGGCGCCCGTGCCGCCGCCGACAAGGCCGGCCATTCCGGCGACTGCAAAGGCGGTGGGGCTTATCGGCACATGGGGTAGCATTGCGTGGACGAGGATTCCGAACGCCTCGCCGATTGTCGCACCGAGAAAGAGCGACGGCGAAAAGATGCCGCCGGATCCTCCGGAGCCGAGGGTGAGCGACGTGGCAATCAGTTTCAGGGCAAACAGGACGAGTAGAAGCGGGAGCGCGCGGTCCATGCTGCCCAGCAGGATGTCCTGAATCGTCGCGTAGCCGACACCCTCGATGTGGTAGTGGCCGGAGGTCTGCAGAAGCAGATAGAACATGATTCCGACGGTGAGGAGCCCGGAGACCGCCCGCAGGTAGGGATTTTTGACCCATTTTTCCATGAGGTCTTCCGTGCCATAGAGCGTTCGAATGAAAAGCGCGGCCACCAGGCCGACGATTACGCCGAGGCCGATGTAGGTCAGGAGCACGACCGGGTTGGTCACCTCGAAAAACGACGTCTGGAATGACGGAATGACGAACGAAGGGTGCGAGCCGAAGAATATTCGCCCTATATAGGTAGCGGTCACCGTCGATATCGCCACCGGAACGAGCGTCTTTACGCTGACTTCGTGCAGAACTATTTCGACTGCGAAAAGGACGGCGCCCACCGGCGTATTGAAGGTTGCGGCGATTCCACCTGCCGCGCCCGCAGCGACCAGGGTGATCCGTTGCGGAAGGCTCGCCCGGATGATCTGCGCCAGATAGGATCCGAACGCCGAACCGATCTGGATAATCGGCCCTTCGCGGCCGACCGCCCCGCCGCTTCCTATGGAGATCGCCGAGGCAACTGCCTTGATAACCACGACTACGGGCCGAATGATGCCCTTGCGGTAGTAAATGGCGTCCATTACCTCCGGAACGCCGTGGCCTTTAGCCTCCGGGGCGAACTGGCGGACCAGGAAAACAACGACGAGCCCGCCGATCACCGGTGCCAGGATAATGAGGGGACCCCACGGACCCGTCCCGGTATGGACGTTCGCGTCGTAGAAGACCGAGAACTTTCCCAGAAAGAAGAGGTTATGAAAAAACCCTACCAGAAGTCGGAAGGCCAAAGCTCCGACCCCCGCTATGCCGCCAATCAGAACCGCCGAGATAAACATTCCCAGCGCGCCGTAGGACCGTTGGGAACGAGTGGAATTTATGCGCATGAAAATCTACCTTCGGGCCGCTCGGACGCTTCTCCCGCTGGGGGCCGAGTAGAATATAACAATCGATGAGAGGACCGAAAAGAGCAGCGCCGGTGCTGCGATGCACTCGCAGGCAGCCGGCGCCGAAGTTTCACATATCAAGGCGTGATGCGCGACCAACCGGGTGGTTCAGCCGATTGCGATCGAGCCGCGCTCCTCAGTGCGAATTCGCAGGCACTCCTTGAGGTCGAGTACGAAGATCTTTCCGTCGCCGGTCTGCCCGGTTTTCGCTCCACGGGTTATGGCTGCGAGCGTCGGCTCGACGAACTCCTCATTCACGGCAATCTCGAGCTTTATCTTTCGCAGCAGATTGCGCGCTTCTTTGTATCCTCTGTAGACCTCGGTCGTGCCTTTTTGGCGGCCATGGCCGAGCACTTCCGACACGGTGATCAGATTCACCTCTGCCTTGTACAGCTCGTCCTGGACCTGAGCAAGGCACTGCGGCTGAATGATTGCGATAATGTACTTCATTTTTGTTTCTCCTGCGGAATTCCGCCGCTACTCGATGACCGTGTAGGCTTTCTCATCGTGCTGGGTCAGATCGAGACCGATGTCCTCTTCGGAACCGGTCACCTTGATGCCCACGACCGCCTGTGTGATTTTCAGCAGGATGAATGTGACGACGAAACTCCATACCAGAGTTGCTCCGATTGCTGCAAGCTGAGCGAGAATTTGTTTTCCGTTTCCGTAGAAAACGCCGCTTGCGGCCGACTGAATGACCGGCGATGCGAAAAGGCCCGTTGCTAAGGCACCCCAGATTCCGCCGACGCCATGTACGCCAAACGCGTCAAGCGCGTCATCATAGCCGGATTTCTGTTTGACAAAACTGACCATGATCCAGCAAATCACCGAAACGACGAGTCCGGTCGCAATTGCGCCCCCGATGGTCACGAATCCGGATGCGGGGGTAATCGCGACGAGGCCGGCCACCGCTCCTGTTGCGGCGCCGAGCACTGTGGGCTTGCCGTTGAAAATCCAGTCCATAATAACCCACGATACAACCGCAGCGCAGGTAGCGATGTGAGTTGCGAGAAACGCGCTTCCGGCAAGACCGTCGGCCGCCAGACCGCTTCCCGCATTGAAACCGAACCAGCCGAACCAGAGAAGCGCGGCTCCAAGAACCACGAACGGGATGTTATGCGGAGGCGTTGGGTGATTCGCGTAGTCCTTGCGCTTGCCGAGCACGATTGCCGCAACCAGGGCGGCAATACCCGAGTTCATGTGAACGACGGTTCCACCTGCGAAATCGAGCGCACCAAGCTTCACAAGCCACCCGTCGGCAGACCAGACCCAGTGCGCGACAGGATCATAGACGAACGTCGCCCACAGAATGGTGAACAGCAGGAAGCCTCCGAACTTCATTCGTTCCGCGAAAGCCCCGATGATCAGCGCCGGCGTGATGACCGCGAACATGCACTGAAACAGCGCAAAAACCAGGTGCGGCACGCGGGCGGTTGCCTGAGAGATGAAATAGGGACTCGGATCGTTTATACCAATTCCGTTCATAAAAGCCCATTTCAAGCCGCCGATGAACGGGGCGAGCCCTCCGGAAGAGGAGCCGAAGGCAAGACTATAGCCGACGATGAACCACTGAAGGCTCACGACCGCAGTTATTATGAAACACTGCATGAGAACGCTTAGCACGTTCTTTCGTCGGACCAGTCCGCCGTAGAAAAACGCGAGGCCCGGAATGGTCATCAACATGACCAGTGCGGTCGCGACGATCAGCCATGCAGTATTTCCGGAATCTATCACCGGCTGCTGGGCGGTTCCACTGCTCTGGGCAAAGAGAGTCGCGCCCGAGAGGAGCAGAAGCAGACTTACCAGCAGGATCACTTTTCTCATTGTCTTACTCCTTCTGTGGCGACCGACGGGGCCACAGGGGAGAAATAGCAAAACATGTGCCAATCCTCCCGCAATCCGTGTGTGAGATGTAACTGTATACAATTCAAAGGATTGCCGGGCAACCGCCGAAGCAGGACATCCGGAGAATCCTCCCGGAGAGAGGAGCGATACTACAAAGATGCGTTTTTCATTGACAAATATTACATTTCCGTAGGAATTGGGCAAAGTATCTACGTATTTGGCAAACCTGCGGGCGTTGACATTGCCCGGCTCCCGCAGGTAGCCTTGCTCATGTTCCAGCCTATTCTCCTCGTTGTGCTTCGCCTGTTCGGGCTGACTCTTGCCGGGTATCTGCTTTTCCGAATCCCGATATTCCGCCGACGGGTGCTCGATCCGTTCGTGCTGCTCGTGCTCAACGTTCTTTTTCCCCTCTACTTTGTCCACAATTTCCCGGCGGGATGGGACGCCGCTGTATCCGTGGGATGGCAGTGGATGGCGATCTTCTTTGGCGCCTGCTTCGTTCTAATCGGTCTTCAAATTGTCATCGGCCGATACCTCGTCTACCACACAGGGCTGTTTCGCACCGAGCATCCCCGAGAGCTGATCAGCCTTTTCGCAATACACAATGCCGGCTATCTCCCGCTTCCGATTCTTGCCGTCTTCGCCCCGCGTAGCCTGATGGTGTACATGTTCTTCTTCGTCCTCGCGTTCAATCTGGTATTCTGGACTGTTGCCGTTTCCTACATGTCGGGCCATGGAAGGCTGATATTTCGTGCAAATGTACCTTTAGTCGGGATCTTCGTCGGACTGCTGCTTGCGGTTTTTCATCTCTACCACTATGCACCGGAGTTCGTTCGAGTACCGATTCGATTTGCGGGTGATCTGTCGATGGACCTGGTGCTGGTCGCCCTCGGCGGTGTGCTCGCCACTATTCCCGCGTCGGACCTCCGTCTCCGCAGGGAGTTTGGAAGTCTGGTCCTTCTGAAGCTGGTACTCTATCCTGCACTGGTGCTTGTTGCCATGGCCTTTGTCCCGCTGCGCGGGCTATCGCCCGAACTGGCGTTCGGGATCCGGCTCGGCGTCGTGCTCCAGGCTGCAGTACCGCCCGCGACCAATCTCATGATCGTCGCAAAGGCGTACGGCAGCGAAGAGCAGGTCCGCTACGTCGGCAGCGGTATCATTGTGACCTATCTCGCTTCGCTTGTGACGCTGCCGCTCTTCTTGTTTCTCTCGACGGTGATCTACTGAACAGAACTCAGAGCGAGCTGTGCATGATGGTCCGCAGATCCTCGAAGAAGGTCGGAAAGGTGACCGCTGCGGTCTCGGCGGTGTCGATGATGGTTGCCCCGGTCGCGCCCAGCCCTGCGATTGCGAGTGCCATCACAACGCGGTGGTCGCTGTTTCCGTTGACAAAATCGCCCTTGAGCCTCGATGGATGGATCGTCATGCCATCTTCGGCTTCGTCGATATCCGCTCCCATCTTGCGGAGTTCCTCGGCCATGATATGGATGCGGTCTGTCTCTTTCGCCCGTGCCTGCGGTACGTTCACCAGGCGCGTGTCGTGGTTCGCATAACAGGCGGTGGCCGCGAGAGCGGGAAGGGCATCGGGCATCGAGTTCAGATCGAACTCACCGCCTGAAAGCTCCTTTCCGGTGATTGTGATCGCTTTGTCTTCGATCGATATTTCGCAGCCCATCTCGCGAAGTATATCCACGACAGCTTTGTCACCCTGGGTGTCGTTCATGTCGAGTCCGTCGAGAGTCAGAGTCGATTTTGTGATTGCCGCCGCGCACAGGAAGAAAGTTGCACTCGAGAAATCAGCAGGAACCTGCCGGGTGAACCCGCGGTAGATCTGGCCCCCGGGAACGCGAAAGCGTCGCATCTCTTCAGTTTCGTATTTGATGCCCAGCTCATCGAGCCAGCCGAGCGTCATCTTTACGTAGGGACGTTCATTAAGGATCGGAACCTCTATTTCGGAGTCGTTTGCCACGATCGGCAGGGTCATGAGCAGGCTGGACAGCCACTGGCTGGTGTGACTTTCGATTGTCGTTCTACCGCCAATTAGCGGGCCGCGAACCGCGAACGGAGCACATCCATTGTCGCGAGAGGTGAACGTCTGCGCTCCGAGTTCTTTGAGAGAATTGAGCAGATGCTCGATAGATCTTTTTCGAATCTGCCCGTCGCCGCTGAAGAAGCTCCATCCGGGTGCAAGCGCCGCGGCACCGGCACAAAGGTACATCGTGGTTCCGGAGTTGCCGACGTCGATGACGTTTTCGGGAACCGTAAGCCGGCCGGCGGTTCCGTCAACGATAAATTCGCCCGGCGCCGAAACGATCTTTGCACCGAGCAGTTTGCACGCGTTCACGCAGGAGCGCGTGTCGTTTGAATCGAGAGGGTTCTGGATACGGCTGCGGCCTTCGGCAAGCGTTGCGAAAATCAGGGCACGAATGGTGTGAGACTTGGATGCGGGAATGCGTACACGCCCCGCCAGGTGGGTTTTGTCGACTCGTTCTTGCATGAAAATGAATGTAGATCAGTTCTCCGCCCATGGCAAGGGTCGGGCATCTCAAGAACTGAGACGGTTGTTACGATATACTGTAGGCATGTGCAATATGTCGATCGACCGGTCCGACGCTCCGAAAGTCCGCATACTGTCCGCCGCGTTTACGCTCTTTCTGCTGCTTTCAGGTCTCACGTATGCTCCGGACCGAGTCGCGGCCGAATCTGTCTGGGACCAGACCTATGGATTTTACGTCGACATTCCCGAAGGCTGGAAACTCGTAGACGGGGCAGACCCGGCCCACCTTTCGTTTTCCGACCCGACGGGTCAGGCGGTCTTTCAGGTATTCCGTTACGCAGGAAACCGTTATCCCTCCGCCGCGGAGATGGCGCGGGACATCAAGTCGAAGCTTCATGCGGACGGCGATCAGGCTCCGTTTACCTACAACGGCCGTGACGCAATGTTTTGCGATTTCACCTTTGACGCTCAGAATGTCCGGGTGCGAGGTTACGACCTGTTCATAGTCGGCGAGGACGCCGACTATGCGCTGTTGACCTATGCGCCGGTAGACGTCTACCCCGATTTTCACGATTGGCTGCTTTCCGCTGCCGACTCTTTTTCGAGCGGCGATGAGGGACTGCTCTTTCCCGGTCCGGTAAGCCAGTTTTATCGGCCCCTTCAGACCGCCGCTGTGGTTTCACCGAGCCGTGGTTCCCTCGCCGCAGGCTCGCCGACGGTGAAGTTCCGCGGTGGTGCAGCCCTGAAACTGTCCTTCACGAAGGATGATGGTGAGGCCAATCAGATTGTGATCGAGCGGGAAGCGCGCATCCTCGCAAGCTACCAGATGGACAGTGAACCTGTTCCTCAATGGAAAAAGGCCTGGGGGCGGTACTACCGGATGATCTATCGGGATACCTATCACCGGTTCGACGGGATCGCAAAGCAGATATCGGCGCTTTTTGACGCCGCGAATATGACAAAACCACAAATGGCAACGGAGCTGCTCGCCTGGTTGCAGGATTTTTCATACACAAAAACGAATACTCTCTCGGATCTCGAATCGCCGGTGAGCTGCGTGCTCTCTCAGACCGGCGACTGCGATGCTCTTGGGCTCACCTACGCCATTCTCCTCCATCACCTCCAGATCGGCGCTGTTCTCATGGTTTCGGTCCAATACAGCCATTCGATGGTGGGTGTCGATATACCCGGGCTCGGTGCCCGATTCTCCTTTGACGGAACGCAGTATCTGGTAGCGGAGCTTACCGCCCCGGTTGCTATCGGCACGATCGATCAGCAGATGGCAAACCCCGCAGGATGGATCGGGATTCGGCTCACTGCGAAGCCCTGAACAGATCACCTTCTTCGTGGGTATGTTGCCGACAAATCGAGGATCGGTCGCATGGCAAAATAGGCGACGAGAACTGCTAACGTTTTGTCGAATAGGTTTGCGGGGACGCGGGCCCAGAACGATGCGGTCAGCACTGACTGACCGGCCGCGATCATTCCCGTGACCAGAAAATCAATGCCGGCGCCCGTAATCCCGCCATAAACGAATGCCGCGACAAGACCGCCGAGAATGGCGTTTGCCATTGCGACTGCGAGACTTGCGAGCAGCGCGTCGCCAATCGATGCGAATCTTTCCCTCTTCACAAAAGCGCGAAGTATCAAGACGGTCGCAATCCCGCATATCGCAAACGGAAAGAAGCGCATAGTCATGCCGTAGACGACTTCGAAGAGCGCCTCGGTGCCTACCGCTACGATCAGCCCCGGTACGAGACCGAGTGTTACGCTGACCACCGTGGTTCCAATTGAATCCATGAAGAACGGCAAATTGAGCGCGTTGTCGGCTATGGCCAGGCCAACGTTCACCGCAAAGGCAATCGAGATGAGGGAGACCATGAAGAGGGGGTGGACCCGGCGGACGCCGACGGTTCTATCTTGCACGATACATTATCATGCCATAGAATTGGTACGGATACAATGCGACGCTCGAAGATTGGATCAACCCGATACGCGTATCTTTTTGTCTCGGTAAATCTTGTCCTGTTGATGAGCTTCTTCCTGTCGATGTCGGTCAGCGTACGCCAGATCGACGCCTCCCGGACCCGTTACGATAAGCTCGCGCGCGACTGGTACGCGCTCCGGCTGACGATGGCCCTCCACGCGCCGCCGCCTGCCGCAATCGATGAATTCAGGGGTTTTGATGCGGCACTCACCAGCATGTTCGAATCCGATCTTTTCATTGCGGCCGAGAAGTTGTACAAACCGCTCGCGCACTCGGCGAACCTGTTGTTAGGGGAGTGGAAACTGCTGCGCCCGGACCTCGCGGGCGCTGTGCTCGCCGGTGACCGGGTCTCCGCGAATGACACAGCAACCCTTGTCGATGGCTTCCAGACAAGGCTGGCGGAAATCGAAGGCACTATCGACGAGTTTGTCGGCCTGGAGCAGCGGTCAATCCGAATTCTCCTCTATTTTCTCGGGGCAACCATTATTGCGACGATTGCCGTATTCTTCCTTGTGGAATCCGAGCTCGAGAGTGAGCGACGCGCCGCGGCGCTCGTGCAAACCTTTGCCCATGGATCGATAGATGCCCTTGAGAGGGAGCGCGAACGGATCTCGCGGGCACTCCACGATTCGCTCGCGCAGGAACTCACGCTGACAATGATCGAGATTGCGGACCTTACACAGAGCAGGAGCGCAGTTACCGAAGGTCGTATACAGTCTCGGCTCCGATCGGCGATCGATTGGGTGCGGGACCTCGCTCATGAACTGCATCCGGCCGAGATCGATCAGCTGGGTCTCGCCGGTGCGATACGGGCCTACAGCTACGATGTCGCCAGAGCGAATACGGTGTCGGTTGATTGGGCGGGCCGTGAGCTGCCGTTCACTGTTCCCCGAATCGCAGCCATCAACATCTATCGCATCGTCCAGGAAGCCGTTACGAACGCGCTCAGGCACGCTTTCCCAAAGAGGATAGGTGTCAGGCTCGAGGTAGAAATGAATTGGCTCGTTCTTGCCGTCACGGACGATGGGAAGGGATTCCGTTACCCGATCCCCCGTTCGCTCTCCGGCCGCCACGGCCTCGGGCTGGTAAACATGGCCGAGCGTGCCAGGATGCTGGAGGCGGAGCTCGAAATTGAAAGTGCGCCCGGACTGGGGACGCGAATTGTCATGCGTGTCCCCATCTCGGCGATTACAAACAGCCGGGAGGCGCCGGGATGACCTCAGTAGTTCTGGTCGATGATCACCCGCCGCTTCGAGCCGGCGTCGCCGCGATCATTGCACGCTCCGGGCGATACGAGGTTGCCGCCGAAGCGGGCACAATTGAGGAAGCGGTCCTGGCAATTCGCGTCTACCAGCCGCAAATCGTTATCGTAGATGTTACGCTGCCCGATGGCAGCGGAATTGACCTGACCCGCTCTCTTCGCGCGTCCGGCACTGTGAACCGAGTCCTGATCCTGTCGATGCACGCAAGAAGGAGCCTCGCCGACAGCGCGCTTGCGGCCGGCGCGGACGGCTACCTGCTCAAAGAATCCACTCCGGAGTACCTTCTTCACGCGCTCGATGAGATATCGGCCGGGAGTACATTTCTGGACCACCGCCTGCGACGTGTGGGTACCGATTCCCGCGGGAACGAACGCGGTCCGACCGACTCGCCTCCTGGCGCAACGGGCGAGCCCCTGGGTCGACTGACAGTCAGGGAGCTCGAGATCTTCCGCTACCTTGCAGCCGGTAAGAATTCGAAGCAGATTGCCGCACTCCTTGCGATAAGCTCAAAAACCGTCGACAACCATCGAGCGAAGATCATGGTCAAGCTCCAGCTCGCATCTGTCGCCGATCTGGTTCGCCTCGCAATTCGGACAGAGACGATCGAGCCATAGGGAAATTCCCTATAGAGGCGAATCCCTGCGCATCCTACAATGTTCACACAACGGGGTTGGCAGTTGGCCGGAGCGGGAACAAAAACAATATGATGGATCCATTGAAACAGCCGCCAGCAGATTCCCCTGTTTTATCGACGGCGAGTGCCGGGGCTCTTTCCCGCGCGGCAGTCGAACGCAGAATCATTGTTCGCGAATCCGAGTTCTGGAAAAACGCGGTCAACGGTCGGAGCGCAAACATCGGAACCCTGTCCCGCGGGCGCGCCGCCGATCTCGGTCGCGTCTACTCGTTTCTTCACTCCCGGAGAAATTCCAGGAGGATTGAGTCTCTTCTAGACGGGTTTTATGGTCACGTGTGCCTGGTGAAAGGGGAGTCCTATCTTGGAGTCGCGCAGGGTCCCGACGGCGGTAGTGACTTCCTGCTGACCAACTTTCGACTCATCGAATGGAGGGTACCGTCGGGGGAACCCGGCGCAATAGTTCCGCTCGAAGCCGTGCGATCCTACGAACCTGCCGAAGGCCTGATCGAGTACGTCGGCGAGGACGGAGCCCTTCAAATCCTGCATGCACCGGGAAAAATCGGAAACCGCGATATGTTCGCCGAGGTTCCTTTAGGCTCCGCACTCGACGCCAGGGCGTGGAAATCGCTTGACGGAGTTTCCCGCCGAATCCTCTCGCGAACACGAACGGATCTGATTCGTGAGTTGAAGTTTTCGCCACGGGAAATTGTGCGGATGGTTCCAGCAATTCGACGCGGCAAACTGCGATTTGCACATAAGACACAGGCGAAAATCTTCGGGATTTGCGCTGGCGTCGCCAACAGATTCTGTCTGCCCGTCGTCGCGGTCAGGACGGGTTTCGTCATTCTGGTTCCGCTCTTTGGTGTCGGACTCATCCTCTACCTGGTTGTCGGCCTGGCAATGGCCGTGGTGTCCACCTTCGTCGGAGATACCCGTCACAGCTATGAGGATGCCGACAGCGCAGGGTGTCCAATCGCGTGAGTCAATAACCGTACAATAGAATCGACAAACAGAAACTCCCCGGCCCGGCCCCGCGCTTGAATCGTTACGGAAAACGCCGGGTAAGGATGGGTGATGATTACGCCCACGAGCGCGGTGCTGGCAGCAGTTTCCATTCCGATTTGCATCATCGATTTTCGCGAACGAAGGATTCCGGACTTCTTGACGCTCGGCGGGTTGGTTGCCACGCTGATCCTGGGTTGGGTCCTTGCCCCCGAAGGGTTGATTGACCAGTTTACCGGTGCTGCGTTCGGTTTCTGGCTGTTCTGGATCCTGAATCGAGTAACCGACGGCGGGATCGGGATGGGAGACGCGAAGTACTCGGCGCTCGTCGGCGCGGCGCTGGGTGCGGTCGGTTGGTTCTGGGCATTGCTCTTATCAGCGCTTCTTGGTTCGGCAGTCGGCGGATCCCTTCTCGCGACTGGTCGGATTGACCGGGATTACCGGATACCTTTTGCTCCGTTTCTGGCCC
>DATKUF010000172.1:0-15437 GCA_035530755.1 Spirochaetia bacterium | reverse complement strand
CATCGAAGAGGCAACGCGAATGCAGCTATCGCTTCCCGGCCTCTCGATGGTTCGGGAGTTCTACATCGCTGCCATGGCACAGGGTCTGGAGAATCTCGGCACTCAAGCACTCTACAAGGTCATAGACCGCATGAACAGTCGCTCGTAAGGCGTTCCGGTCACGGAGGGACCGGACCGTACTTCAGGTGATAGAAAAGCATTCCCATCCGTTCACGAATGGCCGTAGCGCTCAATTCGAGCGCCGAGGCGGAGGGCAGAAAGCCCGAGACGGTCACGCCTGTGCCTCGGTCAACCTGGTAGTCGGTTGGTGCGGGGACCACGGCGATCCCCTGTTTCCGGAAGGAATAGACCGCTCTGCGCATATGATAGGCCGAAGTGACGAGGACTATCCTGCGCGGACGATATTCGAGCGCAACATTCACCGCGTTCTCCCAGGTCGTGCGACTGGCAGTTTCCGTACGAATCTTTCCCGGGTCGGCACCTACGGCAACGAGCAGTTCCTTTCCGGCTTCCGCTTCGCTTTCGGTTCCCGCCTTCCGCAAAGGTGCCCCGCCGGCGAGGATGAGCGGGAGGGCGGTGGCCCTCGAGACAGCGAGGCCGAAAACAAGCCGTGCGGCGGCGTCCGAACTTACGCTGACGGCGTCCGCGGCCAGGGCGCTCGACGAACCATGTTCGGCACTGAAGCTCCGCAGAAGCCTCGCATCCGGAGCTCCGGCGATGGAGCCACCGCCGAGAACCACCACGGCGTCCGCGCCGGCTGCCTGGTTCAGGTCGAAAGGCGGGTAGGCGTCTTCGAGAGGAACCATAATCGCATTTGCAACGGGCTGGATGGACAAAGCGTACGCCCCCGCGAGAGCGAGCACGAAAATCCCGATAGCCAAACGTCTGCGACGCGCCGCGAGCAGAATCAGTCCGAGGACGGCGAGCGCAATCAGTCCTCCAGGTGGGAGAGACAGACTCTCTCCGATCCTCGTAAGCTCGAGCATATGTATCAGACTCCTGCAGTTTCCGGCACGAGTACCGACTTCAGTTTCACAGGAGCGCCGAGCTCAAAGTCCTGCCACCCGCTGATATCAAGTGACAGATGCACAAGATACGCAGTCTTCATTTCGATTCTGTGACCGAGAAGGCGCGCCGCGAACTCCTCGATCGTTGGGTTGTGTCCAACGAGCATTACCCGGTTCACCGATTTGTCCACCCGGCGCAGCTCCTGCGCGTAACTCTCGGGCTCTGCATCATAGAGTGCGGTTGCGTAATGTACCGGTGCCCTGCATCCGCAAGCTGTGGAGGTGATGGCAGCGGTATCGGCCGCGCGGGTCGCACTCGACGACAGAATATAATCCGGGATCGCGTCTGCAGCTTTGAGCTTCCGGCCCATTGTCTTCGCTTCATGCTCGCCCCTGGGTGAAAGAGGTCGCTCGTCGTCGGTTCCCCCGGGAACGGATTTTTCAGCTTTGGCATGCCTGTAGAGCAGAAGCTCCTTCATCTATCATCCCCTTGTATCAAATCTTCGGCTCGCCATGTGAAAAGAATGATTCGGTTTCCTCTTCGATCTCCCGCAGCCAGGCACGTCGCCGGTTCAGAGTGGTGTTGCGAAGATCGTCGAGCACGCGCACCGAAACTTCTTTGATTCCACAGAAACCGAAAATGGCTTCCCGCCACAGCGCTTCCACCGGATGAGCCGGTCGAGGCTCGCTGCCGGCTTGGTCATCACTTTCCCGCTCCGTTGTACAAACGACGAATCCCCGTCTGCCGGCGAGAAGCGGCACCCGCTGTTTTCGAACGAACTCCTGCCCTTCGTAATCGTAGGCAATCCCCGGGCGAAAAACTCTGTCCAACCAGCCTTTCAGAAGAGCCGGCGGCATTCCCCACCAGTCCGGGTGCACGAAAAGATACCCTTCGGCTTCGGTCACCTCGCGCGAGTAGGCCTGCACGTTCACGTCGAAGCTGAAGCGACGCCGTATCTCCTCCTCGACGAGCACCGGATCGAACGACTCGCGGTACAGATCGTGGTAGACGACCGGAATCCCCACTCGTTCCAGCCCCCGCATGGCAGCACGGACGATTTCGTGGTTAAAGCTTTTTGGTGCCGGGTGACAGAGAACGACGAGCACGGACATCTTCAGTCATTGTATCAATCGAACGATCGCGTGGAAACGACCCGCGAAAGGTATGCACCTCTTCTGCACGGCAACCGCGGAGTTGGCGGCGCCGACAATTTGTGTTAGCCTGTTCCTATCATCTATTAACAGACCCTCATTGGCAACCCTTGATCGATGATGGATATATGATTAAATTGATAATGTTTAGGGGGAGTGAATCATGCATTCGAAAGCGCAGGTCCTGGACGCTCTGAAGGAAGTGGTAGATCCGGAGATCGGCATGAACATAGTGGATGTCGGACTGATCTATCGAGTCGAACCGGAAGAACAACGCGTAGAGGTAGACTTCACTCTCACTTCACCCGGTTGCCCGCTCGGCGACCAGATTGTTTACGACATCAACCGTGTGCTCAAAGAGAAGCTTGGATTCACCGAAGTTGCAGCGAACCTTGTCTGGAATCCACCCTGGAGCATTGATTTCATGAGCGAAGAGGCCCGGCTGGAGCTCGGGTACCCCATCTGAGCGTGAGGGAAAGTTGTGAAGATTGAAATAAGAGATTTGCATGCGAATATCGCAGACAAGGAGATACTGAACGGAATCGACCTGGTTCTGAACACCGGAGAGATCCACGCGCTCATGGGGCCAAACGGTTCCGGAAAAAGTACGCTCAGTAACGTGATCTTCGGTCACCCGTCCTATGAGATTACCGCGGGGGAGGTCCTGGTCGACGGCGAGAACATCCTCGAAATGCCGACCCACGAGCGAGCGCGCAAGGGGTTGTTTCTTGCTTTCCAGTACCCCGTGGAGATTTCCGGCGTTACCGTCGGCCGTTTTCTCAAACGTGCAACGGAAATACAGGCGAGCGCAGGGGCGGCGGAAGGCCGGAAAACCGTCTCCTTCATAAAGGAGTTGCGCGAAGCCATGCAGTTCATGGAGATCGACCAGCAGTTCATCAACCGCTACCTCAACGAAGGATTTTCCGGCGGAGAGAAGAAGCGGATGGAGGTGCTGCAGATGCTCCTCCTGAAACCTCATTTTGCGATTATGGACGAGACCGATTCGGGCCTCGATATCGACGCGCTCAAGGTTGTCGCCAAGGGCGTAAACGCGTTGCGCGGCGACGATTTCGGTGCGCTTATCATCACCCACTACCAGCGTATTCTCGATCACATCCGGCCCGATTTTGTGCACATTATGTACAAAGGCAAGATCGTCACCTCTGGCGGCGGGGATCTGGTGACCACTCTCGAAGCGAAGGGATACGACTGGATCCGGGAGCAGTACGGGATCGAGGAGGAAGCAAATGAGCAGTCAGTCCAAGGTCGTTGACGTTGGCGACTACAAATATGGGTTCAATTATCCAGACACATCGGTCTACCGCACACTCGAAAAGGGGCTGACGGAAGATGTGGTCCGAGCAATCTCGGAGCACAAAAAAGAACCCGAGTGGATGCTGGAGTATCGCCTGCAGTCCCTCAAAGAGTTCCACCGGAAAGAGATGCCCAATTGGGGCGCTGATCTGTCGAGCCTCAATTTCGATGATATGTACTACTATGCGACCGCCGTCAACAAGCAGGAGAAGCGGTGGGAGGACCTCCCCGACGAAATCCGCAACACCTACGATCGGCTCGGAATTCCCGAAGCCGAGAAGAAGTTTCTCGCCGGCGTCGGCGCTCAGTACGATTCGGAGGTCGTCTATCACAACATCCGGGCGGATCTGGAGAAACAGGGGGTGTTGTTTTCGGACCCGGAAACCGCCGTTCGCGAGCATCCTGATATAGTCCGCAAGTATTTTGGGACGATCATCCCCTATTCTGACAACAAATTTGCGGCGCTGAACAGTGCGGTGTGGTCCGGCGGAAGTTTCATCTACATCCCAAAAGGCATCAAAGTGGACATCCCGCTCCAGGCCTATTTTCGCATCAACCTGCAGAACTTCGGCCAATTCGAACGGACGCTCATTATCGCCGATGAGGGCGCGTTCGTACACTATATCGAGGGTTGTACCGCGCCGATCTATACTACCGACAGCCTGCACAGCGCAGTCGTCGAGATCGTGGCACTCAAAGGCGCCCGTGTTCGGTATACGACGATCCAGAACTGGTCGAGCGACGTGTACAACCTCGTCACCAAACGGGCGGTCGCATACGAGGGCGCAACCGTTGAGTGGATCGACGGGAACATCGGGAGTAAGCGTACGATGAAGTATCCGTCGGTCTGGCTCATGGGCGACGGAGCTCACGGCGAGATTCTGTCAATCGCCTTTGCGGGAAAGAAACAGGAGCAGGACACCGGGGGTAAATGTATCCATGCGGCGAGCAACACCAGCTCGATCATCACCAGTAAGTCGATAAGCAAAGACGGCGGCGTCGCAAGTTACCGCGGTCAAATCAAAGTAGAACCAGGGCTGCATAACATCAAGAGCAAGGTAGTGTGCGACGCGCTCATCATGGATCCCGAGTCGCGGAGCAACACGTTTCCTTATATGGACATCCTTTCGGACGACGTGTCGATCGAACACGAAGCACGAGTTTCGCGCATAAGCGAAGAGCAGTTGTTCTATCTGCAGACCCGCGGTCTCGATGAGGCGGAGGCGAGTGTGATGATAGTGAACGGCTTTCTCGATCCGCTGGTGAAACAACTGCCGATGGAATACGCGATCGAGCTCAATCGACTGATTGAACTCGAAATGGAAGGGTCCGTAGGGTAAGGACCGGTCGAAATCATTCGGCTGTTACAATTAGCAAGGAGCAGGGGTTGAGCACCACAGAGACGCGGGTTTTCCGCGGGACGGGCGACTTGTCCGCATTCCTCGCTTCACGAATCGAACCGGCGTGGATGCGGAAGTTTCGTGAAGCTGCACTCAAACGGTTTTCGGCGCTCGAGTGGCCGACGACCCATGAAGAGGAGTGGCGAAGAAGCGACATTTCGAACTACGATTTCGACAGTTACAACTATGGGTTGCAGGCCGGTGCCGCGGTTCCGACCCACGCCGTCGATGCAATTCCCGCCGGTTACGCGGGCTACGCGCGCTTTGAAAACGGTCAATGCGTGAGCCTTGTGCTCAAGCCGGAGCTCGCCGAACGCGGAGTGAGACTTGTTTCCCTGAACGAGCTTTTTTCCGATCTTGCAGCCGAGGAGGCCGGAAAAAAGCCCGCCGTCGGGACTGTTACCGTCGTCGCCGCGTCCCCGGAGGCCAAAGCTCTCGAAAACCTGCTGCGAAAATCCCTCGAGAACGTGGACAATCGGATCCAGGCCTGGCACTACTGCTCGATCACTCACGGCGTCTACTTTTTTGTGCCGTCTTTCGTGGAAGTGTCCGAACCGGTGCTCGTCGAATACTACGGATCCGGCGAGGAGGCGCTGCTGGTGCCCGAGACCGTCGTGATACTCGAAAAAGGCGCACGCGGGCAGCTGGTCCAGAGGGTTGCGGGTGATTCCGATGGCGCTTTGCTGTGGAACGAAGCAAGCGATATCCAGGTGAAGGACGCTGCCAGCCTTGTCTGCCTTTCGGTCGAACAGATCAACATCGACAGCTCCTGGTTCTCGAACGGCAGTTCGTGGGTGAACCGCGACGCCTCGCTCGTGCATTTCGCGGCTGTTTTCGGCGGAATGTTCGCCAAGAACCGCGTCGACTGCGTGCTCGACGGACCGGGATCCGATCTGCGGCTCAACGGTATCTATTTTGGCCACGAAGATCAGCACTTTGACGTCCGGACCGTCCAGCACCACAACGCTCCTCACGCCGTGAGCAGGACCTACTACAAAGGCGCGGTGAAGGACGAGGCGCACGCGATCTATCAGGGACTCATCCAGGTGGCGCATGAGGCCACGCGTACCGATGCTTTTCTGAACGACAAGAACCTGATATTGAACGACGGCGCGCGGGCCGATTCGATCCCGAGTCTGCAGATCAACACGGATGATGTGAAGTGCAGCCACGGGTCAACCACCGGCCGACTGGACGAAAATCAGGTCTTTTATCTTATGGTGCGGGGCTACTCGCGGGAAGAGGCGGAAGAATTGCTGGTAGAAGGATTCTTCGGCGATCTGATTGACCACGCGCCGGAGCCGGCTCGCGAGCAGTTGCGCGGTGTCATCATGCGGCGGCTGCTGGCACAGACGAGCGCCAATGGTGAAAACGAATAGGCGGACCTCCGGTAATGACAAAATGGGTCCAGGCTGTGAAGCTGGAAGAGTTGAAAAGAGCGCAGAAGTTTGTGCATCGACGTAAGGAAATTGCGATTTTCAAGCTCGAAGACGGCGTGTACGCAATCGACAATTCGTGTTCACACGAGTATTCCCCGCTATATGAAGGCATAATCACCGCTGATGCGCAGGTGTGCTGTCCCAAGCACGGCTCGCGCTTCGATATTCGCACCGGCGCCGTCAGGGATTTTCCCGCTACCCGCCCGGTGAGCACCTACCCGGTGAAAATTGAAGACGGATATGTCTGGATCGGGATTTAGCGAATAACGGTTCAGCGTTTTTTACGTGCCACAACGGCTATCCACTCGTCGTCGATCCGGGACCCGCAGAGGTCTCCAAAGATGCCCAGAATTTCGAATCCCGCCTTCTCAACCTCTTTTCGAACAGACTCCTCGTCATACCAGTGTCGCCACATATTGTAGGTCCGAAGCTCTCCCGCTGCGGTCACGACGATGTATCGGTTGAGGTGGACCTGCTTTTCCGGATACTCGAAGCTCCGCTCGAGCACCAGATGGGGCGTTCCCATCCAGAACCCATCGTGCGAGGCGGTGTACCAGCGTTCTTCGAGCGCGGTGCGTTCAACGTAGCTTCGGCGGAATACATCAAAGAGAAACAGACCTCCGGGGACAAGGGCGCGGGCAATCTTTCGCAGCATAGCAAAGCGATCACGATTCGAAAGGACGCCAAACCCGCCAAATATCATCGTTGCCGCATGGTACTTGCCGGCCGTTTCGAGCGTTCGCATGTCGCTGCATTCGTAGCTGATTGAAAGTTTCGCCTTTTTTGCCTGCTTCTGGGCGTACTCGATGGCGATTCGGGAGAAATCGATCCCGTGCACGACAAACCCGAGCCGAGCAAACTCGGTCGCGTAGAGGCCGGGTCCGCACCCCAGATCGAGCAATCCGGGTGACGGCGGCGCGGATTTCATCAGTCTACGGATCGACTCAGACATCCACGCGATGCTCCGGAGAATTTCATTTCGAGGCCGGCTTGCATCACTTTGTGTGGGGTCGAGATGTGCGTACAGAATGTGCTCGGCGATGTAGGGATCGGTCCAGAACTCACTCCCGGTTTCAGAGAAGATGCGTGGTCGTGCCGAAAGGCGGAGAAGCTCCGCAATATCGAAACCCTTCATACGCATAGAAAGTACATCGAGCGACGACGCTTCGTGTACAGAAAAGCGGTCCACGAATATAATAGGTGCGATGAACGCAAGCCGGGAGACGAAGACCTTTGACTCCGACCACGCCGCGGAAGCCGGCAGACTGATCCCCGACGGCGAGCTCGTTGTATTTCCTACTGAAACCGTATACGGCCTCGGGGCAAATGCGCTCGACCCCGACGCCTGCCGACGGCTCTTTGCAGCGAAGGGTCGCCCGGCCGACAATCCTCTCATAGTGCATTTTTCCGATCTCGGGTCGCTGGAAGCGGCATTCCCGCGGCTGGACACCCGCGCGCGTGCGCTTCTGGCAGCGTTCTCGCCCGGCCCGCTGTCCGTGATCGTGCCGAAGGCGGAGGCCGCGTCCTGGTGCCGGATTTCGGATGTTGCGACGGCCGGCCTGGATACCGTTGCGATCCGCATTCCCCGACATCCGGTCGCTGCAGGATTTCTTCGCGCTGCCGGAGTTCCGGTCGCCGCCCCGTCGGCGAACCTGTCCGGCCGGCCGAGCCCGACGACGTTCGAAATGGCGCGTGCCGACATGGAAGGAAGGGTCGCGGCAATCATTGACGGGGGCGACTGTGAGTACGGCCTCGAGTCGACAGTCATCGAGGTCCGCCCCGGCGCGGTCCGAATTCTCCGCCACGGCGTCGTCACCGACGCAATGGTGCGAAGCGTGCTACGGAATGGCGACGCCACGGTCGAGCCCACCGGCACGATGCTCGCCGGGAAGAGCGGGACCCCACGTTCTCCGGGAATGAAATATGCCCACTACAAACCGAGCGCACGGGTCGTAGCCGTGGATACGGCCCGCCTCCGCAGCGCGCAGACAGCGGTGATGCTGCGACGGCTAGCACAGGAAGCCGGCACGGAGTCAGGTCTGTTAGGGGTAATTCGCATAGCGCAGCGCCCAGGGATTGCGGCTCGGCGCGAAGAATGGAGCGGCGGTCGCGCGGTTGTCGAGGACAATATTCTCACCGTGGTTGTGGAAAGCTCGGAGGAATACGCCCGCGATCTGTACCGGCTGTTCGTCTGGTTCGACGCACAGGGCGCCGGGGCGATCATAGCGGAGCTTCCGGAGCCCTCAGGAACGGGAATCGCCGTCCGCGACCGTCTGACAAAAGCAAGCGGCGGTCAGGTCATGAGCTGACCGGCAGCAATCGGCCGGTCAGGTTCTTGCGGCGAGGTTAAGCCGCTCAATGAGGAGAAAAGCGACCGCTGCCTGCTCGTTTCGCGAGAGTTTCGTCTCAATCTCGGAGAACAGCGCCTCTATTTTCGCCGACGAGTCGGGATCCTTTTCAGCAAGCCGTCTTGCGAGGCGCATTTGCGACTCGTTTATGCAGTAGACCGACTCGCCGCCGGAGAGGTCGAGTTTCTGGCCGGCCGGCACTAGGCCCCCGCCTCGCAGCTGAAGCTCGAACCGCAGCCGCAAGTCCGCGTCGCGTTCGGATTGAAGAATCGGAATCCCGGAGCGACAAGGTCGTCCGAGTAGTCTATCTGCAGGCCCGCAAAAAGCGGCGCGCTCATGCGGTCGGTCACGATCCGGAGTGACTCGTCTTCGAACAGGGTGAGGTCCTCCGACGAATATTCCTGATCGATTGCCGCCTGATACGTCATCCCCGAGCAACCGCCGGCTTCTGCCCAGATACGCAGAAAGTTGTCCCGGTTCACTTCGAGGCTGGAAAGCTCGGATTTTGCTCTGTCGCTTATTGCGATGGTCGAAATTGTCGTCACGGGCTGCCTCCAAATCGCGAAGAATTACCCAAAAAATCTAACAAAATGAGTCATAAATGTCAATCTTCGGTCGACGAGTTGACGCACCCGAAAAAAAGCGAGAGACTATTGGAGAGGTGGGTGATGCGTACCCTCAGTTCGGGCTGCCCTGGTGCCCACCACGGCCCCTTGACGCGGTGGAGCCCC
This sequence comes from Spirochaetia bacterium, assembly GCA_035530755.1. GTDB lineage: Bacteria > Spirochaetota > Spirochaetia > DSM-27196 > DATKUC01 > DATKUC01. Next base: position 6,046 of record DATKUF010000172.1, on the reverse strand, counting down.
GCTCGGCCGCGGCACACCTCTCTTGTCGCCGCGACTTTCCTTATCTCGTTCATCGGGATCTTTGTGCCCGCCAAAGTGTTTCCGGAAAATTCACGGCCCGTCGTCTACGTCATGAGCATCGAAAGAACGATCGACCCGGTCGTGGCGCGATTTCTGACCCGCGGCATTGCCGAAGCGAATGATGCCGGCGCGTCCCTGCTCGTCATCGAGTGGAGCGGTCAGGGCAGAGGTGCCCTGTCAGTCGACCGCGTTGCCGGGGCAATTGCGGAATCCCCGGTTCCCGTCGCGCTGTATCTCCTTCCGCGCGGACCGAGTGTGGGATCAGCCGCACTTCGGCTTATGGGCGCGTCCAGGATAACCGCGGCCGCGACGAACTTGAATGCGCCGGTCGAAGTCATTTCCGCCGACTTGCCGGACCTGTTGAAAAAACTGAACGGGCGATTGGTGACCGTGGGGAGCAGGCAGCTCAGGGTGCAGACAGATGGTGCAACAATCAGGCGCATTTCGATGAGTGGCGCCGCTGATCTGCTTTCCGGATTGCTGAATCCAGATAACGCCTATGTGCTCCTCATTTTGGGGATTGTAGGATTGCTTCTGGAAATTACCACACCGGGCACCGGCATCCCGGGCCTGGTCGGAGTGGGGAGTCTCATTGCGTCGATTGCGGCGTTTGTTCTTCTTTCGGTGAACCCGGTCGGTCTTGCGGTCATCGTTCTTGGAGTCGTGCTTTTTGTGGCCGATGTCAAAGTCGCGTCACACGGGGCGATCGCAGTTTTCGGTATTGCGGGGATTCTCGGCGGATCGTTTCTGCTCTTTCATGGTGCGCCCGGATCCGCGACTGCCGGTGATATCGCGCTTAGGGTCTCGCCCATCACGATTCTGATGACGACTTTTGTCCTGTCGACAATACTGATATTCATAGTTTTCAAAGGAGTCGGTGCGCAGCGACGAAGAGTCGTCACCGGACCGGACTCGCTTTCAGGTGACGGCGGAACCGCCTTGGAGGATTTTCGCCCGGTCGATGACCGCCGGGACGGGCTCTCGCTTTCGGGAACCGTGCGGGTTGGCGGTGAAGAGTGGTCGGCGGTGAGTATGGGAGAGACTATCCGATCGGGAGACGAGGTCATCGTCGTCGCGGCTGAGGGAATTCATCTTGTGGTGGTCAAACGTAATTAGTTGCAAGGAAGGGATCTATGCTGGTCGACCTGGTAGTATGGGCGGTTGTTGCTGTTGTTCTGCTCGGAACGCTGTTTAACTCGATCAAGATTGTTCGCGAGTACCAGCGGCTGGTGGTGTTTCGACTCGGAAGGGTGCTCACCGCCAAAGGTCCGGGCATAGTCTTTCTCATTCCTATTGTGGATAAGGCGGTGTGGGCGGATCTTCGCGAGATCTATCTGGAAATACCGCGCCAGACCTGTATCACGAAAGACAACGCGCCTATCGACATCGATTTTCTGATCTACTCCCGGGTTGTCGATCCCTCGCTATCGGTAGTCAAGGTAAACAACTTTGCCGGCGCGAGCCAGGGAATCGCTACAACGACGCTCCGTGCGGTAATCGGCGATATTCCGCTCGACGATGTGCTTGCCAAGCGGGAGGACATAAACCGCGTGCTCAGGTCGAAGCTCGACGAGGTAACCGAGCGCTGGGGAGTCAAGGTTACCACAGTCGAGATACGGGAGATCGTTCCGCCGCGTGAGATCCAGGACGCAATGAACCGGCAGATGTCGGCTGAACGGAACCGGCGGGCAATGGTCACCGAATCCGAAGGGAAGCGTCAGTCGACGATCCTGGTTGCCGAGGGGGATAAACAGTCGAACATCCTGCGAGCCGAGGGCGAGCGTCAGTCCGCGATTCTTCAGGCGGAAGGCTACGCCCTCGCGCTCGAACGAATCTTCGGCTCGGCAAGCAAGATCGACGAAAAGACCATGGTACTTCAGTATCTGGACGCGATGAAGCAGATCGGTGCGGGTCCCTCTGCGAAGTATTTTTTCCCCATGGAGCTCATGGAGTTCCTGAAGCCGCTCAAGCAGTACGTTCAGCGATCCGGCGGAACCGGAAACGCCCCGGGAAGCGAAGACCGCTGATATCCCATCGCGGTGCCCGGAGCCGATTTTCTACCTCAAGCGGTCGTCGCCGACATGATTTGCGGGCGGACCGCTTCTCCCAATGATCTGCGCAGTCGTTCCGGAGGGATGATTCTTGCAAGCACTACACGTCGATTTCGATGCTCTGGAACTTCCGGCTCCCGGCCCTGAAATCGCCATTGGGAACTCGTGGTAACGCACGGCCGGCCCGGGCGTCGGATGGTTCGCGCCACCACCGTCACGCTGGTTCTTTTTACTCTCGCCTCCTGCACGTTCTGGCAACGGATCGATGCGCCGATTGCCAACTCGGCGACGGTTGATACTCAGATTCGCCGGGCGATGCGTGCCGCTCATATTCCCGGACTTTCGATCGCCGTGGTCGAGGGGAACGGGGTTGCCTGGGAAAAGTCGTTTGGAGTCCGGGATGTCGAATCTCGCGCTCCGGTCACCAACGCAACGGTATTTGAAGCCGCATCGCTGGGTAAGCCGGTATTCGCCTACGCAGTTCTTCGCCTTGCCGCCGAGGGCAAGATAGACCTGGACCGGCCGCTCTCGCGTTACTGGGTCTATCCTGACATCGCTGATGATGGACGGTCGGCGAGAATCACCGCTGCGATGGTGCTCTCCCACACGAGTGGACTGCAGAACTGGCGGGACGACTCCGGGCTTCAGTTCGTCGCGGATCCCGGCGAGAGCTTCGTCTATTCCGGAGAGGGATATCTCTACCTGCAGCGGGTAGTGGAAAAGATCACCGGGGCGAATGCGGAGACCGTGGCGCGGGAGAAGGTGCTCGCACCGTTTGGAATGCGGGATTCGTTCTTCACCTGGAACAAAAGAGCGGAGAGAAACTACGCGGTTGGAACCGATGGAGCGGGGAACCCCGTGCCGAAGTATAAACCCACTTCCGCCAATGTTGCCGGTGGTTTTCACACAACCGCGGCGGACTATGGGAAATTCCTGGCAGCAGTTATGCAGGGCAGGGGCCTGAATCGTACGATCTGGAAACGGATGACGGAACCCGTGGTGAAATTGTGGATCGGAAAGGGAAAGGACCCCGACTTCGTGGGGTGGGGACTCGGCTTCGCCCTGCAGTACACCCACGACGAAGGGCTTTCCCTCTGGCACTGGGGCGACAACGATATTTTCAAAGGCTACATGGTTGCCTATCCTGCGCGGAGGATCGCTGTCGTCTATTTTGCGAACAGCGTATTTGGATTGTCGATTCGGGACCAGACGGTTACTGCGGCAATCGGCGGAAAACATCCCGCCTTCCAGTGGGTGACCTATCCGCAGGTCCGGCTGCCTCCCGCCCCGGCTGCGTCGAAGTGAGGAACTTGATGCGCTCGTCCGGCAGGAACTTTCCTATGGCTTCGCCCATTACCTCGACGACTCGCGCTTCGGCGGTCGCGGAATAGCTTACCATGCGGTCAACGGAACGATACGGTGTGAACAGGCGCGCTCTGGAGGGATTGTCCTTCCGGAACTTTGAAAACTGATCGACGCCCATTCGTAATCCACCGACGCTGACGAACTCTATGCGCTCGGCCGGCAGGCGACGGAACGTCTCTCTGACTGCCGTGCGATACTCCTCCTCCCATCCGGCACGGAGGATCACCGGATCGAAGCAGAGCCGTACGCGAAACCCGGCCTGGATCGCGCTTCGTGCGGCGAACAGGCGATTAGGAAAACTGGCAGTGCCCCGTTCGATCGCTGCGGCGACGCCGGCCGGGGCGATCGACCATACAAAAACGATGTTCTGTGCAGCCTCAATTCCGCGCAATGCGGGGTAATTGTCGCTCTTGGTGCGAATTTCCAACTGGAGACGCGACCGGCTGCGCGCGAAATCAATCCACTTTCGCGTGTAGGGGACTATCGGTTCAAATCCGAGAAGATCGGTGAGGTAGGAGATGCTCAAAAAAAGACTTCCCGCTTCCTCGAGCGCCTGCTGGGTTGCCGCGAAGTAATCATCGACGTTGACAAAAACCACGGCGTTTGCCGACGGATGCATTCCCTGGAGAAAACAGTATTCGCAATCATAAACACAGTTGCGAACAAGATCGTTGTAATGCACTGAATCCCGCTGCCAGCTGTTGATTCGGTCCCCGCCCCGGTAGAGGAACGTTCCCGATTTGACCGCAAGGATTAATGCCGGCATCCTTTTTTGAGCGGCAAAGCTCTGCCTGGGCCGTGAAAAGACTTCATGGTAATTCGATATTTCGGTTACCGGCAGGGTGCGCAACCGCGCGAGGATTTCGCGGCAGATCGGGTACTCACGTGCACCGGACTCGACGTAAACCCGCGAAAAGACCGTCCCGGGAGTCATCTCTTCTCCCCATCGCGGCCGAGCAGGACACGGAGCTCCGCCAGGAGTTCCGACGATTCGGTCTTCGACTTTGGTGTGATGCCTTCGAACCGGGCAATCTCGGAGGGGAGGTTCCCCTCACGGCTCGTCCACTCGCGCGCGAGCCTTTCCAGCTCATGCTGCTGGGTCCGTGTCAGGCGCAGAGATCGTCCAACCCGCAGAGCCGTCTCGCGCGCAATCTCGAGATCGGTTTGATTGCACGGGAGCGCTGCCGCCCGCGCAGCCCAAACGAGCGATGCGAGGGTTCCGGCGTAGCTGTCTTCCGCGGCAGAGGCGGCTCCGGGATCTGCGCAGACCGTCAGGATCCGGTGAGGAGCGGTGAAACCGAGCGCGGTTCGCATGAACGCGGGAACCGCCGATCGGTCGCCTGCTGTCGGTTTGACGGCAATTTCGGGAAGCGCGTGGCGGTAGAGAATGTCGGGCACGTAGGCCCGCGATCTGTGGCCGTTTCCCGTCTTCCTGTGATCCGGGGAACCTTCAAATAGCGTCGTTCGTGAGACAACTGCGATCGGCGCGATATGTTCGACTTCGTCCATGTATCGAAACACCCCGGCAATGAGTTCGACCGTGGTCTGCGATCGGGCGCGGTCGGCATCATGTGCGAATTCCGACGCTGCCCCGAAAAGATATCCCACCGACGCCGCGACTTCGATTTCATGGTTGCCGCTGACGAAAAGGACCATGTCGGGTGAAGCCGACGATCGTGAGCGGTAGACGGGAAAACTCATGAACCGCTGCGGCCGAACGAGCCGGAAAAGACGGATGAGGGGACGGGCGAGCGCAGGGTCCTCGGCGACAATTGCGAGCACAGGAGGGACCGTTCACCGGACGGGGATGGGAGACCCGACAAGAGCGGGGTCGTCCCCCTCACCGAGGGCCGTCAGACGAACTCGATAGAACTCGTTGTACCGGACTTCGGGAAGATGGAACTCGACCGGAACGTAATGTTCTCCGTAGCCCGATCCTGTCGCCTTGCGTGCGCCTTTTCGTTCAACAAGAACGCGCTGTTCGCGTCCGACAAAGCGCAGGCGGTAATTGCGCTTGTTCTCGTCCGAGATCCGCCGAATCCGTGCCGAGCGTTCCTTCTTCGCGTCCTCGGAGATCTGGCCATCCATCCGGTCGGCGCGGGTGCCGCTGCGGCGGGAATAGGGGAAGGTATGAACGTGCGAGAAGCCTATCTCCCGGCAGGCGTTTTCGGTGTCGGCGAAGTCCGCCTCAGTCTCGCCGGGAAAACCGACTATGACGTCTGTGGTCAGATTGAAGTCCGGCAGCCGCGTCCGGATCGCGTCGACAATTTTTCGGTATCCCAGGTATGAATATTGTCTGCGCATCTGCAGAAGAATGCGTTCCGAACCGCTTTGAAGACAGAGATGAAGGTGGGGACACATCTTCGGATGGGAGAGGATGTCGAGGAATCGGTCGTCGAGCGAATCAGGTTCCATCGATGATATCCGAAGGCGAAAATCGCCGGGAAGCTCCAGAATCCTTTCGAGAAGTGAGCTGAAACCAGTCGTACCATCCGAATATCGTGACAGATTGACTCCGGTGATTACCACCTCGCGCGAACCTGCCGCAACAGTTTCCTCGATATTTGCGA
>DATKUF010000171.1:0-23547 GCA_035530755.1 Spirochaetia bacterium | reverse complement strand
CTGGTTTCTGACCCGGGCCTCCGTACCGATCAAGGTCGCGAGGACCGGAATGAAAACCGCCGTTCCCGTGAAGATCAGGCCGGAAATCCAGTCGAGAGGGTAGGCTACAACCAGAATCAACAGAGGCAGAATCGCGGATATGGCCCGTTGAGGCAGATATCGGGCGTAGTAGCCTTCGATTGCCTCTACGCCGTCCATAACGGTATTTGCCAGCTCCCCGCGATGTTCGAACGCAAGCTTGACCGGTCCACGTTCCCGCAGGCGCGTCACCAGCCGGTCGCGCACGCTGATGCGAACTCCGGAGGCACATTCGAACCCGGCCCGGCGCGAAGCGTAATGTGCTGCTGCACGGGCGAGAAAGACCGGCGGAAGAGCTGCTACAGGAAGCAGAAGTGACGCAAGGGAACTGCCCTCGAAGATCACGGCGTTTACCACCTCTACGAGGAGGCTTGTCTGTACAAGGATAAGTACGCCGGACAGAACGCCAAGCGAAATCGATGCAATGAGGTATCTGCGCACACGATCTGTTTCGGATGCGAGCCATCTATCGGCCCGTTTTTCGTTGGCGTTCATGGAGTCATATTAGTCGAGCAAAACATCACCGTACAGTTGACAGTTCCGGATCGACCGCAGTATATCTAAAAACGAGACCAAATACATCCTGTATCACAGCCGGGGGTGCCAATGAGTGTTGTCGCGCTGAGCCGAATTCAGTTTGCGGTCGTGGCTGGCTTTCACTTCCTTTTCGTCCCACTGACTCTTGGACTTTCGGTCCTTGTCGCCTATCTGGAGACGCGCTACGTCGTGACCGGGGATGAAACCTACCTCCGGATGACGAAATACTGGGGGCGGCTTTTCCTGATCAATTTCGCTGTTGGCGTTGTCACTGGAATCACCATGGAGTTTCAGTTCGGAATGAACTGGGCCGGGTACTCCAGCTACGTCGGCGACATATTCGGCGCGCCGCTCGCAATCGAGGCCACTGTTGCGTTTTTCCTCGAGTCGACTTTCATAGGCGTGTGGATATTCGGGTGGAAACGGCTCTCGAAACGGGCGCACGCAGCGGTCATCTGGGTTGTCGCATCTGCGAGCACACTCTCGGCGCTCTGGATTCTTCTCGCTAATGGATGGATGCAGCGGCCGGTAGGTTATGTCATCAACGCCGGCAGAGCCGAGATGGTCGACTTCGGTGCCCTCATAACCAACGCGTACGGGTGGGTGAAGTTTCTCCACACAGTCCTCGCCGGCTACGTGCTCGCAGCATTTTTCCTCATGGGAGTTTCTGCATATCACCTGCTCAAAAGGACCGACGACGTTTTTTTCAAACGATCATTCCGCGTCGGAGCGACCTTCGGATTGGTGTGCTCGGCACTTCTCATATTTGCCGGGGATCTCAGCGGCAGGCAGGTTGCCGACTTTCAGCCGACCAAACTTGCCGCTATCGAATCCCAGTGGCAGACGGTGACTGCGGCGCCCTTCTATGTCATCCAGATTCCGGATCCGGCGCACGATCGTAACCTGGTCGAGGCGGTGCCGATTCCCTACGGATTGAGCCTCCTCGCCTATCACAATCCCAAATCGACGATAAAAGGGCTACTCGAATTTCCCGCGGCTGACCGACCTCCGGTGCTCATCAGCTTTTTCGCGTTTCGCCTGATGGTGGCCCTCGGCTTCCTCTTTCTGCTTCTGGCGTTTCTCGGATTCCATTTCACACGCAAGGATACGCTCGTCAGAATGAGATGGTATCTCTGGGTGATGCTTTTCGCGATTGTCCTTCCCTACCTTGCGGTTCAGCTCGGCTGGCTCGTCTCCGAGCTGGGGCGCCAGCCATGGATCGTCTACAACATGCTCAGAACCGCGGACGCAGTCTCGAAATCAATTACCGCCGGTGACGTTATCGTGTCGCTCATCGGTTTCATACTGCTCTACGGAGTTTTGATGGCGGTAGATATATTTCTTCTTTCCAGATACTCCCGCGAATACCGGGTCGCCGAAACCGAGGAGAAAGCAATATGACGCTGCAGGTTATCTGGTTCGTGCTTTGGGGGCTTCTCTGGGCAGTATACTTCATGCTCGACGGGTTCGATCTCGGCAGCGGGATGCTCTACAACTTTCTCGCGCGCAACGATACCGAGAAGCGTATGATACTCGGCGCCGTCGGACCGGTGTGGAACGGGAATGAGGTCTGGCTCGTAACCGCCGGTGGCGCAACCTTCGCGGCCTTTCCCGGGACCTACGCCGCGATGTTCAGCTTCCTCTACTTACCGCTCCTGTTTGTACTGTACTCACTCATCCTGCGCGGGGTATCGCTCGAATTTCGGGGAAAGATCGAAGGGGCGCGCTGGAAGAAGTGGTGGGACACCATCATTCTGATCGGAAGCTTCATCCCGGCCCTGCTTTTCGGTGTCGCGTTCGGCAACATCTTCCAGGGTTTGCAGATCGATGCCTCCGGATACCATGGAACCTTCTTTGGTCTGCTGAACTTCTACGGCCTTTTGACCGGAATCCTTTTCGTCGTCCTGTTCCTCTATCACGCGGCGCTGTGGCTTGTGCTTCGCACCGGCGGCGAACTCAGCGAGCGGGCCGCTGCATTGTCCACGAAGTTATGGTACATCCTCGCTGCGGTTGCGGTTGTGTTCTTGATTGGTACCGCATTTTTCACGAATCTGTACGCTAACTTCGTGGCGTCGCCGGGGTGGTTCGTCGTTCCCTTTGTTGCGGTCGCGGGGCTGGTCTCCTCGAGAATCTTTACCTCGCGGGCAAGCCGACTTCTTGCATTCCTTTCCTCATGCGCGACAGTGCTTGGCATCGTCTTCACCGGCATCATCGGTCTTTTTCCGCGGCTCCTCCCGTCGGCCCTCGATCCGGCGAGCAGTCTGACGATATTCAATTCGTCATCGTCCGCCTATACACTTCGCGTGATGACGATTGTCGCGTTCATCTTCGTGCCGATCATCGTGGTCTACCAGATCCTGGTCTATCGTTTCTTCCGGAAACCGGTAACGGCCGACGCGATAGAAGGGGACGCTGAGGGCTACTGATGCAGATCACCCGGAAGACGGACTATGCAATCCGATGCGTCTATTACCTCGCGGCCAACCCGACGGCGGTGACGATGATAGGTGAGATTGCATCGCGAATGGATATTCCCAACAGCTTCCTCGCAAAAATAGCGCAAAAACTCGCCCAGGCAGGAATCGTTCGGTCTCACCGGGGCGCAAATGGCGGATTTACTCTGGCGAAGGCCCCTTCCGATATCTCCCTGTTTGACATCATGGTGCTGATGGAGGGGCCGGTCGCACTGAACATGTGCGCGGTTCGCACCAAAGAGTGTGAGCTGAGCGGGACCTGTTCGATCCACCCGTTCTGGGTCCAGCTCCGACGCGGAATCGAAGAAAAGTTGAAGGCGCAGCGCTTTGATTCCCTGCAACTCGCCCCCGCTCTGGTTGCGGCCCGCGGCTTCGGTGACTGAGACTGCTCTTTACCAACAGCCGAAACCGTGGTACCACTGCGACGAGGCGGGGTACCAATGGAATTGTCCGACAAAGTGGTCTGGATCACCGGCGCGAGCTCGGGAATCGGTCGTGCGCTCGCCACAGCGCTCGCCCGTGAGGGAGCCCGACTGATTCTCACCGCAAGGCGCGTGAATCTTCTGGAAGAGGTTCGCCGAGAAACCGGACTCCCTGAAGAGCGGATCCACCTCCTTCCCGCCGACCTGTCGAACCTCGAAAGCCTGCCTTCACTTGTCGTCCAGGCTGCCGCCCGCTACGGGTGGATCGATATCCTGGTAAACAATGCGGGCGTCAGCCAGCGGGCGACCGTTGCCGAAACCGATGCGCAGGTCATGCGCCGCATTCTCGAAATCGACTTCTTCGCGCCGGCGCTCCTGTCAAAGTACCTGTTGCCGGTTCTTTCCGGTCGACCGGAAAGTGCCATTGTCGTAGTGGGCAGCGTCACCGGAAAAATCGCGACTCAGCAACGCTCCGCCTATTCAGCCGCCAAACACGCCCTTCATGGCTATTTCGAGTCGCTTCGTCTTGAAACATGGCGCGAGAATGTACATGTTCAAATGATGGTAGCGGGGTTTATCCGGACCGATGTGTCGCGCAACGCGCTGCGCGGTGACGGATCGGCGTCCGGAAACATGGATCGCGCGCAGCTTCACGGCATCTCACCCGAAAAGGCAGCGCACGGCATTGTCCGAGCCATCCGGAAGAATCGGCGGGAGGCCACAATCGGCCTGGATTCCCGAACGCGATTTGCCCTTCTGATTAAGGCAGTCTGGCCGTCGATGCTTTTTCGCCTGCTGCGCAACGCCCGCGTGACCTGAATATGGAGGACCGGGGTGCGTAGCGTTGAAGCGATGACAAAAATGGACCGACAATAGTGACAGGGAGCAAAATCTGTGCAGAACAACTTCGACAACCCCCGGCCGGACAGCTCTCTATCCGACTGCGGGTCGGTTTCTGAAGTCTTCCTGACCCCTGATGGGGATCTTTCGGCCTCCGCGGAGCGGCTCGGTCCGGTATCGGCGGATGAGACTGCGAACCCGGCCGACATCCGGCTGGAATCCTTCCTGCGCACTCTTGCTTCCGCGATCGAGTCGAAAGACAGTTACACCGGCGGCCACGTTCTGCGTGTCGCTCACTACGCGAGCGATATCGCCGGCAGGCTGGGCCTTTCCGCACGTACGGTCCGGACCGTCTACCTCGGCGCAATTGTGCATGACGTGGGAAAGATCGCGGTATCGGATCTTATTCTCAACAAGCCTGACAAACTTACCGCAGACGAGTACGACGTGATGAAGCAGCACACCGTAGAAGGGCATCGGATTCTGAGCTGCATAGAGGACGTGGAGGCGGTGGCGACGGTGGCGCTCTGCCACCAGGAAAAGTGGGATGGGTCCGGCTATCCCCGCGGCCTTCTGGGAGAAGAAATTCCCATCGAAGCTCGAATAGTAACCGTGGCGGACGTATGGGACGCACTCACTACCGATCGTCCCTACCGATTGGCCTACGCGCTCGGGGACGCGATGGACACCATGCGCACCGAGCGCGGGCGCATATTCGACCCGCTGATCCTCGATTTGTTCCTCGACGAACAGGAATCGCTCTATCTTCGATATCTGGGTTGCGCGGAAGCGGTGCCCGCAGAGTAGGTCCCCGGCGGTCGAACGAAGCGAAGCGCCGCCGACTTGCCCGATCGGCTCGGTCTTCAGAGCAGGCTGCCGGCGGTCGGACTCGAACCGACACACCCGTGAAGGCGGCAGATTTTGAGTCTGCTGCGTCTACCAGTTTCGCCACGCCGGCATTATTCGATCACCTCACCGGGAATATGGCGGGTGGTCGTATGACCTGATTACGGTGTTAGACTTTAGCCGATAGGTTTTTACTTGTCAACGAACGGGTGTCCTCCCTCCCGCCATGATTTCGCCGCGCCGGGAACCGACGTGCCGAAGTTTACCCAAGGTACCCTTTTGACACCACGAACTGCAGCACGTAGTTCACGAGGTCCATGTCCAGATCGACAGCGTAATCGGATATCGTGTCGCGCAGATACTCCCAGTCGTCGGAGAGAAGCGGATCCCTGCGCTCGTCATAGCCCATCGTGAGCAGGTCGATAACGTCGCCTAGATATTCGGTGTATTCCCACAATCCGGGGAAGGATTCCCGTCTGCTTTCGAATCGCTCCATCAGGTAGGCGAATAGATCGAGATGCATGTCCTGCGGCAGACTGGAAAGACTCGCGTCGAAGGCACGTGAGATTTCCCCGAATACCTCATCATCCCCTGCGGTACGGAGCTCTTTGTGTGTCCTGTTGACGCGCCGGCGGAATCGTTCGGATGCGAACATGAATGGCTCCCATTGACTAAGAATTGTACGATACCATAAGATAGTTCGTCAGGTTTACTCCGCGGATTCGACACACCGACGACGAGGCTTTACCGTGAAGAATACCAATGGTCTTACGGTTCGGGAAACCTTCTCTCAAACCGAAGATCGGGCCATCATTCATCCCAACGACGGCTATGATCCTGATCTCATGAGTATCGACGATCGCTCTCATCTATTCTGCGGATCCGCGTTCGTCGACTTCACGGCTGCACGTGGTTCATCGGCTACCGGCAGGCTTCTGGTTTCAAATGTATAATGGTTTGCGAGAGCTGTGAAGGGCGGGAGGTCGCGGCTCATCCTGATCATCTCTTCGCTGTTCTTCAGTGCCTGCGCGTCGGTGCCGAGACCGGCGACTCTGCCGACGCTCGACCTCGCGACGCTTGCCCGGGAGGGCACCCCGCTCTCGGTTGCACTGGTCGCTGCCGAACAGGTCACAGATGTTCACTCCCGTATTTACGCCTACACGGAAATTGCCCGCGGTTATATCGCACAGGACAGCGGCAATGAGGCTCTCAGACTCCTCGACCGCGCGCTGCAGCTTACCAGCCTCGCGAATCTGACTCAGGATAGCTCCGACATACAAAGTTCGGTGGCGGGATTGCTCGTTGAGGCCGGGCAAACCGATCGGGCGGTTCAGCTTCTGCAGACCGCACTGGACGGACTCAACGCCATTCGTGACGACACGACGAAAGGCTTGGTGCTCGAGAAGATCATTTCCGCCTGTTTCGCGGCCGGCCCTCCCGCCTACGACGTTCTCCGGCAGACCGTTCAGGCAATTTACATCATCCAGGATCTCTGGGTGCGAGCCTCCCTGCTGGTTGACACCGCGCGCAGGTACCAGGACGCCGGTCTTACTCAACCGGTGAATATCCTTTTACAGCAGGCAATTCCCGCCGCCGGGAGCATCGCCAGCCCCTGGTTGAAAGCTCTCGCCCTTTCCGAAATTGCCGTGCGGTTTCAGGTTTCGGGGAATGCGGACTCGGCATCGTATTATGCGGTGCGATCCATCGATCAGATCACCTCCGTGACGGTTGTTCGTAGAAGCGAAGAGGATGCCTCGCGGGTTATCCAGGTTGCGGAGAACCTTGCAACACTTCACAAATCGAAGGACGCGCTCAGCGTTCTGCAGACGGTGGAATATGCCTACCTGCGCGCAGAGGGCTATGCTGCGGTAGCACAGAAGAGCTTCGCCGACGCACCCGACTCAAGAGGTCAGGCCCTTGATCTTTGCTCTCAGGCTGTGGATCTTGCGCAATCAATCAGCGATCCCTACCAGCGCGTGGAGGCCCTCGCCGCCGTGGCAAACGCGTACGGGAGCATCCATCAACCCCGGCTCGCTCTCGCCACGGCCGGCGTCGCCCGTGAATTGCTCCCGCAGGTAACGAACGCCGCCCAGCGGTCCGCCGCTGTCGAGGCGGTGTCCCGGGTCGAAATCGCCTGGGGAGAGTGGCAGAAGGTGGTGCCATCTGTCTCGGCGATCGGCGATCCTTACTATCGCGCGTCGACGATGATCAGTCTGACCGACGCATTGATCTCCGCAAAGAAGAGCTCGGCCGCCGAACTCACCCTTAAGCTCGCCGAAAAGGACGCCGCCGCCGCGCCCTTTCTTCGTGATAACCTCTTCCGCAGCGCAGCTCTCGCGCGCATCCGCGTCGGCGACTTTTCCGCGGCGATTGACGACATCGCTCAGATTCAGAATGCATATCCGCTTGCAACCACGCTGGCCGATCTGGGACGCAACCTCGCAAACGCAGGTTCCGCCGGGACCGTTTCGTCTGTCGGAGGAGTTGCCGATGCGCTGACCGTAGAGGCCGGTGACAAGCTTCGCACCATCGCTGCTGAGCTGCTCAAGCGGTCGGGAAAGGCGCCCTCGACCGTCGCGCCCGCCGTTCCAAAGGCACCGGTACAGCAACCTGCTAATCCAGTCCCACAGCCCCAGGTTCCGGAAGGAGATCAGGGACTGTGACAGCGCGGCGGGGCGGGATCGCCGTGCAGGCCGGTTTCGGCCCCGTCATTCCGGGCCAATTTCCGTACCCGAGAAGGGACGGCCTTCCAGTATCGCGCGCAGATTCTCGAGGTTTCTTCCGGCGGCCACGACAACCCGGAGCTGCAACTCGGCCGCTTTCTTTGCTGCGATAGGATCGAACGGATAGTTCGCCCCCGGCTTCCAGGTGTCGCCGACAAGCTCGCGGAACTCGGTCCAGCTCGCCCGGTCGAGCGGTCTCGCGGTCGGTTCTTTTCGCGGGTCGGCGGTGAACACCTTTTCGATGTTCGACAGGTTGACCACGCTGTCCGCCTTGAAACGCTCAGCAAGCAGAACCGCGTCATAGTCTGTGGAGAATCCGGGTTTCCATCCGGCCGCCACGAGGATTCGACCGGAGAATGTCACCTGCGCTGTCGGATCGGTCACCAGGGGATCGACGCAGAGATCGTGAAAGACAGCTTTGATCAATTGGCCGTTGAGCCTCGTTGCGGCTATTCCAATCCAGTCCTGTTCTGTTTCGACCGGATCGTCCGAAATGCTGCGATAAGCCTGTTGGTAGGTCCGCGCCGGTCCGCCGCCACCGACGACAAAGACAAGCCGTCGGTGTGCGTCGCCGTCGAGATAGGATTGAATTAGGAGAACGAACCGTTTCACAAAGCCGGTATCGACCTCCTGTGGGGCCACTATGGATCCTCCGAGCGAAATTACCTTTACCATGGAAACCTCTGCGGTTATCCTAGTCATCGCACATGCACGTGGCAATAGGCGGTGAGAGAATTGTGCCGACAGCGAACGTGATCACGTTGCCGACCGGCGGATCGAGTGTTAGTATTGTATCAGGAGGCGATGGAGGACGAAATGAGTAAGGATTTGACCGGCCTGTTGAATGAGTGGCCCCACGATCCTGAACAGACTATGAGGATCATAGTTGCCGACGACGGTCGCAGCGTGCTCCAGGTCCGCCTTCCGCTCGGAATCGAGCAGTACGAATTGACCGGGAGACCTGACGGTGCTCGGCCCTTCGACAAGGAAACTGTTCTCGAGGAGCTCGACGATCGTCTCCAACGCTATCGTACCGAGCACGGCACGGACGAAGGATTCACGCTGTCCCACGAAGACTGTATTCTTCTCCAGAGCGAGGGAGTGCTGTACTACTATCGGTACCTGCTTCTCTTCCAGCTGAATGATTTCGAACGAGTCGTCGCCGACACGGACCATAATCTGCTGACCTGCACCATGCTCGAGAAGTATTGTGAGAACGATGAGGACAAGAACGCCGTTCTCCAGTACAAGCCCTACATTTTGCGTATGAACGCCATGGCCCGCGCCATGGAATCCATTCATGAGCACCTGAAGGAAACCGCTCAGAAGATTCTCATCAGTGCTATCAGCGAAATTGAATCGATGGAAGAGCTCGAATCCCCGGCTTTCCAGTTCGAGCGTATCCGCTCACTCAACTATCTTCGATCGGCGCTGAAGCAGATCGATGAGCGGCCCGCAACTGACCCGCGCCAAATGCTCGAGACCGAGCTTACCAAGGCAATCGAAGACGAGGACTACGAAAAGGCTGCTGAAATACGGGACAAGATCCGGGAGCTCTCCTGAAGCTCCCCTGAAGTTCCGAAAACTGCGTCGTCCTTGACAAATGGGACCCTATCCGACAATATTGAACAGAACTCTTTCCGATTGCCGTAGGTGGTGGTTAATACCTTGAAATATCCGCGAATTATTTTTCCATTCTTGCTGGTCGGCCTGGTAGCACCGGCCTTCTCGCAGGAAATCCTGACTGCGACCGCATTTTTCGATACGCTTTCGGCACGATACGGCAAGATCAACGACTATATCGCGAACATTACGTACACCGCGAAGGGTGAGACTATGAAAGGGACCCTCTACTACCGGAGTCCCGACATGATTCGTATCGACTTCACCGACCCGAAAGATCAGGTCCTCTCTTCCGACGGAAAAATCCTCAGAGTATACCTTCCCAAGTACAATGTCCTTCTGCAGCAGACCCTCTCGGGTCGGAGCAGCGGACAGGTTGCGAATCTGGCAACCAAAGAGGGCCTGGCTATCATGGGCAAGAATTACAGCAAGGCCTATCTGGTCGGACCGGATCCCGTCCCGCTCGAAGACGGGTCGGGGGAGATGGTGATCAAGCTCAAACTCGACTGGCGCAACACCAGTCAGGGGTTCCGCCAGCTGAATGTTTCGATCGGGAAGGATGGTTTCATCCGGCGCATCATCGGGGTCGATGTGGGATACGAACAGTATCAGATCGACTTTGCTTCCATCAAGACAAATCAGAATATCCCGGCAACGCGTTTCAGCTATGACGGTCCCGCGACCGCCAACATAATTGACGATTTCCTGTTTGGAAAGCAGAATTAGCAGGGCAGTATGGAATCGATCGGCGAAAAACTGAAGAGCATGCGAGACAGCAAGGGATACACGCTCGAGCAGGTCGCACGGGACACGCACATAGCAAAGCGGTTCCTGACGGCGCTGGAGTCGGAGGATTTCGGCATGCTTCCCGGCGAGCCCTATCTTCTCGGATTCCTGCGCAACTACGCCGAGTATCTGGGCCTGAGTGCCCAGGAAATGGTAAGCCTCTACAAGAACCTCAAGCTCCAGGAGCAGCCGGTTCCGATGGATGAGCTGCTCGAACGACCGACCCGAAGAACGCCGATCTTCATCGGTGGCGCTCTCGTCGCCGCTGCCGCCCTCGGTCTGGTCGCCTTTCTCGTGTTCGGCACTCATGGTTCGTCTGCACGCTCCGATCAGAACGCGAAAACGACAAAGCCGGTCGCTGCAAAAACCTCCGGTACGGCGAAGTCGGCGACGGGGCAGGACTACGGGTTTCAGGGCGGCATGAAAGAGCAGAGTTTCAAACGAGGTGACGCGATTACCGTCCAGTCGAAAGGCAAGGAGTATCAATTGCTCCTTACCGACATCGGTTCCACTGTCACCATCAGCACACCGACCGGGGTGGTCGATCTGGTTCCCAACGTGGAAAAAGTCGTCGACCTGAGCGGTGACGGCAAGGCGGACATCAAGTTGCTGGTTCGATCGATTTCAACAGCGGACGCGACCCCCTCTGCTGTGATCCGGCTCGACACCTCGATTCAGGGCAGTATTGCTGCCCAGGGCAGTATTGCTGCCCAGGGCAGTACAGCTGCTGACAGCGCTTCCGGTACTGCGCCACTCGCGCCCGGGGGCGAAACAGGTGCGGTCGGGACAAATCCCGTCGCAGCCACAACAGCGCCTGCGGTCGCAGCGGTCCCCACGGCGACCGCCGCGGAGACGGGTAACCTCGGCACCACGGCGGCCGCCCCCGCTGCTGCGCCGGGCACAAGTGGTTCTCTGATCACAACTGCACAGAGCATGGTGCCGTTTACCGTAGACATGGCGTTTTCCGGCGCAGCTTTGTTTCGCTACAGCATTGACAACGGACAGCGGCAGGAGCGCTACTACCAGGCAGGCGAGCGGTTCACCGCTACCGCCTCGACCCGCTTCGAGCTGTGGCTCTCAAATGCGGGGGCGGTTCAACTCGCTGTCTCCGGCAATCCCGTCTCCCTGGGGAAGGCGGGTGAAATCGCCACCGACTTCATTCAGTGGAGCCAATCTGGGGGCACGTACCGGCTTGAGCTCGTTCCAATCAACTGACCTGAATAAGCACACGGAAAAAAGCTACTACCTCGAGAATCTCGGTTGCGCGAAAAACCAGGTCGACGCAGAGGTGATGATGAGCGCGCTCCACGATTCCGGCTGGCTCCGGTTGACTGAGCCGGACGGCGCGTCGGTCATCATCGTTAACTCGTGTGGTTTTATCCAACCGGCAAAGGAAGAGTCGATCCAGACATCCTTGCGATTTCACGAACAGTATCCGGCAGCAAAGGTGGTCATGGCGGGCTGTCTCTCCGAGAGGTACGGAGCACAGCTCAGCGAGGGCATGCCCGAGGTGAGCGGTTTTTTCGGCAACCGTCGGCCGGAGCTCATTGCGGGTTTCCTCGATAGAGTCCTTGCGAGTGCCGGCGAAGTTTTCCTGCCTGCGTACGATGCGGGTCCCGCCGGGTGGCGTATCCCGCGCCGGCGAGAGCTGCTTTCTTTCCCGGGGAGCGCCTACGTGAAAATCGCGGAGGGCTGCAACAACCGGTGCGCGTTCTGCGCGATTCCTCTCATCCGCGGAAATCTGCGCAGCCGTTCGGTCGACGATGTCGTAGACGAAATAGGGGAGCTGCATTCGCGCGGAATTCGCGAAGTCAACCTGGTTGCTCATGACTTGAACTCCTTCGGACGCGACAGAAGGTCCGAAGAGGATCTCACGATTCTTCTGGATCGGATCCGCGGCCTTCCCGGCCGATTCTGGGTGCGCCTTCTGTACCTTTATCCGGAGACGTTTCCCGAATCGGTGCTCGGGATTGTCGGATCGGATCCGCGCTTTCTTCCCTATTTCGATTTGCCGATGCAGCACGCCTCGGCGGGCATTCTTGAAGCAATGGGCCGAAAAGGACGTAAGCAGTCGTATCTGGACCTCGTCGCGCGAATCCGGAGCGCACTTCCCGGGGCGGTGATTCGGTCCACATTTCTGGTGGGTTATCCCGGAGAAACGGATGACGATTTTGCCGAGCTTCTGGAGTTCCAGAACCAGGCGCAGTTCGAGTGGCTCGGTGTCTTTTCGTTTTCCGCCGAAGAGGGCACACGGGCACACGCACAGCAGCGTTCACGGGGGAGGATACCCGCCGGCGTCACGACCGCGCGCCGCACCGCGATTGAGGCGGGACAGAAACAGATAACCGAAGGTCGTCTCGATCGTTTCGTCGGAACAGAGATGGATGTCCTGGTCGAAGAGCGCATTGAAAAGGAAAACCTCTATCTCGCCCGCGGTTACCCGCACGCCCCGGAGGTCGACGGATTAGTCGTAGTTCTGAGCGCGTCGATGACGACGGGCGAGTTCGCTCGCGTCCGGATAACCCGGCGCAACGGTATCGACTTCGAGGCAATTCCAATTCGTTGAGGTCGGTTTTACTTTTTCCTCCGGTTTGGCTATACTGCGAGCGTTGCCGCCTGATTCCATTCCTGCGAAGGAGCGAATATATGCCGGAGAAGACGATTTTCGAAAAAATCCTCGACGGGGAGATTCCTTCGGAAAGCGTATTCGAGGACGAAAATGTCTATGCATTTCGCGATGTCAATCCTCAAGCGCCGGTGCACGTACTCGTCATACCTAAATCGAAGCTCACGGGGTTCGCCGATCTCGCGACCGCGGATTTGGTGACGGTCGGCCGTTTCATGCAAGAGGTTGCCCGCGTAGCCGGAAAACTCGGACTCGAAGAAGAGGGGTACCGGATAGTCTTCAATCAGGGCAAAAACGGTCAGCAGACGGTAGCATATCTGCATGCTCATATTCTGGGCGGGCGCCGGATGAGCTGGCCACCGGGCTGACTCCGGTCTATCTGCAATGAGTGCAATTCATGACGCCGAAACATTTCTGCACGACTTGAACGATCCGCAGCTCGAGGCTGTCCGGCATCGGGGCGCGCCATTGCTCATTCTCGCCGGCGCCGGCTCGGGAAAGACGCGTGTCATCACGGTGAAGATCGCCTATCTCATTCGTGAGCGGGGCGTGAGCCCTTTCTCGATACTCGCGGTGACCTTCACCAATAAGGCCGCGAATGAAATGCGGATCCGCGCGGCGGGCCTTGAACCGTCGGCGGCCGATGTGGTGATACGAACGTTTCACTCCTTCGGCGCCTGGTTTCTCCGGCGGAACTGTCACGCCATCGGGATGGATTCGAACTTCACGATCTACGATGACGACGACATGGTGAGCCTTCTGCGCGCGATCTATTCAGACCGCAACCGGAGCCATCTCTCACCATACGCGCGAATGATAAGCCGTGCAAAGGATTACCTGCTTGGTCCCGATGACGATCTGGAGATCGTCTCCGAGGATCCCGATTTTCCCGAGATCTACAGTGCGTACGAGAAGCGGCTGCGGGAAATCGGGAACGCCGATTTTGGCGACCTCATCTGTCTCCCGGTGCGTATCCTACGTGAGCATTCGGAAATCCGGGAGAGGACCCGCGACCGGTTTCGTGTCATCATGGTCGACGAATATCAGGATTCCAACGTCGCTCAGCACCAGCTGCTGCGCGAGCTCTATCGGGAAGACTCCTACCTGTGCGTGGTCGGCGACGACGACCAGTCTATCTACCGGTTCCGGGGTGCGGAGGTACGCAACATACTGAAGTTCGGCGATGATTTTCCCGGCACGCAGATCGTTCGACTCGAGGAGAACTACCGTTCCACGCCGTCTATCCTGAATCTTGCATCGAGCGTGGTGGCTTGCAACACCGGCAGACTCGGTAAGACGCTGTGGACCCGGCGGCCAGACGGTCCGGAACCCGTCCTGATGTATCTCGACGACGAGGACGAGGAAGCACGGTACTGCGCGCGGCTGCTTTCTGCGGACAACTATGGCCGCACCGCAATTCTCTACCGGACAAACGCGCAGTCACGCCTTTTCGAGACGCTTTTCCTCCGCGCGAACGTTCCCTACCGTATTGTCGGTACGCTCCGGTTCTATGAACGCGAAGAGGTGAAGGATACCCTTGCCTACCTCCGACTGGTGGCGAATCCGCGCGACGAGGTATCGTTCCGTCGCATTATCAACAAACCTTCACGCGGTCTGGGCAACGCCTCGGTCGACAGGATTGTTTCGCATGCAAGCGAAGCCCGCGGCAACCTTCTCGATGCCGCCCGCTTTGCGGCTCCGGGTCTGGGTAAACGACAGGCGAAATCGACTGCAGAGTTTCTCGAGCTGTACCGGGAGCTCACATTGCTTCTCGACAGGAGTACGCTGGCAGAGTTTGTGGAGCAGCTCATCGAGACAAGCGGACTCCATTACTATCACGAGCACCAGGACGAGACGGCAGGAAGCCAGAAGCTCGAGAATCTGGAAGAGCTGGTCAATGCCGCATCTCTCTACGGAAAGGGCCGGGAAGGATTACAGGAGTTTCTCGAAGGGATAGAGCTCGACAGCGCCCGCCAGAGCGACGACGAGCAGGACCCCAATCGCGTCACGCTCATCACCATGCACAACACGAAAGGGTTGGAGTTCGACCGGGTTATCATCACGGGCCTTGAAGAGGGGCTTTTCCCGCGCGGAAGCGATGAGTCGGTCGACGAGCTGGAGGAGGAGCGTCGTCTGTTCTACGTCGCGATCACCCGTGCGCGGAACGAGCTTTTTCTGACCAGCTGCGCGAGTCGCGTTGTCCATGGCCGGCGTATGATTCTGCAGCCTTCCCGGTTTCTCGGCGAGATACCCGAGGAGCTCGTCGAACGGCAGGGCCGAAGACCTCAACCCGGGTTCTCCTCGGACGCGATGAACGGTTGGAACAGCAACACGTTCAGGCGGCAACCCGAGTGGGAAGAGGACATTGACCCGGAGGTATGGACCAGCCGTGCCGTTGTCCAAAGTGATTCGGATCGGAGCGCGGACCCGGAGTCGGCGTACCCTCGCGGATCGCACGTCTACCACGACCAGTACGGTGCTGGTATCGTGGTCAAACAGTGGCGCGCGGGTGCTGAAGAGGTCGTGCTCATTCAGTTCGAGTCCGGCAGAACTGCGCGGTTTCTCCCGCGGTACACGCCTCTGGAACGGATCAGCGGCGATGAGTAACATCCCCGGGCTTCCTCCAATATCGCGGGCCCGTGAGTTCCATCTCTACAGCCGCGACGGAAATCGTTTTCTCGACATGTACCTTTCAGACGGCGGCGCTCTTCTTGGTCATCGCCCCCGCGCTGTCGCACGTGAGATATCCTCAGCACTTTCG
The DNA here is from genome assembly GCA_035530755.1 of Spirochaetia bacterium. Classification (GTDB taxonomy): domain Bacteria; phylum Spirochaetota; class Spirochaetia; order DSM-27196; family DATKUC01; genus DATKUC01. The sequence goes on along the minus strand of DATKUF010000171.1, from coordinate 7,831 downwards.
CGTGGACTCTTTGCCGACTACCCGTCGACGTTAGGCGCACGCCTCGAGCGGCTGCTGGTGAGCGGCGCTTCGCGGCTTGGCGGGAACGGCCGGGAGGGGCGGGTGTTTCGCAACAGGGAACGTGCGTTTGCAGCGGCAGCTACGTTTTTTGGCTGCAACCTGTACGAGCTCCCGGTCGCGGATGGCGCGCGCCCCGCACTACCAATCGACCCGGGACATTCTTCCGACCGGGTCGCGGCGCCCTGCCGCGTGGTGATCTTTCGGCCCTTTGCCGTCGACTCCGCTGTCCCCGGTGACGCAGATATCGTCCTGCCGATCGTACCTTTCCCGGGGGATTGGGCACCAGCGATTGCCTATTTTCCACCCCGAAACGGTCGCGGTTCGCTTGTCCCCGAATCCGATACGCTTTCTCCGGCGCTGCTCGGGGCCCTGAACCGCGCCATCCACAACTTGTTGCACTCTGCCGACTGGCCCGGCGCCCGGATCGATTCGGCGAAATTGAAGCCGCTGTGGACGGCGAACGGCCCATATCTGTTCGCTTGCTGCGGTGAAGAACAGTATCGCGAGGTGTACGACCGTTTTCTCGCCCGTCGCATTCTTCTCAACCCGCAGTTTCCCGGTCCCTCAATTCTGCCGATAATCTGGTCGGAAGGCGAGCAAACCCTTTTCTTTCGGTCGTGTGAGGCTGCAGCAAAGGAGCTGTTCCGCGGTGAGTTCTGAAAGCATGATCCTTATTCTCAGCAGACTCTCCTTCGGTGCAATCGCCACGTTTCTGTCAATTCTCGTCTGGTCGAAGACTCGGGACACTGCGTGGATGCTCGTCGTCATCGGCACGATCGTCGCCTACGGCGAGGTAGTCTTCACCGCGCTCGAAAATTTCGGTTTGGCGAGAATTGACTTTTTTACTATCTGGGGCGTGTCCGCCGTCCGGCTGCTGTTTGCCAATCTCCCAATGCTGTTCTACAGCGCGGCGTTTCTCATCGTCGTCATCAGGCGAAGCAGACGGTAGGAGTTGACAGAACCCGAAAAAACGGTATCTTACTTGAGGATGCCTGCAGACCGAGCGTCCGACCCTGTCACATCGAGTTAACGAGAACACGTATGTACGATCACGGAATTTATGGTTTTTGGAGGAAGGTATGGTAGCTCTTATTGTCGGAATCGTCTTCATGGTCTTCGCCGTCTATTCCGTGCTTCCTGTCTCCTGGGCGTTGAACTGGTGGCAGCCGGTTCTTGAGTTTCTGAAAGGCGGAATTCCCATTGCAGCGCTCCTTATCGGCATCATCGCCATCTTTATCGGAATTGCCGATATCAAAGACCGTATCGAAGCAAAGAAGGAAGAGGCCGAAGAGGCTGCACAGGTAAAGAAAGAGGGTTGATAAACGCCGCCGGTCGCGGACTTGACACCCGCCGGTGTTTGTGTGAGTATAGGACACTCACAGCGCATTTCCACGCCGCTGTACGCGTGCGCGTTTCTGTTTATGCGCGATCTAATTTGATGCAAAGTCGCCGAACGACAATCGCATTGCTCGAACGGCCGGAAATATCGAGGAAGATGAGATGAACACGATTTTTGTGAAACCCCGGGACGTCGAGCGCAAGTGGTTCGTGATTGACGCCGACGGAAAGAGCCTGGGTCGCGTCGCGGCGAAGGTCGCCTACGTGCTGCGTGGAAAGAACAAACCAATCTACACGCCTCATCAGGAAATTGGGGACTACGTAATAGTTTTGAACGCAGCGAAGGTTGCTGTTACCGGCCGGAAGCGGCAACAGAAAATGTATTATCATCATTCCGGCTACCTCGGCGGCATGAAAGTCACGAGCTTCGAGAAGATGATAGAGAAGAAACCGACATTTCCGCTCGAGAGAGCCATTCAGGGCATGCTGCCCCATAATCGGCTTGGACGAAAGCTATTCAAGAACGTAAAGGTCTACGCGGGTGAGAGCCATCCCCACGTCGCTCAGAAACCCGAAGTTATGGACCTATAGGCGGAGGAACGCATAAAGTGGCAAAGAATCTTGCGCTTGGAACAGGACGAAGAAAGACCTCAGTTGCGCGCGTCTACCTGCGCGACGGCAACGGAAAGATAACCATAAATGGCAAGGATCTGGAAGTCTATTTTGGCAACCAGGAACATGTCTTTACGGTGCGGCAGCCGCTGCTCGTGACATCCACGCTCGAAAAGCTCGATATCACCATCAATGTCATGGGAGGCGGTCCGTCGGGCCAGGCGGGCGCCATACGTCACGGCATTTCGCGCGCTCTGTGCGAGCTGGATGAAACAAACCATCCATCGCTGCGGACAAACGGTTTCCTGACCCGCGATCCGAGAATGGTGGAACGAAAGAAGTATGGTCAGCGGGGTGCACGAAGAAAGTTCCAGTTCTCCAAACGATAACCTCACCATCTACGGGAGCCGCCGCGCGGGTGGACCGGGATCGGGCAGAAAGGGAGGAACCGCACGAGAGGATGTCGAGATCATCCTTTCCGATGGTTCCTCTTTTTTTGTTTCCGCAACAACGTGGCAGGCGCTCGGTCTCCCCGACGGCACGGTCGTCACCCCCGCATGGGTCGAAAACGTCGTCCGGGAGGCCGAAACTGAACGGGCTCGCGAACGGGCAATTTCGCTGCTTGCGCGGCGTGAACACTCGTGCGCGGAGCTTTTGCGGAAGCTCCTGCAGCGGGGCTTCGACGCGGACAGCGCCGCCCGTGCTGTTGCTGCGCTTGCTGAAGCCGGATACGCGAACGACTCCCGCTTTGCCGACGCATGGATACGGTCGAGATTGCAGCGCCGTCCGCAGGGTCGTGCCGCACTGCGCGCGGGACTGTCCCGGGCCGGAGTCGACCGCGAAACTGCGGAGGCGGCGATCGATCGCATCATATCCGACGACCGCGATACCTTTGACCGGGCAATCGCACGGGCTGCAGAGCGGCTCGAGCGGAGCGGCAACCTGGATTCTCACGCGCTTACACGTAAGTTGATAACCCGGGGATTTTCATATCAACAAATTCGAAATTTTCTCAATTTGCGCGGAGAGGATCCGGACTCCGGGTCCGAAAATTGAGGGTTTTCCTGAAATGTGAATTTTTTCCGAAGTATCGAAATTTGCATTGACATTCTGGATATAATTCATATAATCAAATAGAAGAGGATATTGGGTATCGTGCTCTTCGTGTTCGGTCGACAGATGCACATCCGAATATGATCGCACGCAAAAGGACGAAGCATGGCAAAGGCTGACAAAAAAGTAAGAATCTTCTCTGCATAGGAAGTGGCGAACATTTGCGGCGTGGTAAATCAGACAGCCATCAACTGGATCAAGAACGGATACCTGAAAGCTTTCACAACCCCCGGCGGCCAATATCGGGTCTACTCTGAGGACCTCGTCGAGTTTCTCTCCTCGCGGGGAATGCGGATGCCCGAAGAATTGCAGCGCATCCTTGAGGAACAAGCCGCGATCGACACAGTCGCGATTGTGGACGACGACCGCGAGCTCAACGAAATGCTCACCCACTATCTCGGCAAAGAGTACCCGAACTTTACCATATTTCAGGCGTTCGACGGGTTCGAAGCCGGAAAGGTCGTTGCAGAACACAAGCCCGGTGTCATCGTTCTTGACATCGATCTCCCCGGTGTGAACGGCCACAAACTGTGCAAATCAATCAAAGAGGACGCGGGGCTCAATAATCCGATCATTATTTCTATCTCCGGACTCGACGACCCCGACGAGGAGGCGCAGATGCTTCGGGACGGAGCCGACGCTTTCATGGCTAAACCGCTCGATCTGGGCAGGCTGACGGAGATGATCGAAGAGCTGATTCAGAAGCGCAGTCGGTAGGAGCGCTGCATACCCATGAGCGACAAAAAAGGGACAATTCTTGTCGTCGAAGATGAAGACGCCATTCGATTGACGCTTCGCGACTACCTGCTGAAGAAGGACTATAACGTGCTGGTCGCCTCCGACGGAGTTGGCGCGATCAAGCAGCTTCTTGATCACGAGGTTGAACTGATCGTTACCGACTATCGGATGGATATTCTCGGCGGCGACTACTGGATCAAGTTTCTGAAGGACTTCTGTTCCGACAAGAAGATCTTCATTACCAGCGGATTCCTCCGGCCGGAGTTTCCGATTCCGTTCGAAGTTCTCTACAAACCTTTTGACTACGCAGACCTGGAGACGATGATAGCCGGAGCGCTGAAAGAACGGCGAGAATCGTCGCCTTCCGGCTGACACCGGTTTCTGCCGTCCGGCGCGGGCTGCAGTGTCTTGATGCCATGAGCAAGGAAAACGAAAACAAACTGCTCGAAGCGCGAGTGACAGGCCGCGTGCAGGGTGTCGGTTTCCGCTACTACACGCAGCATACCGCCCGAAGCCTGGGACTCACCGGTTGGGTTCGCAATGAATCCGACGGCAGCGTCGTCGTGGTCTGCGAGGGTGACCTGCCTTCACTCAAGAGGATGGCGGCCTGGCTCGAGAAGGGCCCGCCTTCCGCTTACGTCCAGCATGTCGAAAAAAAATACAAAGAATATCGCGGGATCTACCGTACTTTCACCGTGGAGTAAAAAAAAGAGCAGCGCCGCTTGCGCGGTGCCGCTCCGATAGGGTCTGGATCCCGAATGAACTATCGTTTAATCGAGTAGAACGCATCCATTCCGGGGTACTCGGCATTTTTGTCCAGGAGCTCCTCAATCCGCATGAGCTGATTGTACTTCGCGATGCGGTCTGATCGCGACATCGACCCTGTCTTGATCTGCCCCGTCTCGAGCGCCACGACCAGGTCAGCGATGAAACTGTCCTCGGTTTCCCCGCTCCGGTGAGACACGACGGCTGTGTACCCGGCGCGCTTGGCCATTTCTACCGCCTCGTAAGTTTCGGTAAGCGTTCCGATCTGATTGACCTTGATGAGGATGGAGTTTGCGACGCCCTTCTCGATTCCCATCTTCAACCGTTTGGTGTTGGTAACGAAAAGATCATCGCCCACGATCTGAACCTTCTTCCCGATTTTGTCCGTGAGGATCTTCCATCCGTCCCAATCGTCCTCGGCCATCCCATCTTCGAGGGAGATGATCGGGTAGCGTTTCACCCAGTCTTCGTAGAAGGAGGCCATCTCCTGCGGCGTCAACTCACGCTTGTCTGATTTCTTGAAGATGTATTTCTTCTTCGCCGAATCGTAGAACTCGCTCGCAGCCGGGTCGAGGGCGATGAAAATGTCTTCGCCGGCACGGTATCCCGCTTTATCAATGCTCTGCAGAATAACCTCGAGTGCTTCTTCGTTCGACTTGAGATTTGGCGCAAATCCGCCCTCGTCTCCCACCGACGTGCTGTATCCCTTTTCCTTCAAAACGCCCTTCAGGGTGTGAAATACCTCGGCGATCATCCGGACGGCTTCACGGATGCTTTTTGCCCCGACCGGCATCACCATGAACTCCTGGAAATCCACCGAATTGTCCGCGTGCGCTCCGCCGTTCAGGATGTTGGCCATCGGCACCGGGAGTACGTTGGAATGGTAGGGTCCAAGGTACTTGAATAGATGAACCCCGAGGAAGTCCGCCGCCGCCCGCGCGACAGCCATCGACACGCCGAGGATAGCATTCGCACCGAGCTTGGCTTTGTTTTCGGTTCCGTCCAGGTCAATGAGCGTGCGATCGATGTCGACCTGATCGAGCGCGTCCAGCCCTTCGATTTCGGCCGCAATGACGCTGTTTACGTTTTCCACGGCCTTCAACACGCCTTTGCCCATAAAACGCTTCTTGTCGCCGTCGCGAAGCTCTACGGCCTCGTGTTCCCCGGTCGATGCACCCGATGGCACCGCCGCTCGACCGAATGAACCGTCTTCAAGCACGACGTCTACTTCTACAGTCGGGTTGCCGCGTGAATCGAGAATCTCGCGTGCTTCCACGTATTCTATGTTACTCATAACCTGCTCCTGTACGGATGGTAATTGTCTAAACTATGGGTGGATTCCGCGTGAGTGTCAAGGCGGACCACTTACGGCGGGCTTTTTGCTTGACCGCATGAATTACCGGGCCTTACAATGGCCATCATGCAGTACTCGAGGCTTTTCGCGCGGACGCAGCGCGAGACCCCCAGCGGGATCAAGGCCGAATGCTATCGATTGCTTCTGAAGGGCGGGTTCATCCGTCCGTTGGGGCAGGGCCTCTTCTCCTACCTGCCCATGGGTCTTACAGTCGTGAACAAAGTCATAGCTATTATCCGCGAGGAAATGGTCGCCCTTGGTGGACAGGAGGTGCAACTGCCGATGGTGAATCCCCGGGACCTGTGGAGACGCAGCGGAAGGGACGCGATCATAGAGCGTGATCTGGTACGTTTCACCGATCGAAACGGCCACGAGCTCGTGCTCGCACCGACCCACGAGGAGGCGGCGGTTGAGGCTCTCCGGGGAAGCCTTTCTTCCTATCGCGATCTGCCGATATTTCTCTATCAGTTTCAAACGAAATTCCGGGACGAAGAACGTACGCGCTGCGGTCTGGTACGCGCTCGCGAGTTCACCATGAACGACGCCTACTCGTTTCATCGCTCCTACGCCGACCTGAACAACTTCTTCCCGCGCATGTACAGCGCCTACATGCGACTCTTTTCCCGATGTCAGGTGCCCGTGATTGCCGCGGAGGCGGGAGTCGGCTACATGGGCGGCAGCAAGTCATATGAGTTTCTGACGGCGAGCGAATGCGGCGACGATACGGTGGTCGTCTGCCGCCACTGCGGATACACGGCAAATCGCGATGTAGCAGTTGGCGTCCGGGAACCGCATCTTGGCGCGCCGCAGAAGATGCAGGAAAAGGAGACGCCTGAGTGCGACACGATGGAGCGGCTTGCCCACACTCTGGGCGCGCCTCTTCATCATCTGGCGAAGTCGATGGTCTACCGGACGCCGAAGGGACTGGTGATGGGGGTTGTCCGAGCCGACTACGATGTCAGCACCGAGAAGCTCTCCCTGGTCGTGAAGCAGCCGGTACTCCGCCTCGCGAACCGTCGCGAGCTCGAGGCCGCGGGTCTGGTTCCCGGTTACCTTTCCCCGGTTGGACTGGACGCGGACCTCCCGGTCGTCCTCGACACTGCCGCGGCCGACACGCCGAATCTCGCGTTCGGCGCGAACGCCGCAGGCAGGCACTTCATAAATGTGAACTTCGGCCGGGACTTCGACAATGCGGCAGTTGCCGACATTGCGCGGGTCAAGGCAGGGAATCGATGCTACCACTGCAACGCGAAACTGCAGGAAGAACTGGTGATGGAGGTCGGGAACATTTTCAAACTGGGCGATCACTTTACCCGGTCCCTGGACCTTCATTTCCAGGAGGAAGGGGGAGGGGTTGGATACCCGTTCATGGGCGCCTATGGAATCGGTGTCGGCAGGCTCGTCGCTGCCATAGTCGAGGCCAATCACGACAAGAAGGGCATTCTCTGGCCGCCGGAGATCGCGCCCTTTCGTATTTTTCTCATGGCGATCGGAAAGTCACACAGGCTGCGGCTGCTCAGCGAGGAGCTGGAGCGCGAGTTTGGCGACACTGTTCTATACGACGACCGACGGGAATCGATCAGCACCAAGTTCAAGGACGCGGACCTTCTCGGCATCCCTTTTCGGGTAGTCGTGTCGACCCAAAGCCTGGAAGACGGCAGCGTCGAAATTATGGAGCGCCGGACCGGGCGCGTGTTTCGCGTTCCTACCGAACGGGCGCGGGCACACATCGAAGATCTCGAACAGGGAAGGCTTTGACATGGAGTTTCAGCTCACTCGAGAACTCATGGACCAGGTAATGTTCGCAATGGAGAACCAGGACAGCGATTTCGTTTTCGACTCCGGCGAGCA
>DATKUF010000170.1:0-7296 GCA_035530755.1 Spirochaetia bacterium | reverse complement strand
AAAACCCTTCGGACTCGGGGTTCCGGCCGTCGGGGTGCCTGCGCCCAACTCTGACTGGCTCGGGTACGCCGCGATGAACACCATTCTGGACGCGGGAAAACCGGATGCGGTAGTCGCGACCGACGACCTGCTCGCCTTCGGTGTCCTCCGTGCTGCCGATGAACGCGGGTTCACAGACATTGCCGTGGCTGGATTCAACAACAGCGTCCGCGCGGCCTATCAGCGACCCGCGCTCACCAGCGTCGAGATTCGCCCTGAAGAGCTCGGCTATCAGGCGGCACATCTGCTTATCGCATCGCTTGCAGGCGACCCACAGGCGTCGAATCACCGTGTCATCGAGACATCCGTCATTCACCGTGACATTACATTGCTGCGCCGGCGCCGATAGGTCTGCCAATTCCCGGCACAATCTTTGAGTTTTCGGTCAGGAAACCATGTGATATTGGTGAGACGGTGACCCGTGTGTTGACAGTAGCCCTGGGCGGGAGATAATGAATAGACGGAGGAGGGCCCATGGCATCCAAAGAAGCTGCGGAATCGGTCAAATCAAAAAAGATCGATCTGGAGATCGATCATGATACGCGCAAGGAAATCGAGGTATATATCGACGCCTACAATGCAGATCCGGATAGAGTCACGCGCAGGATCCGGCTGACCGACGTCGTGAACGAAGCTCTTACCAATTATCTGAGAAAACGAAAAAGCAGGGTGACCCAATGACCGAAAAGCACGAAAACGAACCGAAGCCCGCCAGCGCATCCCGCCAAGTGGCAAAAAAAAAGGTCGCGGCGCCCCGGCGTGATCGCATTCACGTCTCACTCGCGCCGGGTGTCCGCAAGCTGCTCCGCGCGTACCTGGCGAGCGAAAACAGCAAGCCGGCGCGCGCCGGGAAAAAGCTGTCCCGCAGCGATGTACTTGGCCTCGCTCTTGCGGATTTCATCCGTTCACTGAAGCGAGTGCCCCGCGAAAGAACGTCAAGCGCCGACCTCACAGAATAACGAGACGGTTTCTCACTAACTCCTCATCCTGTCGTAATCGCCGAAACGGCGAACGTGATCTCGGTCCGCGGATGAGTCCCGCAACAACCGACGGCCTCCGCGCTCCCGCTTCACTCTTTCAGGGCGACGGGACGCCGTATTCTGGTCTCATCGGCGAGAACACTTCCAGAATCTCGGCATCTTCGAGAATGTCGGCGCCGTGCGGTTCATCCGGGCCGAATACGTAGGCCGAACCCGGACCTGCCTCGAAGGTTGAACCGTTCTGCTTTTTGAATCGCAATTTGCCTTTTATCACATAGCCGTTCTGGACCGCCTGATGGTGGTGCATCGGAACTTCCGCACCCTTCTTCATCACGAAGTGGCAGAGCATCGAATGCTCGTTATAGGAAAGTGTGGTCCGAAAGATCCCCGGCGGATTTTCCACCACCGGGGAGTCTGTGCGCGAAGTCACGAGACGCTTCTCAATGATTTTTCCCATGGTGCCTCCTAAGCCGGATAGTACACCACTCCCGCGTTTGTGCGAATAGCCGCGTGAGCGGGAACCTCCCCGTCCGCGACTTTGCACGCTGGGCCGGACGAGAGGTATTCGGTGATTGCGGCGGCGATTGTCCGGTGAATCCACCGGCGTTTCTGGTTGTCGGTTTCCAGAAGCGTCATGCGAAATCCGCAGAGGTCGGACGCGAAACCGGACAGGGGAACGACGCAGATGCCGGTTGCCGCGAGCAGCCAATAGACAAACCGTTTGTCCGGAGCGACTTCGCGCGTGCTCGTTTCTATGAAGCGTTCCAGATCGGGGGAACCTACCTGCAGCCGCTGTGAGTCGTTCAGGGTTCCCTCCTCGAAGACCACCGTAAAATAGAGAGCGCCCCGCGGACGGGTGACGCGGATTCCCGGGATGGAGCAGAAGGCCTCGTAGGTTTCATTCGCGCGCTGCTCGAACATTGCGCGTCGGCGGGCGAGATGCTGCGAAAACCTTGGATCTGAGAATACGCGCGGGATCACCGACTGCGGGAGTCCGGTCGAGCACACCTCGAGCCGTTTTGCGTCCACGATGCTGCGAACATAGGAGCGGAAGTTGTCATCCCGATGCTGGTTGAATACCTCCGCCCAGCCGCAGCGAGCACCGGGCCAGGGAAGATCCTTCGAGATCGACCGGAGACTTATACCGGGCACGTCGCCGATCACCTGCGAAAGGCTCACGTACTCGGCACCATTGTATGTGATATTTGCGTAGGTCTCATCGCAGAGCAGGAAGATGTCGTAGGTGCGTGCGATGCGAACGAACTCCTGCAGAACCTCTCGCGGGTAGACAGCGCCGGTGGGATTGTCCGGGTTGATGAGCAGCAGTCCGGCAATCGAATCGTTGTATCGTATCTTGAGCTCCACATCTTCGATGTCGGGGAGCCAGTCATTCTCCGGATCGAGCCGGTAGCTCAGATGTTCGTAGCCGGAGTGAGCAGCTTCTGCAGAGGAGAGAGTGGAGTAGGCGGGCGAGGGACCGAGCACTCGCGCTTCCCGCCGAAGTGAACCGAATATCGTCGAGACGGCATCTCCCAAACCATTGAAGAATATGATGTCTGCCGGAGTGAGTTGCGCGCCGTGCCGGTCGTTTACGAGGCCGGCGAGAAAGGAGCGTGTGTCCGGAATTCCCTGCGTGTCCACGTAGGAATAGCTCGTGTCGGATCCCGCATTCTCGGCGACTATCTCCTTTATCCACGCAGGAAGCGTTTCGCCTTTCTGGATCGGATCTCCGATGTTTTCCCACGTTATGGGAACTCCGCGCCGGGCAATCTCCTGCGCAAACAGGACGATCTGGCGGATCTCATATTTCAATTGAGTCGCGCCGCTGTGAACAAGGTTTCGTCGCATGTTGCCTCCGTTGCCGGGTCCCGGGGGCCGCGCCATCTTGCACAACGACAAGAAAAAAGGCCGCAGTCCCCCACCTCATTCGGTACGGGACCACGGCCTTCTCTCGCAGACGCTCGAGCGGGCTTTCAGATGCCTCGGCTCTCCTTGAGCGTTGCTGACCGCAGACCCGTACAGGGCGCCGCGGCCGCCGCGAGAAGTATCGATCTGTAATCGACACAAATAACCATATCCGCACCTTATCAGCTCCACCGTTTCGGGTCAAGGCGGAACGATTGAACTGACACCGGCATTGGAGTAAACTTGGCCGAATCGTCTATGGTGTATCAATTCTCGACTTTCAGTTACGCAGAGTTGCTCCTTGCCGCCGTCACGCTGTTTTTTGCCGGCGTGGCATGTTCCCGCGCGAGAGAACGAAACGGAGCACCCCTTCTTGGATTGCTGCTCGCGATGACTTTGTTTGCGGTGACTTCCACTTTTCGGCTCGCGAGTCTTCTGCCGCGGGCGGCGCTCCTGTGGACGCAGATCGGATATCTGTCACAGGTGGTAATGTCAGCGACGATAGTCCTCTACGCCACCGGCTGCTGCGTTGTAGATGTTCGACGGAAACCCGCTCTGGCGGCTCTGCTTGCCACCGTTTCGCTCATTGTTCTCCTGGTGCAGGAAGTGGCCGCACTTCGTTACCCGTCGGCAGTCATTTCGGATACAGCTGCCGGGATTGCGGAGGGCCTCTCGCCCGGACCTTTCAACCCGGCAGCACTTCTTTCGGATATCTACCTGGTAGCAGGCCTCGCGGCGGCGCTCGCGGTCTCCTTCATCCAGCTATTCCGGCAATCGTCCGCCCTGACGGATCTTGCGGCGGACAGGTCGCGACGGGCTGCGGTCACGCTTGCTATGTCGGTTGGACTTGCCGGGTATGTGGCCGGCCGGGCCGGATACGCAACCGGATCGAGCCTCACCGCGTCCGCGTCCGCTTTCTGGATTACCGTCGTACTTTCTCTTGTGGTCATGACGCTTGCAGTGGTGTTTCTCTCGACTTCCCCGGGCGGAAAATCGGTCGTCCTTCGCAGCGCGCAGGCCGTACTGTTTCAGACAATGTCCGACGGCTCCGTCATTCTCGACGCGACCGGACGAATCATGGGGTTCAATACCGAATCCGTTTTTGCATTCCCGTCTCTTTCCGAGAGCTCGATAGGAAAGCCGTTCGTGGATGTCGTGGCGGCAGAAACCGAACTCGCCCGGCTTGTGGCGAGTCCTGAGGGCGGGCAGACCGATCTTGCGGTCGAGGACGGCGAGCGCCCGCGCTTCTTCGAGATCGTCGTTTCGTCGGTTGTCGGCGAGACGTCGAGAGTTGTGGGCCATCTGGTCACGGCCCGCAATGTAACGCGGCACTACGAGTTGCTCGATGAAGTAAAGGCCCTCATGATCCGCGATCCCCTGACAGGCGTCTACACGCGCCGCCACTTCGAGGAGCTTGCCGCCCACGAGATCGCCCGAGCGCGCCGGACCGACCGCAGTGTGACGCTGCTGAGAATCGACGTCGACCATTTCAGGCACATCAACGAGATTGCCGGCCGTACCGAAGGCGACACGATTCTGCGGAAAATGGCGCACGCCTGCCAGCGCGCGATTCGTTCCGGGGACATACTATGCCGCAGCGGTGCGGACGGATTTCTCGCTTTTCTTTCGGAAACCGACATCCCCGGCGCAGAAAGCGTCGCCTCGCGCCTGCTCACTGCCGCCGCAGCTTTGACGGTGGAACTTCCGGCGGGCACTGCCTCCCAGGATTCTTCCGCCGCGGGACCGATTCGGGTGACGGTGAGCATAGGCGTCTCAGGAGGCAGCAAAGGCGCTGCCCACACCGTGGGAGAGCTTGTCCGCGATGCCGATCTTGCGCTGGTGGAGGCGAAGGAATCCGGCCGGAATAGATACCGGGTGAATCCTGCCGAATAGAGGAGAGCCAAATGCTGGAGACTTCAGATCTGCTCGACCTCCCAGGATTCGGGCACCGGGCGCTCTTCGATCGGGCCCGGTATGCATGGGATGCGCTCCCTGCACTCGCAGTGTACATTCGGTTGCGGATGAAGCCGGAGAATCGGGGTAGGGTCATCGGTTCAGCATTTGTCGGGGACAATGTGATGATTGGGGAGGGGACGGTAATTGAGCCGGGCGCAGTTATCAAAGGTCCGGCGATCATCGGACGCAATTGCGAAATCCGATCGGGAGCCTACGTGCGGGAAAACGTGATAGTGGGCGACGGTTGTGTCCTCGGCAACAGCTGCGAGTTCAAGAACGCCGTGTTGTTCGACGGCGTTCAGGTCCCGCATTTCAGTTATGTGGGCGATTCAATTCTCGGATTCAAGTCCCATCTCGGAGCCGGCGTAATTCTGTCGAATGTGAAATCGGACGGAGGAGCCGTGACCGTCCGGACCGAACCGCCTATACATACCGGATTGGTCAAGTTTGGCGCGATAGTGGGCGACCAGGTCGAAGTCGGGTGTAATTGCGTGCTGAGCCCCGGCTCGATCATCGGTCGTCGGGTAGTCCTCTATCCGAACCTGCTGTGGCGTGGAGTCTGTCCACCGGACAGCATCGTCAAACTGCAGCAGTCGCAGCAGATAACTACTCGAAGGAACTCATTGACAGCTTGAAAACCGCGGGCGTACAATGGCTTCGGGTGGACAGGTGAATCGCGAAACACTTCTCATCATGTTTGACTACGGAAATGTACTCGCGTTGCACGACCGGCTTGAGATCTGTCAAAGATTTGCCAAACACTCGCGTTGTTCCGCGCATGAGATTGCTTCCCGCATTTTCAACACCGAAATCGAGTACGACTCCGAATCAGGCCGATACGACTCCCACGAACATTTTCGCCGCGTGAAAGCAGCCGTCGAAGGAGACGAGCGATGGGCCTATGAAGAGTTCGTCGACGAATATAAGAACGTCTTCACGTTGAACGAGGAGGCGGTCCGGGCCCTCTCGTATGCCGCGCAACGCGCGCGGGTCTATATTCTTTCGAATACGACATATCTGCACTCACTTTGGCTGTTCGAGCAGGAGATCCTGGCGACACTTCCCGAATCTTATATTTTCTCATTCAAAGTCGGCGTGATGAAACCGGATCCGGAGATATGGCGGATTGCCATTGATCGCGCCGGCGTCTCACCGCGGATGTGTCTCTACGTCGACGACCTGCAGCCCTACTGCGCGGCGGCCGAGGCGCTGGGTATTGCATCTATTCATTACCGCAGAGGCGTGACGGACCTGCTTGGCGAGATCGGCAAATGGGCCGAGGCTGCTGCCCCGACGGCCGTGCGCGGTTTCTGATTCGTCGACGAGGGGATACGTCCCCATAAGTACCGGCATCCGGCCGGGGGGCCGGATAGTTCAAGAGGAGGAGATTGACATGAGGTTGAAGGCAGTGATTCTGATGATTCTGCTCACTGTTCCCGTTGCACTGTTCGCGAGTGCACAGAAGGAACAGACGCAGAACAAGACCGTCGTATTGTACACGGCCCACGAGCAGGACGTCATAGATGAAATGGTTCCTGCCTTCGAGGCGGACACTGGAATAAAGATCCAGTACGTGAAGGCCGGTTCCGGGGATATCATTCAGCGCGTGAAGGCCGAAGCGGCGAATCCGCAGGGCGATGTGATCTGGAGCATCGGCGGCGAACAGCTGGAAGCCATGCCTGAGCTGCTTGCGCCCTATACACCGAAAGACTGGGACAAGATCGAACCGGTCTTCAAAGTGGGAACAAACTGGCTTCCCTACACCGGTATCGTGATGGTGTTTGTCGTGAACACCAACCTCGTTCCGGCGAACCTGATGCCGCAGAAGTGGACCGATCTCGCAGATCCGCGCCTGAAGGGCAAAATTTCATCGGCCCGCGCCGACAAATCCGGCTCTTCCTACATGCAGCTCGCCACGGTGCTGAACATCTACAAGGACAAGGGCTGGGATGTCTACAAGTCGATTCTGCAGAATTTTGTTCTGTCCGGCAGCTCGGGTGCAGTGTCGCGTTTCGTGAACGATGGGGAAGCCGCGGTGGGCCTCACGCTCGAGGACAACGCTTTCCGTTTCTTCGCCAACGGCGGACCGGTGAAAATCATCTATCCGCAGGATGGAACGACGGCCGCCCCCGACGGCATCGCTTTGATCAAGGGCGCGCCGCATCCGGATACGGCAAAAGCGTTTATCGACTGGGCTCTTTCAAAAAGAGCACAGGATATACTCGTGAAGAAAATGGCTCGCCGACCGGTACGCATCGATGGCGCAGTTCCCGCCGGGCTTCCGCCGCTCAGCCAGATCAAGACTGTTCCGTACAGTTTCAAGTGGTCGGCGGACAACCGGGACGAGTTCCTGAAGAAGTGGACAGATCTGGTGATGCAGGTCGGGATCTGATGTAGTCCGACAGACGCCGCTTTG
>DATKUF010000169.1:0-9699 GCA_035530755.1 Spirochaetia bacterium | reverse complement strand
CCCATGCTCGAGGGACGGTCATCAATCGGGCGCTTGGGGCTTTTCGTTCACATTACCGCCGGTTTCGGTGACGTTGGATTTCGAGGGTTCTGGACTCTGGAAATCTTCTGCATCCAGCCGATCCGGATCTACGCCGGTGTGCAGATCTGTCAGGTCTATTACCACACAATAGAGGGCGACTACGATAATTACAGCAGAAAAGGCAAGTACCAGAACAACACCGGAATTCAGCACAGCATGCTTTTCAAGGATTTCGCCCCGGCAGCGAGCTCACCGGCTTCCGGTCGGTCGGCCGGGGACTCTTCGCGTTCGGAGCCGCCGGAAGGAGAACCGGTGTAGCCGACGCGGGCTTCTATGCATACGGATAGACAGTGCGATAGAAGCAGCTCCGGTTTCCCGTGTGACAGGCACTTCCTTCCACCTGATTGACCAGCAGCAGGACCGAGTCGTCATCACAGTCGATCATGATTTCCCGGATTTCCTGAAGGTGACCGGATGTCTCGCCCTTCTTCCAGATTGCGTTTCTCGTTCTGCTGAAGTAGTGTGCGTACCCCGTTGCCAGCGTGCGTTCCCAGGCTTCCTGGTTCATGAATGCCACCATAAGAACCTCGCGCGTCTGCTGCTCCTGAACCACGGCGGGGATAAGCCCATTCATCTTTGAAAAGTTCGGCGCAAGTGGCGCTGACGAGCCGGCCTCATTCTGTCCGGCCGAGCGTGAATCACGTTTCATTTCGTTGTCCTTTCCCGAGCGCCTCGGGCGGAACCGGCTGCCAGCGGCCTGCGTTGAGCTGCATTCCGTACACGTTTTCCAGCCTGCCTACCAGCCCGGCGTGGAGCCTCTCGGCGGTCCCGTGGAGATCTTCCGCAGCTCTCGCAGATCGGGGGTAGTCCGGGTGATCGATTTTTACACCGCTCGTCATGAGCGTTTCCACGAGAAGCTTCGCGGCGAGAAACCGATTCCATTTCTTGACGCCGAACACCAGAAAATTGTCCAGCATTCCGATGATCTCCCAGGTCACCTGTTCCGCCTGAGAGTAATTCCCCGCATCCTTGCTCTGGTCGCTGAATCGGGTCGGAATCTCGTCGACGATCCGATCGATGTTGGCCATCAGATAGTCGAGGTCGAAAAGCCCCGTTGCACAGTTGAAGAGTATGCCACTTCCTGAGGCCTCGGCGTTGAGCATCTCTTCGGTGCTGATCGCGGGCCCGATGTCGGCACAGGTAAGCCCGGAGTGGCGGTCCCTGACGAGTATACCGCCTTTGACGTCGACCGGAGTCCGGAAGGCGAAGTCGAATCCCGCCTGGCGTCCCGTCAGCGCGAGGTACGCAAGTTCCACCGGGTCTACCGTAAACCCGAGATTATCCACGTTGCCGAGATAGACGTAGCGTTTCCCCATCCTGCGCAGGTTCCGGTATACGCTCTTCAACACGGAGAAGTTCTGGCCGTGGCCGCCCGGAAGCGGCAGCGTCGACCCTTCGATACCGCTCGCACGGTCGAATATCCTTTTGGGCCTGCCTTCGCTCGAATGAGAATAGGCGGCGATCAACGACTGTACACCGGTTTCCGCTTTCGTCGGGTCGAATCCGGTCGCCCGGATGAGTGGAGCAAGCAGCGGGCTCTCGGAGAATGCTGCAAACGCGTCAATCACCTCGCGATCGTTGGAGACGCTCGTCATCTGGAAAAGAGGCAGTCCTGCCGAAAGAGCCGCGGAGGAGGTCTCCGAATGCGTTTTCGACCGGGCAGTGTCGGCCGACAGCGACGCCGACGGGTAAGTTCCCGAAAGATTTCTCGCGGCCATCGCCTCGATGAGGAGAGCGCGCATTTTGAGTTCAATGAAACTCGGACCCGGAGACCCGTCGGGATTGATAAAACCGGGAGTCAGGCCTTTGGCCCGGCCCGAGGAGAGCTCCGCCATTCTTTCGAACTCAGGCTCGAGCAGCGAATAGAGCTCGCTGTTGAACGAACGATTCTTGGTGCGGTCCGCGTAGCTGGTGGCAGAGCCTCCGTTGAGTATTCCGTAAGATAGAAGAGGCAGAAGCGCATTTCCCACGACCTTCAGTGCTCCACGATCGAGGAGCGTCGAATCGCCGTCGGTGCGGCCAAATATCTCCGGATGGCCGGAAATGAGCCACGAAACGCCGAGTGACTCCAGCCGCTCCTCGATCTTTCGTCGATCGAGCCGCAGCAAAACCGGCTTTGTCATATCGATGATCGTCTGCCCGTCGACTGCGGGGATCGATTCCACTTCCACGGGTTTTATGTGATCGTAGCGGCCCTGGTTGTAGTTCTCGAGGATACGGAGCGTCATCTCGACGTCTATCTGCTTTTTTCGCATATCGTCAACAAGCGCGCGCGGCAGGCTGGAGTTCACTGCTTTTCCTCCTGCGAAGCTGTCCGGGAAATGAAGGCATTCGCAGCGCCAAGAAGCGAGATTGAATACTCTTTTATGATGTAAACCGGAATCGTGTCGAGTACGGGCCGCACGAGGTCCTTGTAGTTTGAGACGAAATGTCTCATGAACAGATTCTCAGCGAGAAACCATCGTTCATTCTTTGCGGCGATTCCGCCGGCGAGAAAGAATCCTCCGCCGGGAAGGAAGATGAGCGCCAGGTTGCTTGCGTACTTACCGTACATGCGTACGAACAGGCGCATGATATCGGCGCACCGCTCGTCACTATCGGCGAACTGCGAAATGAGGGAGGGGCGGTCCGCCGGTTCCAACGCGTCGATTTCCGCCAGGCACACATTCTCCGACACATCGGAGTCGCTGATACGGCCCGTTCGTCGGAAGAATTGCCAGATGTTCGAGATGCCTTGCCCCGAAACAAAGAGTTCGGTGCCGGGCGCCGCTCCGATTCGCCGCTGCAGAAACTCGTGAAACGCGTCGGTCTCTTCGTCGAAAGGAGCGAAATCTGCGTGTCCGCCCTCCGAAGGCAGCCCGAAGTAACGTCCGTTGTCCTCCACGAGATATCCGACGCCGAGTCCGGTCCCGGCTCCGAGCACTGCACGTACCATGAGCCCGGTAGGGTCCTTCATTGCCTGCGGGAGACTTCCGTCGGGGTGTGGCAGCGGTGTGAGCTGAGCGCGGTCGGATTCGTCGAGCAGTGGAAGGCTGTATCCGACCGCGATGAAATCGTTCACCAGCATCGTCGGAAGTCCAGTCTTCTTTTCGACGTCCGGCCCATCGATGTCCCAGCTTGCGTTTGAAAGCGCGCAGCGGTTGTCGCGAACGGGGCCCGCGCAGCTTATACAGCAGCCCTCAATGGCTGCTCCGTCGAGGTGGTCCTGCATACGTGGACGCGCGCTCAGAAGCGCTTCCTCGATCCCGTTCAGAGCCGCCGTTTCAAACGGCTCCTTTGCGACAATCGTGAAACGACCCTTTTCCAGCGCGACCAATCCGACGGTGGTGTGTGTGCCGCCAACGTCAGCCGTGAGGATAAACCGCTTGTTATTATTGTTGCTCATACCTGTTGTCCGTGCCTATGAGGTTAGCCAACCGCGCCGGGAAGATCAAGGTGACGGTTTTCGCTTGATGAGCGCCTCATTATCGGGTAGCATGTGCCGTCAGGAGGAGTCCACCGTGGAGAGCACCGGCGAATACCGACTGGTCACCAGGAGCGATTTTGATGGTCTTGTCTGTGCAGTGCTTCTGGAAGACCTTGGGCTCATCAACGAGGTCAAGTTCGTGCACCCCAAGGACATGCAGGATGGACTCATCGAAATCGACCCGCACGACATTACCACAAATCTCCCTTATGTCGAGGGTGTCTACCTCGCTTTTGACCACCATTTCAGCGAGACAGTCCGCGTAGGGCATCGTGACAATCACATAATCGACCCGCAGGCACCATCGGCGGCGCGCGTCGTCTACAACTATTATGGCGGCAAGAAGAGGTTCCTGCGCGTTTCGGAGGAGCTCCTCGCAGCAGTAGACAAGGGAGACTCCGCGCAGTTCAGCAAGGAAGAGGTCCTTCACCCGGACCGATGGAATCTTTTGAACTTCATCATGGACGCGCGCACCGGACTGGGGCGGTTCAAGAACTTTCGGATCTCGAATTACCAGCTGATGATGGATACGATCGATGCGATGCGTGAACTTTCCATTGACGATATTCTCGAACTTCCGGACGTGAAAGAGCGGGTCGACCTCTATTTTCAGCACAGTGAACTCTTCGAGGACCAGATGAAGCGCTGCGGCACGGTACACGGCAACGTCCTCGTCACAGATCTCCGCCGGGAGAAAACGGTTTTCGCCGGAAACCGGTTTGTGAAGTATGCGCTTTTCCCGGAAACGAATGTTTCCATTCAGGCAATATGGGGCTTCAAAAACCAGAACACGGTTCTGACCGTGGGCAAATCGATATTCAACCGCAGCAGCACGATAAACATCGGCGAATTGATGATGCGCTATGGTGGAGGCGGGCACGCGCAGGCCGGCACCTGCCAGATAGCCAACGAGGACGCCGACAAGGCGCTCGAGAACATCATCAATGATCTGCGGGACAAGGAAGACTGACTCGTGGCCTCAACGGAAATTCCCACCCTCTCGGCAGAAGTCTCAGGACGACTGAACGCGCCTCGTGCGAAGGATCGACTTGCGGCGTTGACGGAACTCGCAGGCGAAGCACAGCCCCCCTGGACGGGCGGCACGCTATCGAATGAAGTAAATAACCACGTTCACACGATATATTCGTTCAGCCCCTACTCACCGACTCTCGCGGCGGTGATGGCACGGGCGGCGGGTCTGGAGGCGGTCGGCAGCGTCGATCATGACTCCATTTCGGCCGCCCGCGAAATGACGGAGGCGTGCCGGATAATCGGCATCGGCGGCACCGTCGGATGCGAGTTGCGTGTGAACGTCACCGACACGAGGATGGCGGGCCGGAAACTGAACAATCCGGACTCGGTCAACATCGCCTATATGGTGATCCACGGGGTACCTCGAACCCGGATTGCGGAGGTCGAAGCTTTTCTTGAGCCGATTCACGTCCAGAGAAATCGTCGAAACCGGGCACAGGTGGAGCGCCTCAATCAGCTGATTCGAGGATTCGGAATCGATCCAATCGATTTCGAGAGTGATGTCGCTGCTACCTCGCAGGCAGCCGAAGGCGGGAGCATCACCGAACGGCACATCCTCGCGGCGCTCTCGAGGAAGATTCTTGCATTGCAGCCGGCCGGACAAGAATTGACCGGCTTCCTGCGAGGCAGATTGGGGCTCACCGTTCCGGAGTCCGTCGCTCCGTTCTTGCGCGACCCGGAAAATCCCCATCTGCTCTATGACCTGCTCGGCGTTCTCAAAAGTTCCTTCCTGGAACGGATTTTCATACAGCCGGACGAAACGGAGTGCATTGCCGTCGGGGTGGTAGTCGATTTTGCCAACCGGATCGGCGCTATTCCGGCCTATGCCTACCTCGGCGACGTGGGTGTTTCGGCGACCGGAGACAAGAAGCCGGAAAAGTTCGAAGACAGTTTTCTGGACGAGCTTTTCCCGGAGCTTGCGCGCATCGGCTTCAAATCGGTGACTTACATGCCGCCGCGCAACAGCGCCGAACAGCTCTTGCGGGTCCAGCAGCTGTGTGCTCAGTACGGATTTCTGGAAATAAGCGGTGTGGATATCAACAGTTCCCGGCAGTCGTTCCGATGCCCGGAGGTGATGCTGCCGCAGTTTGCGCACTTGAACGACACCACGTGGGCATTGATCGCGCACGAGAACGCCTCCACCTGTGATCCGCGCTTCGGCCTGTTCGCGGCCGATAATCCTATCGCAAAGCTGACGTTACCTGATCGCATCAGGCGTTATGCGGGGATAGGGCGAAAGATGGACAGACGCAGGCCGGAGAGCATCTGCGGCGAACTCATCAGACTGGCGCAGGAGTAGGAAATGAGCCCTGATCTACGCGAGAAGCTTGCACCCTTCATTCGCGGTTTGACTTTTGACGGTCACACCGGAGCGATCGTGACACCGGCGGATTCCACATCGGACCCCGACGGTCCCGATCAGTTTGTAGTCGACGGCCTTTCTCTGAAGGAACTCCAGACGGGCGCGACCGCCACTGTGCCCATAAGCTCCGAGTTCGCGGGACGGATCCTGGATGCGTATGCGCGTTTTCAAGGGAAAGAGGGACGTCGTCCCAGCGGCTGCGTGTTTCGGTTCGATGACGGGACCGAAGTTGCCTTCCGCATCCGAGGAAGCGCGGACAGCGCGCGGGTCAGAACCGACCAGACGCAAAGCCGCACCGACGAACTGCTTTTTTTGCACCGATCTTCGGTCGTGGCCGGAAAGATCGCATTGGTCACCGGCGGGGCGCAAGGCTTTGGCGAAGGCATCGTTCGGTCGCTCGCGGCGGGAGGTTGCATCGTCTGCATCGTCGATCTGAATCTCGCGGGCGCCCGCAGCCTTGCCGAGGAGCTGAACGGCGAATACGATCGACCGGTCGCGTATGCGTTCGGCGCGAACGTTACCGACGAAGATTCGGTGCGCTCCATGGTTTCCGAGGTGGTTGGTGCAGTTGGTGGTGTAGACATCGTCGTGAGCAACGCGGGCGTGCTGAAAGCCGGAAGCGTCACTGAAATCTCCGTGAAGGACTTCAATTTTGTCACGTCGGTCAACTACGTTGGATTCTTCATTTGTACGAAATTGCTCGCGCCGGTAATGGCCCTTCAGAACGCAGGTAGTGGAGGGCGCTATTTTTCGGATATCATCCAGATCAATTCGAAGAGCGGCCTCGCGGGGTCGAACCGAAACGGAGCCTACGCAGGCAGCAAGTTCGGTGCCATCGGGCTGGTTCAGAGCTTCGCTCTGGAACTGGTGACCCAGAACATCAAGGTGAATGCAATCTGCCCGGGGAATTTTTTCGAGGGCCCGTTGTGGGCTGATCCGGACCGGGGCCTGTTTGTTCAGTATCTTCGTGCGGGAAAGGTGCCCGGGGCAACGAGCATCGCCGACGTCAAACGCTTCTATGAAGAAAAGGTGCCCATGGCACGCGGCTGCCGCCCGAAGGACGTAGTGCGGGCCATCTGCTACCTTGTGGAGCAGGAATACGAGACCGGCCAGGCTGTTCCGGTCACCGGCGGTCAGGTCATGCTGAACTGAGGGGACTCGACCGTTCAATAACCGTGACGAGCCGCCGGGAATACCGAAAACTGTTGCACGGCGGTGTTCCCGGGCGTATATTGTAGTGTAAAAGTGCTCAGGGGGATGGCTGTGCACACTTCAGAAGAAAAAAACGCTCTGCTTCAGAATTTGTTGAACTCCGCCGAATCTCTTGACTCGCTGATGCAGAAACAGTCCGAAAACGAATCTGTCGGAGCCTGGAGCGCCGCGCTCTTCGACGTTCTGTTCGACTTGCAGCTTTCCGAAGAGGAAGCGACGGATTTGCTGGACAACGTTCTCGAGCATCAGAAGCTCCTGACCGGTCGCGTGGGGTCGCATATTGATTTTCGTGTCGCGGCTCTGGACTTTTTTCTCAACCGAGGTGGAGTGCTCGAGAATCCGAAAATCATGGAGCTTCGCGGCTATGAGGGGAAGCTTCGGTTCGCCGTTGTCGACGAGCTTACGGGTCTCTACAATCGCCGTTACCTCGGCGACGCTCTGCGCCGGGAGTTGAATCGGTCCAAGCGCTACCAGATCCCGCTGTCTGTCCTCTTCCTCGATTTGGACAACTTCAAACAGGTGAACGATTCCTATGGGCATCAGGCCGGAGACGACGTGCTTCGCGGATTTGCCGCATTCTTGCGGCACTACCTGCGCTCTGAGGACATTGCCGCCAGATACGGCGGGGAAGAGTTTCTGGTGGTCATGCCACAGACCGATCTGGCGGGCGCACTCAAGCTTGGCGCCCGACTCCTCTCGGCCGTCGAAACCGATCCGATACATTCGGAAATACACGTGACTTTTTCCGGAGGCATTGCTACATATCCGGATCACGCCGACAGCGTCGATTCTCTGATCGAGCTGGCGGATGTCGGCCTCTACGCGGCAAAGATGGCGGGAAAGAATCGTATAGACCTGTCGGGAGAGGAGAAACGTCACGACCGCCGGTTTCCGGTTCAGCGCCTCGCCGACATCGAGCTGCACTGCTGTAAATTCGCCGGCGACAGCTACCCCGGCACGATCCGAAATGTCAGTCGAAGCGGCATTTCCTTCGAGGGAGCCCAACCTGTCGGAACCGGGGACTCGATCGTGCTCGTGGTGCACTCGAATGCGGATAATCGCGACTACGAGATTCTCAGCCGGGTTGTATGGTCCCGCGAGCTGGAGGGCGCCGCCCGGTACAGAGTCGGCGCCCGATACACGGAGCCGGTTGCAGAAGAGCTGAACCGGCTCATGGCGGTCTCTTCGTTCTAGACGCCGAGCCTGTTCCGGCGCGACAGCTCTCCGGTCGTCTGCACGCTTGAGACGGTGTGTTCGCCGATCGGCATGATCCGTTCGTGAATGGCGTCGATGATCCATTCGGCCTGCGGAAAGAACTCATCTTCCATCTCGGCGGCCGGCGTTATCCAGTTTCTCGATCCGAGGACCACCGGCGGGGCGTCCAGATAGTCGAACGCAAGCTCGCTCAGCGTATTTGCCACTGTGTGAAGGAAGCTCCCCCGTTCGCATGCGTCAGATGCCAGGATGACGCGGCCGGTCTTCTTGACGCTCTCGACAATGGTGTCGTAGTTCAGAGGATTTATGAAGCGGGCATCGATTACTTCGGCCTCAATTCCGTACCTGGAAGAAAGGATCTTGGCCGCTTCCATCGCCCGGTAGAGCGTTGCGCCTATTGTAAAGATGGTCACGTCGTTGCCCTGCCTGCGTACCGCCGGCTGACCCTCCGGGATTTCGTAGTAACCCTCGGGTACGCCGCCCTTCTGGAAGTACTCGCCGATGTCATACAGTCGCTGACTCTCGAAGAAGATCACCGGGTCGGTTCCACGCAGCGCGAGATTCAACATGCCTTTCGCGTCGTAGGGAGTTGCCGGGAACATGACCTTCAGCCCGGGAATGTGAGCGGCGAGGCTCGTCCAGTCCTGGGAGTGCTGGGCGCCGTACTTGCTCCCAACCGATACCCGGACAACGAGCGGCATCTTGAGTACTCCGGCGGACATGCTTTGCCATTTGGCTGCCTGATTGAATATCTCGTCACCGGCACGTCCCATGAAGTCGCAATACATCAGCTCGACCAGGGCGCGTCCGCCGGCCAGCGCGTATCCGACTCCGGAGCCGACGATTGCGCCCTCGGATATCGAAGAGTTGAATAGTCGATGATAGGGGAGCGCCTCGGTGAGACCGCGGTATACGGCGAATGCGCCCCCCCAGTCGCGGTTTTCCTCTCCGTAGGCAACCATGGTCGGGTCTTCGTAGAACCTATGGATTACCGCCTCGAAAAGTGCATCCCGGTACGAAAAAACCTTCATCTTCGAGAGTTCCTTGCCGTCTTCATCCAGCCCGAACCTGCTCCGTTTGGCCAGCTGCTCGACACGCGGATTTTTCTCTCTTGGAAGAAGAACCTCGGGTTTCCCCTCCGCCATGCGATCCTGAGGAGTATTGGAGAACATTACGGAGCCGATAAACTCCCCTTTCACGCGAGGGGAAATTTCATCGTTAGTCGCAAGGGTAACCGTTCGCGTAATTTTATCTATCACCTTCTGCTGAAGTGCCCCGATTTCGGCGCGCGAAAGCACCCCGTTCACCTCCAGGTACTCGCCGAACGATT
>DATKUF010000168.1:0-4740 GCA_035530755.1 Spirochaetia bacterium | reverse complement strand
GCGGCTGCTTCATCCTTAGCTTACCTCTCCTTGATCTCCCCATGCTTCTTGTTGGGATCAATCTCAGCCAGCCGCGCCTTCGCCGCTGCAAGCTCGACGTCCTTACCCTCGGGCGTTCCTGTTGGCAATGACTCCCGAAGCTGCTTCACTGTCTCGCGCTTCGACTTCGCTTCCTTGCGCTGATCCGACCGCGACGACAAGAACTTCGTGCGGGTGACCGAAATTGTCTCCAGGGGAGAGGCGTGCTCCGCTATCCTGGTCTTGGCCCATTCCTCATCCATACCGGCGGCAGCCGCGAAATCAGCGGGCTCCACTTCGATAGGAATGGTGTCCAGGATGAGCTTCAAAATCTCTTCCGGTGTCCCGTTGACGAACTTCATGGGGTTGCAGGACATCGCGTCAATGAGGGCGTTGACGACCGTCTGCGGTGACGGTTTCTTTACACCGTCCGGCCCCTTGACCGTGACCGGAGGGGTTTTCCCGTGTCTGCGTATCAGGCTTGTTTTATCGTCAAAGACGAGCACCGCTTCTCCGCTTTTGTGCCCTTTCCTGATGAGCGTGGCATCTGTTCCTCCACCAACTATAGACTTCATCACCTCGATGATGGTGGACTTTCCAGCCCCGTTGCCGCCCTCGAAGATGTTGATTCCCCCAAGCTCCCACTCGGCGGATTCGAAGCCCATGATTGTGGACATCTTAATGACTTTGATAATCATTGGTTTACGCTCCTCCTCAGAAATACAGCCCCTCGTCCTCGATCAGCTTCTGTTGACCAGGCGGAGGCGCATCGTTGCCGGACGGCTGTTCTTCCTGCGCGGCTTCTTCCGGTTCCGCCGCAGGCTTCGTCTCTGCCAGCTTCTTCGGCGGGCCGTCCTGGGCGATCTTGGCCGCCTTCGCCTTCAGAGTATCCACGAGTTTGGATTTCGATTGCGCGGTGGCCTTCTCCATCCGTGAGGAGTCGGTGTCAGGCTGGACTTCGGACTCTTCACCTTCATCAAAACCGCCGAACTCCGCCTCGATCGCGGCCGCCGGGACGGATTCGTCCTCGTCGACGTCGACGATACCTTCATCAGCGTCGGCAGCCGCTTCGATGGCGCGGACGGTCTTTGTCGGCGGCGGCAGTTCAGCCGCCCGGAAAAACGCGGCACCCTGCGCGATCATCTTCGTCTGAAGCGCTGCAATGTCTTCGGCGCGGAATTCGAGCGACACACCGAATGCCTGGCCGGGCTGATCGTTGTGGAGAGTCCGGAACGGTCGCATCACCATCTTGAATGGGATACCCTGTATCCGGCCGCCAGTCAGAAGCCGGAACCGGTAGAGGGAGGAGAACAGTTGAGAGATCGACCGGTAGCCGGTGGTGTGGAAGTAAGCCGTTCCTCCGACGCGAATGTGGTGCGCCAGTTGGAATCGCAGATCACCGGACGGCTTACAGGGGGAGGATACGGCGCGACCGCGGCCATCGGTGAACTCCTTCGAGTACTGGCAGCCGGTAGTCCAGCAGCCATTGACGACGGGAAAGAACTTCTCGCCGGCGACTGCCGCCTCTTTCGCCAGTTGCTTCTCGTCGCCCGTGCCGGCCATGGACAGAACGCGCTCGGCGTTCAGGCCGTCGCCGTGACACTTCAACTCTGACGCCGACCACATCGCGTATTTCCCCCTGAATGGTTCTTCGTCGAGGAAGACAATGTCGATCTCAGTCGGCCGCTCTCCATGCGCCTCGATCGCCTGGAAATCAGGGCTGTAGGTGTTGTCCGGATTCAGTCTGGAGAAGGTGAAGTAGGGGAGTTTTCGAGGGAAGGGACACACTGGAGGATCATTGCGAATGGTGTCCCAGTAGATTTTCTTGGCCTCTTCCTTCGAGCTTGCCTCGTAGATCTTTTCTCCCGGCCCATTCTTGCTCTTGTACCCCGCCCGGATCATCCACTTCCCGTCGGCGATGCACACGTCAACCGCCGGGCCCTTAGGGCAGCCGATACCTACCTTGAGCAGCTTCGGCTCCCTGACAACCGGCTCACCGTCAAGAGTGTGAGTGAGCCCGTACATAAAATTGAAGTTCGGTTTCTGCATATCTCCTTTTCCTTTCCGGGAAGAGACCGGCGGCATTGCGCCGCCGGGTGCTATCCCTTCGCCGGAACCTGCGCGGCTGGATGAACCATGCCGCTCATCGAGCACTCACTCCCCTGTGACTGGTGGGGGTCGATCACTCCGCGGCGGAGGATCACCGGATTCCCACACTTCGAACAGGGGCGTATAGCGCAACCCTTTTTAATCAACGCTTTCATTCGCCGCCTCTACTCCTGGTTCGTCCCTTCGACTCCCCGCTTGATTCTTTCGCGAGTACGCCGCTGCAACCACATCAGGGCCTCTTCGCAGTGGGTCAACGCGATGGCGTTATCGCGGCAAGAGAACGGGCCGGACTGGAACGACCACAGGCGATCAATCACGATGGCCAGGAGCGCTTCTTGCGTAACGCCGTTGACGCCGCACTCTTTGATTGGGCCGTTTTGGAACTGGAGGATCTGGCTATCGGCGTCGCCTGGAAATTCCATGCGATATGCGTGGCAGGCTCCACCTTGGCCGGGTTCGTCCAGTATGTTAATGCGCAGTTGATGGTTGACGGAATCCCCGTCAACTATGTGATTCGTTAGGTATCTCATGAATCTCTCCTTCGCTACCTCGGAAACACCCGCAGCGGTCTGCTGACGGATGGCTTCTTGTACTTCGCCACGATCTCCGGATGATCCTTCCCCAGAGCCTTCGTGTCGAGCCTATTGGTTGTGACCGGCCGGTAGTGGATTCGGCCGCCGGGAGCGTCCACGATGAGACGATCTCCCATGGACTCTCGTATCCGATCACGGACTGCATCGAACAGGGCCAAAGCCTCGTCCGCGATCTCCTGCATCTCGAAGAACTCCGTTACGAGGTCGCCCATGGAGTCGTCCTCCATGGAGACCTCAGATCCGGCGAGTTCCAGCAGGGCCGCTCCCTGACACGTCGTCCGCCACTGGCACTTTGCGCACTGTCGGCACTTCGGGTCGAGGCGGTTCGGCTCGGCCCCGCTCTGCACCTGTGCCCAGAGGCCAAGGGCTTGAGGCTTCAGGATTGCGATCGCCTCATCGTCTCGCTCGACATCGAACGACGCGAATTTCCAGCCGTCCGGCCAGAGCACGGCGAACGTGGCGCCCGGAGCCCCTGTGACCATGCAGTAGTGTTGAGCCTGGACCTGATACCCGACCGGGATCCCCTCCCGCTTGGCCTTGTACCAGACCTCGCGATTCATGGTCTTGGCCTCTACCACCCAGCCCCGCTCGTCGCGTCCGTCGATGTGGGCGATAAGCTCCGGGTGCTCAGGGTGTCGAATCAGACCCGGGACTGGCGTAACTCCGCGGCCAGTCTCCTGGTGGAGCTTTTCAATGACGATCGGCTCGAGGGCATGCCCCCGCTCGAAGACGTCCTCACTCCCCGTCACGGGATAGTCCGGGGGACACCCGCGCTTCTGGTACCAGCACATGCGCCGGCACCCGTATGGGTCAAGGTTTAGATAGTGTTGCGCGTCGGACCCGCCAATACCCGAGGAGCGCTCCGCCTGAAATGCTTGCTCTGCTTTTTCTGAACGAATGAACCCTGAACCTGCCTGATCTGGGGTACTATCTAAAAGAGGAGTTTGTCTTGTGTTGCTGGCCACAGGTAGAAGTGTACAACGCATGTGCGCACAGACGCAAGAAAAAAACGCACTTGCACACAACTTTTTTTTTGGAGGGGAGTGAGATGCCGAGGAGAGCGAAGAAAACCATTGATAAACAGCTTACAGATGGAGAGAAAGTCTACCTAAGCGTCAGGATAGATTCCGCATTGGACAAAAGAATAGAACACTTTTCGACTGACACTGATAGATCAAAGCAGGACTTGGTTACTGAGGCCATGCTACGGTTACTGGAAGATCCTGTTCTGTTTACAGAACAAGGAACTACCTGCCCAGGCTGTGGATTGCCGCTTTCACTGACAAGAGAAGACGACAAAATAACGGCCACTGTAAAACATGTTCCGGAAACAGAACAACGCTTGCCAAAACTGGATGTGATGTTGGATAATTATCACGGGGATATGCAGGCACAACGGCTGAGGAGCGTGTTAGAGATCCTCACAAATACTTCCTCCGACTTGCGCACCCCCCTGATTGCAATCATAGAAGGGTTGGCACACGTGCATGAAGTCGAACGAAAAACAGGCGTTAGCTAAGTTCGAAACCTTTTCTACCGGTTACCTCGTGACACTCATAGGCCGTGGAGACCTCGATTCTGGTGACGAGGTTGAGTTTCAGACAATGGTCTGCCGCGTCCGGGAAGCGATGTCTCGTGCGTTCCTGAAAAGGGAGATGGGGAGGCTGCCATTGCGTATGCGCAGCCTCCCCATCCAAGGCGGGTTAAGTTGATTGGCTACCAGTTGTAGACCTTGATTCTGCTTCTGATTAGGGACTGGGAAGTGTGCCCGGCCGCCCCCACTCCATCGGCTATCTCGTCAAAATGGACGCCGCCCAGCCAGCACAGCCGCCGATGGCGAGAAGACCCCACATGAACCGCTCAAGCCTGGACACCCGCCGTATCAGGCCGTCTTTCCCCCTGATTTCATCGACCAGATCACGTGTGCGCTCGTCAATGCGGATCAACAGATCATGATCCGAAAGGTCCTGTATGTGTGTTTTGGGTGTATCCATTTTGTTCTCCCGGCTGTGATACAGTG
>DATKUF010000167.1:0-29103 GCA_035530755.1 Spirochaetia bacterium | reverse complement strand
CCCGCTGATCTGAACGCTTCCGCTCGGAATTTCTTCACGAATCACCGCGTAGGAAACAACCTTCCCGTCGAGCACGACCGCCATACTCTTCCCGACGTTATCGCGCGTAAGGCGGTCGAACTTATCTGCGCCTTCTTTGTTGAGAGTGAAATTGACTGTCGGCTGGCTCGTCAACGCGTCCCGGGAAACCTGTGCGTTGGTAATGTATTGACCGTCCAGACCGTACTTCTGCACGTCTGTCTTGATAACAATCCAGCGTTCGTGCTGGTCAATTCCATACTGATCCTTGGTTACGTATTCGGAGACCTCGTCGCCGGCAGGGACAATATCCGGCACCTTGTCGTACTTCGGGTCCCACGTCGCGTGTTGCTGCTGGTACTGCATCAGCTTCTGCGTGGCTTCATCATCGACGATGTGGAAAAACAGGCTTCCCTTTCCCATGAGAAAGGAGTGGACGCGCTCCGGATCGTTGTCTCCGGGAAGATCGATAACGATTCGGTTGTTGTCCTGCAGCCGCATGGTAGGCTCGGTAACGCCAAACCGGTCGATACGGCTGCGAAGAATCTCCATCGCCTGCTTGATTGCCTGCTCTTCGGTGAGACCACCACGAACAGACTTCGGGTCGGCCTGCAGAACGACCTGCATGCCTCCGGAAAGATCGAGCCCGAGGAGAATGATGCGGTTCTTCAAATCCTTGAGATCCAGGATTTGCTGGCGATAGTGGTTTTCGAGAACCGTGTACAGCTCATCTTTGTTCCGGAAGCCGGAAAGGACGGCACTTGCGGTCCATACATTTGGCATCTTGCCGCCAACGGCTTTGGCGTTTGCCTTCGCCTCGGACACCACGAAATTGATGTCTGATGAAACCGGTTTGTCGGAGTTGCTCGACGCTGCCGACTGGAGTTCATTGAAGACCTTGTCCGACTGCTGTCTCACATAATCGCGAACCTGAAAACGAGACCCGGAGGCGACCTGTTTCAGGTTCTGCGGAAGGAGAAAATACCATCGAACTGTAGGTACCAGAAAAACGGCGCTGACGGCTACCAGTGCCAATATGACGATCAATCGTAGTCTTTTGCTCATACCATCAACTCCCGCCCGCGGTGGGTCCTGTCACACTTCGGTTCCATACGCAAAGTGAGCCGTCGACAGCGTGTCGGCGGCGATCTGCGAGACCGGAGCGTGCCGGGCGTCCTCACTCCTTCGACTCTGTTGTTGTCTCGTTTTCGGCGTTTTCGTCGTCTGAGGCTTCTTCGACATCCTCGTCCTGTTTCTCGATTTTCGCGCGTCCGGAACCGGCCTTCGCCTGGACTACACCCGAAATCGCGGACCGATTAAACTCGATCTTCGTAGCTCCGTCCACCTTGAGGACAATGACGTCGTCGCGAATGGAGGCAATGGTTCCGCGCATTCCGCCGGCGGTTACCACGCGGTCGCCCTTCTTGAGCGCCTCGAGCATTCGTTTCGTATCTTTCTGCTTCTTGTTCTGTGGCCGGATAATGAGAAAATAAAAGATGACAAAGACCAGACCGAACGTGATGATTGTCGTCACGAGCTGTCCGCTTCCGGAGGCCGCCTGAGCCCCGGTGCCGCCGGGTGCGCCCATGAGCATGGGCAGATTGGCAAACAGATTATTCATGCAACTTCTTCCTTAATGTGAGCTGGTTTCATCGAAGCGATGAGCTCATCGTACGATGGATAACATCGTCGAGATTTCGCTTAACCTAACATACATGGAGGTATTCGTCAACCGCGGCTCCCGGTTGAACCCGATCAGGAGTCGTACTATACGAGCAGCACCTTCTGCACGGCGGTCGGATCTCCAAATACGCCAAAAAGTCTTTTAAGGCTTTCAGCGGTGGCCTCCGCCTCGCCGGTCTTCATCCGGTAGGCCGTTACAAAGGCATCCATTTCCGATGAATCGTTGGTGTACAGCGCCGAGCAGAACGCGGGTTTGTAGAGACCCGCCTCCAAAAGCTCCAGCGTCGTGGCCTTTGCGTAGATCCGACGGGCATTCTTGTCGACAACCGCGGTGTTTCCCTGGTAGCCGATCGTGAAAATGAAATCAGTGCGTTTCATACGTCATTCAACCTATATCACCACAGAACCGGCGATGCAAGCCCCGGGCCGTGCGGATGGTCTGCCGACCCGCAGACTCGACCCCGAACGAAGGGCGAAAAAAAGGCTGCCCGTGCGGGCAGCCCATTTCTTTCGATAGTCAATCTGCAATTCCCGTCATTCGACAGGATTACATCATGTCCATGCCGCCCATTCCACCCATGCCACCGCCAGGTGCACCGGCCATCGATTCTTTCTTCTCCGGCAGATCGGTGATCGCGCATTCGGTGGTCAGAAGCAGTGCCGCGATAGAGGCCGCGTTCTGCAGCGCAGACCGGGTGACCTTTGCCGGATCGATGATTCCAGCCTTGGCCATGTTGACCCATTCCATCTTTGCGGCGTCAAAGCCAAAACCCTTCTTCTCGGTCTTCGCACGTTCCGCGATTACCGCACCATCCAGACCGGCGTTGGTCGCGATCTGGCGAATCGGCTCCTCGAGCGCACGGCGGACGATCTTGAATCCGACCTTCGCATCTTCATCGAGGTCGGAGATATCCGCTTTGTCCAGCGCGGGAACTACCTGGATCAGGGTCGCGCCGCCGCCGGGTATGACGCCTTCTTCAATTGCGGCACGCGTAGCCGAAAGCGCGTCTTCGACGCGGTGTTTCTTCTCTTTGAGCTCGACTTCGGTTGCGGCACCGACGTTGATGACCGCGACGCCGCCGGCGAGCTTGGCCAGGCGCTCCTGGAGCTTCTCGCGGTCGTAGTCCGAGGTGGTGTCCTCAATTTGCGCCTTGATCTGCGAGATGCGGTCCTTGATGTCCTGCTGCTTGCCGTCACCGTGGATGATGGTGGTATTTTCCTTGTCCACCTTCACACTGCGGGCCTTGCCGAGCATGTTGAGCTCGATGCTCTCGAGTTTCAGTCCAAGCTCTTCGGAGATTACCTGGCCGCCGGTAAGAACGGCTATATCCTCGAGCATCGCCTTACGTCGATCGCCGAACCCGGGTGCCTTTACTGCGCAGGCGGAGAGAGTTCCGCGGATGTTGTTCACAACCAGCGTGGCAAGCGCCTCGCCATCGACATCCTCTGCAATAATCAGTATCGGCTTGGAAGTCTGCGCAACCTTTTCCAGGATCGGCAGCATGTCCTTCATGTTGGATATCTTCTTGTCGTGTATGAGAAGATAGGGACTCTCAAGCAGGGTGGTCATCGTATCGCGATTGGTCGCGAAGTAGGCCGACAGGTACCCGCGGTCGAATTGCATGCCCTCGACAAACTCGGTCGTTGTATCGATGGTCTTGGACTCTTCGACGGTGATCACGCCGTCCTTTCCGACTTTCTCCATGGCATTGGCAATTTCGAGGCCGATTTCCATGTCGTTATTCGCGGAGATGGATGCGATCTGAGCGATCTCTTCCTTATCCTTGATCTCTTTGGAAGCTTTGCCGATCTCTTCGACGGCGATCTCGACCGCCCGGTCGATGCCGCGCTTGATTCCCATCGGATTGACGCCTGCGGCGACGCTCTTGAGCCCTTCCTTGACGATGCTGTACGCCAGCACTGTTGCCGTCGTCGTTCCGTCACCCGCGACATCGTTAGTCTTTGTCGCGACCTCTTTCAATAGCTGAGCACCCATATTTTCATACGGATCCTCGAGCTCCACCTCTTTCGCAACGGAGACACCGTCTTTCGTAACCGTTGGTGCACCGAACTTCTTGTCGAGAAGTACGTTTCGTCCTTTCGGTCCCAGAGTGACCTTGACTGCGTTGGAAATTTTCTCGACGCCGCGCAGAAGTGCACGTCGCGCCTCTTCGTTGAACTTGAGCTGTTTGGCCATATCAACTCCCTCTCTTCTGTGTAGTATTTTACTGCCGTGTAATTATCTGGCGACTGTGATTAATGCTGTGAGAAAGATACAAAGGATTCGACCGAACATCAACAGGAATTTTGCCCTTTCGTTCGCAGCGACGGCAAAATGGTCCCAACCGGCGCTATTATCACTGTTGCGGAGCACGCAAAGTGACGCCGGTTGCGTCGCTGGGACCGGAGTGCGGCGTGACTTCGGGCGCCGAATCGGATTCCCCGCCCGGGTCCGGGTCGCCTGAATCGTCTTCTCTGGTGCGGTAGGTCTCCACGAGTTCATGAAGTTCGTCCATGCGCACGCGGCTCTCTTCGCTCACCTCGCTGATGTGCTCCATGGAATGTACTATTTCCTCCGCGCCACGCTCGATCTCCCCGACATCGTTCACCACCCCGGATGACACCGTTCGCGAACCTTCCATCGCATGGGTGATGTCGAGCGCATCGAGGTTCATGGAAACCGCGTCGCGTTGCACCTCGCGGGACGTTTCGCGAATTTTCTGGGTTGCGGAAAGAATATCTGCCGAGGCGCGCGAAAGTTCGTCCATGCTGGAAGTGATCTCGATCATCGTTTGCACGAACTGCTTCATGTCCACCGCGATCTGGTCGACCGCCCGATGGCCCGCTTCGCTTGCCTCCAATGCTTCACGAATGCGACCGGTAATATTGTTGAGCGAGCGACCGATCGATCCGGCATATTCGGATGTCGACTCGGACAGCTTTCGTATCTCGTCGGCCACAACCGTGAAACCCTTACCCGCCTCTCCCGCGTGCGCACTTTCGATCGCGGCGTTCATGGACAGAAGATTCGTCTGTTCGGAGACGTTGTTTATGATCTCTATGATTTCGAGAATGTCGTCGATCTCCCGTGAAATGGAAGAGACGATGTCGTATGCGCTGGTAATCTTGTCGCTACCGCTACGGATCATGCCGGAGAGCTCTTCACTGCGGACCCGCCGCTCGCCGGCGACCCGGGCTATGCTTTTTATCGATGCGTTCATCTGTTCGATCGCGGAAGAGGATTCGTCCATGGAGTCAGCCTGACCGTCGATGTTGCCTGAGAGCCTCTGTATCCGCAATGTAATCGATGCTACAGAATCGGCCGCCGTTTGAACGTTCCTGTCGAGGATAGCGAATTGATCCCGCATCGACGCAATATTCCGGGTAATCTGATGAAGAGCAGCCGCGGCCTCCGTCGTCCCCGATGCGAGGGTTTCCTTTACCGCGTCGGCGCGATGGGCGGAAATGTGCACGGTCGCGAGGAAAGAGCTCAAACCGTCGACTACCCTGTTCAGGTTTCTTGCCAGGGCGCCGATCTCATCGTGCGTGCTGTCCGAGAGCGGAGAGGTTAGGTCGCGCTCCGCGATGCGCGCAGTGGCTTCATCGATCTTTCCGATTCGAGCTGCGAAATTGCGGCCAAAAAGCAGCACAAACACAACCGCGCCGACGAGGATCAGAACGCCGATGGCTATTGCCGCGAAAAAGCTGCTCTTCTGCGCCAACTCGGTCTGAAGCCGAATTCGGACGGCGATTCCGCCGAGCGTATTGGTGACGAAATCGCGAGTTACCTTGTCCGCCGCGGTGAGCCGCGACTCGGAATGCTGCAAGGTGAAGAAGTAGGGTGTGTTCCGCACGGGGGTCCCCGATGCGGCAAATATCATCCGCACGATTCCGGTGGGTACCGACATCCCGTCCGGTAGCCCCTGCTCGATCTGGTCAAGGAGGCCAGGGACTTCGTCGAGTCCCCGCTTTGTAGCCTGCCATGATCGCTCCCCCAAAGACAGCTCCGTCTGCAGCTTCGAGTCGAGAGCGCGTACGCCCGATAGGTTCTCCAGCGAGCTCATCTCGTCGGAGAACACCTTGAACGCCGCCTCCCACCCTTTCCGCGCGTCGGCGAGCGTCCCCTCGGTAAGCAGAAGCGTTTTAGTGCTGTCGGACAAGCGATACAGGTCGCCCATAGTCTGCACAGTCGCAACCTGAAGCTCCTGCAGCCGCGTCGAGCGGACTCCCGCGAAGACGAGGACGCTGAGAGCTGCGAGCATCCCGGCCACTATCGTAAAGATCGCTATGTTGATCTTAACTGCAACTTTCATGACGTTCTTCCGTAGAACCGGCCTCGGAACCGGCCTCACCGTAGGATATTTCCCCTGAGTGAAAGCAGATCTCCCGCTCGTCCCTGCTCAGGCGCAACAACAGAGCTCCCGATTCGGAAACTCCGAGAACACGGCCCTCAATTGCGTCGGTCGTGGAGTTCACGGTGTCCGCTCCGGGGTTGAATCGCACGCTTTTTCCCAAACCGAACAGTCTCGCTTCGATCGCGGTCTTCAGATTCTTCTCCTCTAAGGCCCGATCCACGGAGCGGAGAATCTGACTGAGAAGCACCTCGAGCGGCGGCATAGCTCCGATTTCCGCTTCGAGCGATGTTGCCGGCCATCGCAAACCGGAATCGATCGGGACGGAACCGGCTCCGACGTTGAGGCCCATCGCAAGCAGCTGGTAGGCAGCATGCGCCTCGCACAGAATCCCGGCAATCTTCTTATTCTCCACAAGAACATCATTCGGCCACTTCACCGATGGAGCGAGCCGATAATTCTCTTCAAGAGCGCTCGCAAGCGCCAGACCGGCCCGCAGCGGCAGCGTCGAAGATCCAAAGTCGGACGTTGAGAATGGTGTCGGTTCCCGTAGTTGCAGCTGCTTTGTGTCGAGAATGAGCGTAAACAGCAGCCCCTGGCCGGCCGCGCAGGACCAACTACGATTTACTCCCCGACCACGCCCCGCGGTCTGAAACCCGGCAACTATGACAATTCCATGATAACTCTCGTGAGTCCGAACGAAGTCCCGGGCATCCTGCATGGTCGACCCCGTCTCGGCTCGATACAGGACGATACCACGAAACGGATTCTCCACCCTGCCTGCGTCCATCCTCGAACCTTACCCCTTCACCCGGGAATCTTCAAGGCGCGGAAAGCCGGCACTGTTGCCTATGGGCCTCCGATTTTGGATACTCAATGTATGAAACCGAATCCACTCGCGGTCGGCCTTTCGACCGGCCGCCAGGCGGCGCCGTTTGTAGTGTTCATTTTCGGAGTGACCGGAGATCTTACCCGCAACAAGTTGATACCGGCGCTGTTCTCGCTCTATCTGAAAGGGTCCATAAGCAGGTTCCGGATCGTGGGTTTCGCTCGCCGACCCTGGGGACGCAAGACCTTTCAGAAAGAGGCGGAGGCAATGCTCTCCGGCTTCGCGGAAGTGGATCCTTCCGTCAGGCAGAACTTCCTCGAACGGCTCGACTACATCTCGTCGACTTTCGAAGACGAGGAGGGTTACCGCAAGATCGACGGGCAGTGCGACGGCTTCGTCAATCGTCTCTACTATCTTTCCACACCGCCTGATGCCTACGAGTCCATAATCGACAATCTGGGCAAACTCGGACTTTCAGACGAAAAAGGCGGATATACCCGCATTGTAGTCGAAAAGCCCTTCGGAAGGGATCTCGCCACGGCACGGGCGCTCAACGCGATCCTCGCGGCTCATTTCCGGGAGGAGCAGATTTTCCGAATCGACCACTACCTCGGTAAGGAGACCGTGCAGAATATCATGCTGCTTCGCTTCGGCAACGGTATCTTCGAGCCGATATGGAACAACCGCCATATCGACCATATCCAGATCACCGTGGCTGAAAGAATCGGCGTCGGTACGCGTGCGAACTACTACGAGCAGGCGGGCACAATTCGCGATATGGTCCAGAACCACCTGTTTCAGCTGCTTTCGCTGACTACGATGGAACCTCCCAACGACCTGGGACCAAACACCATACGGAGCGAGAAGGTGAAGATTATCCGGTCGCTCCGTCCGATCACCCATCGGCTGGTACAAAGTCACACAGTTCGGGCGCAATACGCAGGCGGCTTCGTCGACGGCGAGCAGGTTCCCGGATACCGGGAAGAGAACGGCGTGAACCCTGAGTCGCGGACCGAAACCTATGTTGCGCTCAAGCTCTACCTGGACACCTGGCGCTGGGCGGGCGTCCCGATATTCGTTCGTTCCGGCAAGCGGCTGGCGCGCAGACTCACCGAGATCTCTGTCCACTTCAAGGAACCACCTCACCAGATATTCCATAGTTCCCATCCCGCAATGGATCGAAATATCCTTATCATGCGCATTCAGCCGGATGAGGGGCTCACACTCAACCTGAACGTCAAGGTGCCGGGATACCAGGCCGACATGAGGCCGGTCAATATGGATTTCGCCTACGGCTCGGCATTCGGCGAAGAGGTGCCGGAGGCGTACGAACGACTGCTGCTCGACGCCTTCGTGGGCGATTCGACGTTGTACAACCGTCGGGACGAGATCGAAGCGTCATGGTCGTTCATCACGCGTATTCTGCAGGGGTGGGAGCGCGACAGCACGCCGCTCCCCCTCTATCTGCCGGGCAGCTCCGGACCGGAGGAATCCCGGCTGATGATACAGGCGGAAGGCCGCCGCTGGAGGAAGTTATGAAGGCCCTTTTCAGCCCGCGGGAGGTGGAACGGGAGCTGCAGATGCTGCAACGGGAGCTCTCACCGGCCGAAGCGCGCGCAGCGCTGTTCAACCTGGTGATCTTCAGCCACGAAGGGCTCTCGAACCCTTCCGAGGAGGCACTTGCTCACCTTCTGGGCAAACGGGCCGCCCGCATCATCCAGATCCGTAACTGCCGTGACAGCGAAAGCACGATGAGCGTTACCGCACGTTGTTTTCCCGACAGTGAAAACCGCGGCGTATGCTTTCAGGAGATCAATATTCAGAACGGTCGCGACAATGCGGGCTCCGCGCCCGGAACGTGGACCCCGCTCCTTCTTCGTGACATTCCGGTCTACTTTCTCTGGTATGATCGATTGGACGGTAATCGCGAATACATCCGCCTCGTCCGTGATCAGGCGGACAAGTTCATTGTTGATTCCCGGTGGAATGAAAAAAACGGCGAGAGGGCCGAGTCGGTTTCCGCGGTACTCGCCGACGAGCTGCTCGCCGAACGGCAGCTCGTCTCCGACCTCGCGTGGAAACGCGGGCTGCCGCTTCGTCGGATTACCGCGTCGCTCTTCGATAATGGAGCCGGCGTCGAAAATCTCTACGCAATTTCGGCGGTCGAAATCCAGGCTGAGTGCGAAAACGAGGCTCACCTCTACGGACTCTGGCTCTCCTCCCGCCTCGATTGGCATTGGCTCGGCAGGACGAACGATCCGACGGAACGGGGGCATTCCGTCTGGCATGCTCTGGACCGAACGGAAGCGCCGATCGATGTGCGCTTCGACGTGTGCGAAGGCGAGGCCGAGCAGTCGGACAGGAACACCTCCGTACGCTTCGTGCTCCGAGAAGGTGATCCGATTACGGTTACCGGGACTCCGGGCGGATGTGCGGACACCATCGTACCGGGCCGCGAGGACGAGCGACAGCTGTTTCTCAACCCGCGGGTTGGAGAGCTCCTTCTGGATGAGGTGGACAGCATGCGAACCGACCGCCTCTACATCGACGCACTGACGCAGTATTCGCGCCGCCATGACGCAACCGGACCAGGCGGACAAGTGAGCTGATGGTGTGGCCGTCTCAAAAATACGCGGCGTGCTGTGCGATCTCGACGGAACGCTCTATGTCGGGGACCGGCTCATAGAAGGCGCTGCCGGGACACTTGCCTACCTGCGACGGCGGGGCCTATCGCTCCGATTCCTTACCAACACCACCACCAGCTCGCGGAAGTCTCTGTTTGCCCGGGTACGGTCACTCGGACTCGACATAGGAGAGGAAGAGCTGTTGAGCGCCGCCTACGCCGGAGTCCTCTACCTTCGCGCGGCGGGAAGCCCGCGCTGCCGGCTTCTTCTGGAGAAGGATGCCGCTGAAGACTACCGGGAGTTTCCCGCCGACGATGTGGCGCCGGAGGTAATTGTGGTCGGCGATATCGGAGCAAGATGGGACTACGAGCTTCTCAATTCCCTGTTTCGTCAGCTCATTTCCGGTGCGCGCCTTGTGGGACTTCACAAGAACCGCTACTACCGGACGCAGCGGGGGATGATGCTCGATGCCGGAGCATTCGTCGAGGCCCTCGAGTACGCTTCACGCAGCAGCGCCGTCATCGTGGGAAAACCTGCGCCGGAGTTCTTCGGGCTCGCGATCGAGAGCCTCGCTATTCCGAAGGAAAGTGTGATAATTATTGGGGACGATATTGAAACCGACATCGGGGCCGCGCAGGCCGAAGGCATTGCCGGAATTCTCGTAAAAACCGGGAAGTTCCGTGAAGACCTGACATCTCGCGTGGCAGTGATTCCCCATTTTTCGGTCGATTCGATCAAATCCATCCCGGCGTTGTTCGAGACATTTCCGTAAATCGGCATTTGTCGACGATTCCGGAAGCACTGAATGCAGAAATGTGGCTCCTTCGGGTGCCGGAGATATTGCAAAGGGTAATCGATTCTCGTATCTTTATGCTGTCTCGATGAATATCTATACTGAAAACATTCGGTCGGAAGGATCACCGTCCAAAAAGGATTCCTGTGAAAGAGCGAACGCTTCGTCTCAAAGCTATAAAGAAGATTATTCGCGATAACCACATTCGCAGTCAGGAAGGCCTCCTGAGTCATCTTGCTGAGCAGGGGTATTCGGTCACTCAGGCTACGCTTTCCCGCGACCTGAAGCTGCTCAAGGTAGGCAAGATTTCCGAAGGCGCTGACGGTTACTTCTACACGCTTCCGGGCGAGGAAGAGCAGCGGGAGTCCGAACGCAATTATGTTCAGGATTTTCAGCGCGGATACGTTTCACTCGACTTCTCAGGAAACCTCGCGGTTGTCCGAACGCTGACCGGGCACGCCGACAGTGTCGCGATTGCCCTCGACAATCTCGGCCTTGATGATATTCTGGGCACAGTTGCCGGCGATGATACAGTCATCGCGGTCCTGCGAGAGGGTATCGACGGTAAAGAGCTCGTTTCCCGCCTCCGGCACAAGATCCCCGATCTTGAAGAAGAGCAGTAGAGGGTCACATGAAAGCGGCAATACTTGGTACCACAGGATACACCGGTCTGGTGTTGATGCGTATTCTGACCGATCACCCGGATATCACCGAAATTCTGCCCGTTTCCTCGTCGCAGGCCGGAACTCCCCTCGTGGAGGCAGACCCGGGAATTGGGGAAGAGACGCTTGCCAAGACAGAAGCGGCGGGCGGCAACCTGATGTCGCTGGAAGCCATGCTTCGGGCCGGGCCGGATATCGTTTTCGCTGCCCTTCCCCACCTCAAGTCGGCCGAGATCTGCGCTCCCCTCTTCGGTAAGTGCCCGGTTATCGATCTTTCAGCGGACTTCCGGATCAAGGACCACGGCATTTTCGCGAAGGCCTACGGAGTTGCTCCACCGCGGCCGGATCTGCTCTCTCGCGCGGTCTACGGTCTGTGCGAATGGAATCGCGAAGCTATCCGCAGGGCGGACCTGATTGCCAACCCCGGCTGCTATCCGACCGCGACGCTTCTGCCGATTCTTCCTCTCATTTCCACGAATCTGATCGACCCGGACATCACGGTGAATGCGTTGTCGGGCATTTCCGGGGCGGGACGGAGCGCAAAAGTGAACATGCTCTTCGGCGAACGGTCGGAGAACATGAATGCCTACTCTCCGGGAAAGACTCACCGACACGCGGCGGAAATTCAGAGCCAGCTCGACGAGCGATCGAGCGGTTTCGACATGCTGTTCACGCCGCACCTCGTACCGGTGAAACAGGGGATGGTTGTTACTGCGGTTGTGAACCTCAAGGCTCGGGCTCGGGACGAGGATATCGAGACTGCTTTCGAGAACGCATACGGGAGTGAGCCATTCATTCGCCTTCAGCGAGTCGGGATTCCCGAGTCGCGGCAGGTCCGAAACACGAATCGGTGCGACATAGCCTGGCACCGCGAAGGTCGACGACTCATCCTCTTTTCGGTCATTGACAATCTACTCAAGGGTGCCTCCGGACAAGCGGTGCAGAACATGAATATCCGCTTCGGTCTTCCTGAAACTGCCGGACTCAAACGCACCGGCGAGTTCTGAACCCCTTTTCTCATCGACGCGAATAGAGGAGCCACGTGCATGAATGACGATATCGTCGCCGTCAAGATCGGCGGGCGGCCCGCGACGGACGACGCGGGTCAGCGTCTTTTCGCCCGGGAACTCGCCTCCGAACTCCTGAATTGCAGAGTCGTAGTCGTGCACGGTGGAGGTGCCGAGGTGAGTCGTGTGAGTAAGCTCCTCGGACTCGAACCAACGTTTCGGGATGGCATCCGAATGACCTCGCCGGCCGAAATGGACGTAGTCGACATGGTGCTCGCCGGAAAGGTCAACAAGGAGATCGTCCGGCGATTCCGATCCTGTGGCGTGCATGCATTTGGTCTCTGCGGCGCGGACGGAGGGCTTTTCACCGGAACGAGTGTAGATAGCGTCGATCGGAACAGAACCGCCCACGTTGCCGGGGTGGACCCCAGACCACTGAGTATTCTGCTCGACGCAGGATACGTCCCCGTGGTCGCTTCAGTCTCTCAGGATGTCGCGGGTTGGGGGCTCAACGTCAACGCAGATGAAGCAGCGCTCGAAATTGCGGCGGCACTCCAAGCGCGCACGCTGCTTTTCCTCTCTGATACGCCCGGAATTGTTATCTCCGGCGAAGTTGCCCGGCGGCTCACCGAGCGGGAAATCGAGGACGCCATCGCCTCGCAGGCGATTACCGGTGGAATGATCCCGAAAGCACGGTCCTCGGTCGCCGCGCTCAAGCGTGGAGTTTCGGAGATAATCATCGGGGAATATCGCTCAACGGGTGATCTTTCCGCTCTTCTGGGCGGACGGTCGGGAACCCACATTTTTTTGTAAGGAGAACATTGATGAGCAAGCACGATGGAATGGTGCACAACCCTCCGCTACCGAAGAACTTTGCGCCCGATTTTCTGGTTCTCGAACGTGGGGAAGGCGTCTACGTCACCGACAAAGACGGGAACCGGTACCTCGACATGGGCGCAGGCATTGCGGTAAACGCGCTCGGCTACGGGAGAGAGGATCTCGCGAAGATCGCTTACGATCAGATGAAAAAGCTGATCCACACCTCGAATCTGTACACCTCCGAACCCACGATCGAGCTCGCCGGCAGGCTTACCGCGAGCGGTCCATTCGCCGCCGTGCATTTCGGCAATTCAGGATCCGAAGCTAACGAAGCGGCAATTAAGTACGCAAGACTGTATGCGTACCGCACTCGAGGTGCGGGTCACCACCGGCTGCTCTGCCTCCAGAACGGATTTCACGGACGAACCCTGGGGGCGCTTTCGGTAACGCCGAACGAGCACTACCAGGAGCCGTTTCGGCCGCTCGTGCCCGGGGTCGAAGTCATCCCGTACAACGGCACGGCGGCGCTGGAGAAGATCCTTGACGCAAGCTTTGCGGCGGTAATCGTCGAGGTAGTCCAGGGAGAAGGCGGGCTTGTGTCGATGTCGCAAGAGTTCGCGGCGGCTCTCAACCGACTGTGCCGGAAACATGATGTTCTGATTATAGATGACGAGGTGCAGACCGGTCTCGGGCGGACCGGCGGCCTGTACGCCTGCGAATCGGTAGGACTGACACCCGACATCATAACGCTCGCCAAACCAATAGCGGCAGGGTTACCGCTGTCGGCGACTCTAATTCCAGAGAAGATCAATAACCTGCTTGTTCCCGGCGACCACGGTACCACCTTCGGCGGCGGCCCGGTAACGACCGCGGTTGGGGCCTACGTGTGGGACACCATAACAGAGCCGGCATTTCTGGAGCGAATCAGACAGCGTGCCGCCCACCTGCGTCGCCGGGTCGAGGAGCTGCGCGCGGCGTATCCCGCCTTTGGACCTCTGCGCGGAATGGGTCTGCTTTGCGGACTGCCGGTGGGACCGACTGAGGAAACCGGGGGAGACGTCAGCCTCAAACTGTTGCAGGCGGCCCGCGAAGAGGGCGTCCTGGTTCTTCGCTCGGGAAAAAATGTCATCCGCCTGGCGCCGCCTCTGATCATAGAGGAGACGGAAATCGACGAGGGGGTCAGACGAATTGGGGCAGCGTGCAAGCATTTTGCGCGTGACCTGGGAGCCTGAGAGAGCCGATGCGGTCGCCCACGGGTGCGGGGGCGGCCGGTTGACGAGGGGCCGGCCATCGCGACGAAGGCTATGGCCGGTTTTCACGAAAAATAATACTATCAATGAACATTGGGTTGGGAGGGGGAACCGGTTTGCACAGTGAGCGGCAGAACGCTCAATCCGAAACAAGGCGGCTTCTGCCAACTCAGGTGTGGGGATGGATCGTCATCGGTCTGGCCTTCGCTTCACAGGCCGTTGCGCTCGCGTCCCCGGCCGCTGTCGACGGCGTGGTCGATTTGCGAGGCTGGGACCTTACCAGTCAGGGACCTGTCGGACTGAACGGGACCTGGCTCTTCACGCCAGGAAGGTTCACCGTCCCGGGCAGCGCGGTTCAGGTTGGCGCTTCCTCGGTGACAACCGTCCCGGCCGTTGTTCCCGATCCATGGAACGCCTACAGGGGCGACACGGCCGATTCGCACTTCCCGGCGCTCGGCTACGGCACTTTTCATCTGACCGTGATGCTCGCCCGGCGCTATTCTGAGCTCAACATTGAACTTTCCGGCATATGCACTTCCTACTCATGCTACGTCGATGGACGGCTGATCGCCACCTCGGGACAGATATCGGTGATTCCGGCAGGACAGATTCCGATGGTCACCGACCAAATAGCACCCTTCGCACCTGCGTCAAACCGGATCGAGCTCGACATCGAGGTGACCAATTTCGTTCATCGGGTCGGGGGACTCACGCACCCGGTCTACCTCGGAACCGGCCGCGATCTATCCGAGCGACACGCTTCCGCGCGCGGGATTGATTTCCTGCTGATAGGCGCGTTCCTGGTTATGGGACTCTATCACCTTGGGCTTTTCGTCCTCCGTCGCCAGGAGCGGTCTCTCCTCTACTTCGGCATCTTCTGTCTGATAACAGTTCTTCGCATCTACGTCACCGGTGGCTACAGCTCTCCGCCGTTTCACGGCCTGCTTTCATGGCAATGGTTGATGCGGGTCGAATACTTTACGCTCTCGGTG
The DNA here is from genome assembly GCA_035530755.1 of Spirochaetia bacterium. GTDB lineage: Bacteria > Spirochaetota > Spirochaetia > DSM-27196 > DATKUC01 > DATKUC01. Next base: position 14,074 of record DATKUF010000167.1, on the reverse strand, counting down.
GGGTTCCCCGTTTTCGTCCTGTACGTCCACTCACTCTATCGCAAGGAATTCGACCAGCGAGTTCGAGACATTGCCCTGATCCTGAGCGGACTCTATACGCTGGTGGTGGTGATTACCCCGGCTCTCGTCTTTGGCCGAATGCTCATCGGTTTTCAGATACTGATTATTATCACGTCCGGATACCTCTTCTGGGTGCTCGCGCGAGCGCTCCGCCGACGCAGGTCGAGCACCAGAATCTTTCTCGCAGGATTCGCGTTATTCTTCCTCGGCGTGCTGAACGATATCCTGGTAAACAACCGACTCATAAACACACCGTACATCTTTCCGATTGCCCTTTTTGTCTTCATTCTTTTCCAGGCAGTACTCCTCGCCGGTCGATTCGCCCGTGTCTACCGTCAGGTCGAATCGCTGACTCGACTCCATGGACAGCTGCGGGCCGCAAATCAGAATCTGCGGGAGTTGTCCTACGTCGATTCGTTGACCGCGGTTGCCAATCGACGCCATTTCGACGAGTTTGTGCGGCAGGAATGGGCCCGTAGTATTCGAAACAACACACCGCTGTCCCTGCTCATGATCGATATCGATTCGTTCAAGGCGTACAACGACAACTACGGCCATCGCGCCGGCGACGAGGCGCTTCGCAACGTGGCAGCCGAACTCTCGCGGGTGGTCAGGCGATCAGTCGATTTTCTGGCGAGGTACGGCGGCGAAGAATTCGTCGTGGTGCTCCCGAACACTGCAGCTAAAGGCGCCTTCCGCGTTGCGGAGAAACTGCGCTCAGGCATTCAGGCTCTCCACATACCTCATCTGTACTCTGGAGTGTCATCGGTTCTTACAATCAGCATCGGCGTCGCGACAGAACAGCCGCGTGAGCATGCCGCAGCCGGCAACCTTGTGGATACTGCCGACCGTGCGCTCTATCGGGCAAAACAGCGCGGAAAGAACTGCGTGGCAGGACTTTAGAGCGTCAGGTCCGGACTCCACGGCGCCTTATCTTGACTTACGTGGCAAAGGAAAGCACATTATCATCATGCCCAACCTCCAGTACAAGAACCTTGATTCCACTGTCGCTTTTCGGAAACTGCGGGAACTGCAGAAACCGGAAAAACTCAAGAAGCTTCTCACTCCGGCCCGCGTCGAAAAGTTTGAGGTCGCCGCCGGCGCCTCTCTGCGCTATAACTACGCGGCCAAACAGGTCGACGAACCGGCGCTCGATCTGCTGCAGAAGCTGGCAGACGAACAGCAGGTGATCGAAAAATATCAACAGCTGTACAACGGAAAAATCATGAACACCGGCGAGGGCCGAATGGTCCTACATCACCTCGTGCGCGGTCAACTCGGCGAGAGTGTGATTCGGGCAGGGAAGAATCTTCGCGAGTTCTATCAGGATCAACAGAATCGCGTAAATAAGTTCGCCGCAAAAATACACTCAGGAGAAATTCGGGGTTCGACCGGACAGCAGTTCGACACCGTAGTGCAGGTGGGCATCGGCGGGTCGGACCTGGGCCCCCGGGCGCTCTATCTCGCAATGCAGAATTTTCAGGGCAAGGACCCGAACGACGGTGCCCGCAGACCGAAGCTGCAGACCCACTTCATTTCAAACGTTGACCCGGACGACTCGGCCGAAGTCCTGAGCAGAATCAATCTGGAATCCACCCTCTTTGTCCTGGTTTCAAAGAGCGGAACTACGCTCGAGACCCTTACCAACGAAGCATTCGTGGTCCAATCGATTCGCAGGACGGGAATTCCCGGGTTGCAACCGAAAAAACATATCGTGTGCGTCACCGGTGAGTCGAGCCCGCTCGCGAAGCCCGGTGAGTACCTGGAGGCCTTCTACATCGACGATTTCATCGGGGGGCGCTACTCGAGCTCCAGTGCCGTCGGTGGTGCAATGCTCACACTCGCGTTCGGCAAAGAGTACTTCACGCAGTTTCTCGACGGCGCGCACCAGGCCGATCGAGCGGCGCTCCAACCGGATATCCGGAAGAATGCCGCGCTGCTCGATGCAATGATAGGCGTTTACGAACGCAATGTCCTGGGCTATCCCTATACTGCAGTTCTGCCCTACAGTCAGGCGCTCTCCCGATTTCCCGCGCATCTCCAGCAGCTCGATATGGAGAGCAATGGAAAGCGTGTCAACCGAAACGGGGAGCCGGTCGCCTATTCGACAGGTCCGGTGGTGTTCGGTGAACCCGGGACGAATGGCCAGCACAGCTTCTACCAGCTGTTGCACCAGGGAACCGACGTCGTGCCCCTTCAGTTCATCGGATTCCACGAACCACAGCTTGGTGTCGATGTTCCCTACGAAGGGTCGAACAGCCAGCAGAAGCTCAATGCCAACCTGGCCGCGCAAATAGTGGCGTTTGCTTCCGGAAGTGATAACGCTGATCCCAACAAGGACTTCCCCGGCGATCGACCATCGAGTCTCATATACGGAAAACAGCTCACCCCGGAAAAGCTCGGTGCTCTTCTCGCTCACTTCGAAAACAAGATCATGTTCCAGGGGTTCGTGTGGAACATCAACAGCTTCGATCAAGAGGGTGTCCAACTGGGAAAGGTGTTGACAAAGCAGGTGCTGGGAGGCGGGAAAGTCGATCCGGTGCTGCAGGCGTTCGCTGACAGGCTCGCGGTCGACAGGAAATAGGTCCGGCCGCCATCGAACGAACGCCGGGATTGACATACAAAAGGCGATTGCCCCGACGGAGCAATCGCCTTTGTTCGCGTCAATTCGCGCACTACATCCCGGCGAGAACCTTCGCTGCCGCGGTTGCCACCGGGGACCCGGGAACGAGATCCCGGGCCTTCCCGAGAGCGATTTTTGCGTCGGCGGAGTCGCCAAGCCCCCGATACGCGAGCCCCTGAAGGAGATACGCAGTCTGCAGGTCCTGACCGGAAGATTTGCCGTCCGATGTGTACGAAGCAAGCGTGTCCAGGGCGTCTTTGTAGGCGAAGGTCTGAACATAGAGTTGAGCAAGCGTGAGCACCTGATCGCTGTAGTAACTGGTTGAAGAATCTGGTTTGTATGCGGTCAGATAGGTGATCGCGTTAAGCGTGTCATTTTTCAGGGACGCCGCATACCCCATATAGAATCGGGCCGCCGGCGCCACGCTGCTGTCAGCATTGTCGTACGCGTCTTTGAATCTGTAGAACGCTTCATTGTAGCGTCCCTGCTGCAGCAGGGTTATCCCCTGTTTGATGAGCTCGCCCGAATTGTCGCCTCCTGCCCAGACCGTCTGCGGGCCCGCCTGCGCCTCTGCGGCGCGCACACCGCCGACGGTTGCGTTGGTGCGGCCGTCTCCGGACTTCGCTAATGCATCGACCCGGTGTGCGAGAATACTCCCCAGGCCCGCTGTGGTATTTTCGGCACTCGCCTGGACGAGATCCTGCATCCGGTAGGTTCCGGGTCGAGTCAGTTTTACGGTGACGGATCCATTTGACAATTCTGCGTAGGAACCCGCGCCGAGCTTGATTGTCCCGTCGGGGGGTATGCTGTCACCGATTGCGACGTCGTACCAGCTTCCGCTCTGCTGTATGCTGACGGTTCCCTGGACATAGGCCGCCGAGAAACTCTGTGCACCGGCAAAAGCCGCCGCCAGAACTATCATCGCAACGACAATCGTCTTGATTCTCATCATGCACTCCCGTGTTCACCGGTCATTTTCCGGCGTTACTTACAAGACACAAGTACTTTATCAGGAATATAGCACTTTGTACGAACCTCTACCAAGGCTTTTCGCCCGCGACTTTACTTCCTGTTCTTCCCGAACCAGGTGACCGCGTAGTCGACTGCGGCCCGCTGTCGAAAAAGATAGCTCCGGCTGTGGCCGACCTGGCCGATACGCACTTCGCGCTCGTTGTCGTGGCAAAAGTCGCGGCCAAGATCGAGAAAATCTTCGGAGTCGAGGTTGATGTCTGCGTATTTCTTCCAGCGGCGATGCCCGTCGAGCAGGACCGGCGCCATTCGAAAAAGCTGCTCTTTGCCCCGGTAGGTCGCCCGGTTTTCGGCGAGATGAAATGAGGTATTTCGGTCGAAATCGACGCCAAGCAGGAGCACCCAGCCGTTTAAGTCGTACACGCGCGCGAGCGGTGATTCGTCGCCGATTCCGAAATCCAGAGGGTGGTTCGCAACTATCTCGACGCTGTTCTCACCCCAGGCAGCAAAGGAAAAATGCGGGTGGCGGCTGCGCACGACGTCCGGCATGGTCCGAAAAAGCTCCGGAATACGGCCCATTCCGCGGGATGGTGTTACGTCGGGATCAAACGCCGGCATTGATTGCCGAATCTCCTCCCACCAGTCTTGCGGGACCGGCGGTGTGTCCCAGCGTTCGGGGTCGCAGAGGTGTCCGGTGTGGGTTGGCATGACGAGGTTACCGAACGGCCTGACGATATCCATGAGCGAACGTATGACGGTAATCTGACCGCCGCAGACCCATCCGAGGGCGCTCAGGCTCGAGTGCACTACGGCCGTCATTCCGGGTTCGAGCCCGAGATTGCGGAGGTCCCTAGTCAGGGACTCGTGAGTCACCGGGACTTTGGGGTTTTTTCGTATTACCTCCGCCTCGTCCATTCGACCCTCTCACAACCATAGTACCACGCCTGCGTGGTTACAGTATCTCAAAGAGTCCGGTTCGGCGTTATGGAGCGTTCCGTGTCCGGGAAAGTCCCTTGCTGGTCTCGCCTGTCCGGATTTCCCGGTTCGGCGAGACCAGATGCGGGTGGTCAGGCCTTTTTCGTCGATATTCTGAGGAGCAGATAGAGCGGGCAGGTACCAACGACGGCGGTCGCGATGAAAATAACCGCGATAATGCCAAGTATGATCGCAGCGACGCCGGACAATTGTCCCGCAAGAAAGAGCACGAGCACGGCGACGGCAAGAACCGCGCGGATAATCCTATCGATCAGAGCCATATTGCTTTTCATAGTAGCCTCCTGGTGAGTATTCGGTCCCATCGTGTGATGGATATTATATATAATAAACCATATATAATGAAAAGGCAATACAAATCCGTCTGAAGATCACGTGAGTTGTCTGGTACCTTCAGCGAATCACAAAGGCGCAGACTGCTTACCCGCAGCGGCCGAATCGCCGGGGCCGGTAACCGCCGCCGGAACTCCCATTCCGATTCGATCTTTCATCCAGGAGGCAATGTCGGCCGAGACCTCAGCCTTGTTCAACTCGTGGAGCATCTCGTGCCGGCCGTCCGGATAGAGTTTGAGGGTAACGTCGCGGATCCCGGCGTGCTCGTAGGAATGGGCAACCTGTCGGGGACCCCGCCCGAAACCGCCAACCGGGTCCGACTGGCCGGAAATCAGGAGAATCGGGAGACCGAGGGGAATCGATTCAATGCTTTCGCGGGCGAAGATTTTCTTGATCCCGCCAAAAAAGTCGAGGAAGAATCCGGCGGTGAAGACCGCTCCGCAGTAGGGGTCCGCAATGTAGTTCGCCACCTCCCGATCGTCGCGTGAAAGCCAGTCGAATTTCGTCGAAGCAGGCTTGAAGCGGCTGTTGTAGCTCCCGAAGGTCATGCGATCGAGGCGAAAGCTTTGCGATTTTGCTCCCTTACGGACAATTTGTCTTCTTGCAAGCCATATTCCTGCGTTCAAGGCCGGCCCCGGATTTCCCATCGTACCGGAAAGAACGCAACCTGATAGCTCGTGCCCCCACGAGGTTATGTAATCACGCGCCAGTGCACTCCCCATGCTGTGCCCGAAAAGAAACAGGGGCAGGCCGGGGTGCTCGGAAACAGCAATGCGAGAGAGCTGGTGTATGTCATTGAGAACTACGTTCCATCCGTCGGTCTCAGCGAAGTATCCGCTCGTGTTCAGCGTCCCCGCGGTGTCTCCGTGCCCCCGATGATCTTCGGCGTAAACGGCAAAGCCGAGATCGACAAGAAATCGGGCGAAATGTGTGTACCGTTTCCGATGTTCAGCCATCCCGTGAACAATCTGGACGATTGCCCGTGGAGAGGTACCCCGTTCGGAGAACCACTCTGTGGCGTGGATCTCTTTTCCGTCCTTTGTCCGGTAGGTGAAGTCTCGCGAATCCGTAGGATTTCCCCCTGCCGACATTATATCTGCGGCGACACGTCATGCGAACCCCCCACAACCCCCGGCGAGCGGCTCCGAGCCGCTTTTGGGCGCGGCCTTGCACACAGCGGAAAAAATGCATAAGGTTGTTCCATAGTTTCGACCTTCTAAAATTTCGCATAAGGAGACAGGTCATGAAAAGAGTCTTCAACTTCTATGCCGGTCCCTCGACGCTCCCGGTATCGGTACTCGAAAAAATTCGGGACGAGATTGTGGAATTTCGCGGCCTGGGGCTTTCGATTATCGAGACAAGCCACCGAAGCTCCGAGTATGAAGAAATTCACAATCGGGCCATAGTCGACTTGCGCGAGATTTTCGGTATCCCCGACGGATACGAAGTGCTTTTCCTCGGCGGCGGTGCAACGCTGCAGTTTTCGATGGTTCCGCTGAACTTCCTCGACAGTTCGAGCAGCTGCGACCTGGTACTGAGCGGTTCGTGGGCCAAGAAAGCGATGTCGGACGCGAAAAAAGTCGGAAAGGTCAACGTTCTGTTCGACGGATCTGCGCAGAAGTTCTCAACTCTGCCGAATCCGGCGGAGATCAAGCCGTCGGCCGGTTCGCGGTACGTTCATATAACCTCGAACGAAACCATCGACGGCCTCCAGTGGCAACAGTATCCGGATACCGGGGCGGTGCCGCTGATCGTCGACATGTCGAGCGATATCCTCAGCAGACCGGTCGATGTTTCCAGGTTCGCCATGATTTACGCGGGCGCTCAGAAAAATATCGGACCGGCCGGCCTCACCCTGGTCATCATTCGCAAGGACCTTCTCGAACGATGCAACCCGAATCTGACCGCCTACCTCAACTACAAGACGCATGCTACCGGTAACTCGCTCTACAATACCCCGCCCGTGTTCTCGATCTATGCGGCGGGACTGGTCCTGCAATGGATCAAGAACGAGGGAGGGCTGCCCGCGGTGACCGAGCGGAACAGAAAGAAGGCGTCGCTCATCTATGACGCAATAGACACAAGCGACGGCTTCTATCGATGCCCGGTCGACCGCGTCTACCGGTCGATGATGAACGTGGTGTTTCGATTGAAAACGGAGGCCCTCGAAGAGCAGTTCCTGAAGATCGCAGAAGCGAAGGGAATGCTCGGACTCCCCGGACATCGCAGCGTCGGCGGTTGCCGCGCGTCTCTTTACAACGCCTTGCCCGTGGAAGGTGCCCAGGAGCTTGCACAGCTCATGAAGGACTTCGCTAAAGCAAACGGCTGAAAGCCGAAGATATTCCGCCTATGAAGCGCTACTCGTCGGCTCCGTCAACGGAGCCGACCGCGCCCGGCAGTGATCCTTTGACCTGAAGCCAGGAGACAGCCTCACGGATCGCCTCAAATGAAGAGTAGCGCGGTACGAATCCGAGAAGACGCCTCGCCTTTTCCATACTTGCATTCGGCGATCGTGCAATGTGATCCCAGGTGGCACTCACCTCTTCATCAGTCAGACCACGCGTCCACACCTCGTCGGGACTCCTGAACTCGAGCGCAATATCCCGGCCGAACCATCCTGCCGCCTGTGCAGCGTAACCGCGCAGGGTGACGGCCGCCTCCGAGACTGCGTGAAAATCCTCGCCAACTGATGCCGACCATCGTTCGATTGCGCACTGGAACAGCGCCGCAACGTCGTCGGCGTGCACATGATGAAGCGTCTCGAACCCGAGAGTCGGGAAATGCAGCGGCTCACCGCGCGCAATTCGCTCAAAAACGGTGAGGCTGAGGTTCCCGAGAGGATTTATCGGAATCCAGCCTGAGCCGACAATGTGCCCGGGATGAATGACCGTCGCCGGGAAGCCGTTCCGGCGCGCCTCCAGCAGCAGATAACGGGTAAGCTCGAGTTTGTTCGTCCCGTAGGTTCCGAATGCATCAAGGGATTCCGTTTCTGGCGTTGGAACAGCGACACTCGGGCCGTGAATCCAAATCGTGCCGCAAACCAGCAAATGCTGAACCCGGCCACGCAGTGCCTCGACCAGCCGTTCCGCCTGCGCTCGCGTAAAACAGATCATGTCCACGACGACGTCCGGATTCTCACGGGCGACGGCCTTTGCGAATGAACCGTCTTTGTCTCCCGATTCGCGGTCCAGCGTGATAGTCCGCACCCTGTTCCACGCGGGATGCCGGAGATAGGGCGCTCTGCGACTGCGGGAAATGACCACCACTTCGTTCCCGCCCGCAACGAGGCGGGGGATCAGATAGGTTCCTACGTGTCCGGTTCCGCCGATCACCACTACTCTCATCGGATCTCCTTGTGCCGGTCAACCCGTTGCCGCGTTGTGCAGGTAGCTGACTACGGTGAGAACGATATACAACCCCAGCAGCAACGCACCGAACGGACGTTTCATCGTATCGCGCGACGCAGAAATCCCGATTCGAAAAATGACCAGCACCAGCAGCATGGTAGGGAATAACAGACGATAGAAGTCCGGCTGAACCGACAAACCGCCGGAGGTAACCGATGCAGCCGCACCGACCACGAAGAGGACATTCAGAATGTCTGCGCCGATGATGTTCCCGACGGCCAGATCGCCGTGTCCTTTGCGTGCAGAGGTTATCGCTGTCACGAGCTCGGGAAGCGAAGTACCGAAAGCTACGAGGGTTGCCCCGATCACACTATCTGGAATGCGCATGCGCAAAGCGATTTCACGAACGGCCGGGATCAGGATTTCGGACGAACCGACGACCATGACTATCCCGAGAATCAGAAGCACAAGTACCACCCAGCCTCGCTTACCACCGGCCTCGTCGGCTCCTTTCGGATTCTCCAGCGCGAGATCCTCCCGCTGACCCCATCGGACCGAAAGAATGATGTAAAGAACGAGAAACAGAAGTAAAATCCATCCGACGTATTGAGGGATTCTCCCCCCGACCGTGAGCAATGATTCCACCGGAACAAAAGGAATGCTGACCACCACCAGCAGCACGCCGCTTCCGAGTTGTATCCAGCCCTGCCGGTTAACAACCCTGGGATTCAGTTTCAGCGGTGCTATCAGGGTCGCGATACCGAGGATCAGGCCGGTATCGCAGATTACTGAGCCGACCGCATTTCCGAGAGCAAGCCCGGGCGTGCCTGATAAGGCGGCGACAACCGATACTGAAACCTCAGGCAAGGTTGTTCCGAGACTCACCACGGTTGCGCCGATGAGCATCTTAGGGACACCCCATTTCGCGGAAAGGACAACCGCCTCGCTCACCAGAATGTCGGCACCTTTTCCGAGCACACCGATAGACCCGGCGACGATCGCAACCAGCGCCAACATCGGGAGTCCCTGCATGAGATTCGAGAGGTATGATTCCATCTAAACAAATCCCGCGAACGGTAGCGCATTGTATCCATGAAGCGTGTATGAGGCAACCGGAGTCGGACCCAATGCTTTTTTCTTTGCAAATTCCAGATTTCCCGACTAATATTACGTCATGGGTGGACCTGTAGAAAAAAGTGGACAAGTGACTGCGACAGGGGGCCGGATGATGGCGCTGCCACGGGGCGGATATCTGGTCCGGACTTCAGAGGGGCAGATACAATTCGGATCCCCGCCCGAAACCATCAAAGACACAATGGAGCTCGCTGAAGGGACTCCGCAGATATTCGTTCTGCCTTTTGACCATTTTGATCCGCAGGTTGGTATCAGCATGGCCGAAATCGAATTCCCCACATACTACAACTTCTTTCTCAAGAAGCGGAAAGTTGTGGCCTATGTTTACCCGGATCACGTCCAGAACTTGAAGACCGTATTCAAGGAGGCGTTTCTCGGACCGGATCGTGTTGACGTGAGTGCCGAGGTCGAGAAGATCGAGGGATTCTATATTCCCGATATCAAGGCAGAGATGGAATTCTTTCGCAACGGTTTGAAGGTCGAGGACGTCGTTGATATCCGGAAGATCACCGCCGATGGAATCACGCTCGGCAAAGTTCGTGTGATCCCCACGAAGTCCAAAGGCTTCGATGTGTACGACGGCAACGAGCGGATCGCGGAAATTCCAGGTTCGATGAAGTCGCAGGCAAAGTACGATCTGGGAAAGACGCTCAACGAACCGTTCATCCCTCCGGAGTTTGGCATAACCTGCCTCGGGCCGTCGCACGGATTTGACTGCACGCAGAATACCTCGGGCTTCATCATCTGGCTGAACAAGATGGGAATAATGGTGGACCCACCGGTGAATATCACTTCCTGGCTCCGCGATTCCAATGTCAATCCGAAACTGATCGATACCGTAATTCTCACTCATTGCCATGCAGATCACGACGCGGGAACATTTCAGAAAATTCTTGAAGAGACAAAAATAGCCGTCCACACCACGCCGACCGTCATGAAGAGCTTTCTGACGAAATATTCTACGCTGACCCGGATTCCGGCGAGTACTCTGATGACGATGTTCGATTTCCGGCCGGTAAAAATGAACGTCCAGTACAACATTCACGGCGGGCTGTTCAACTTCTACTACTCCGTACACTCGATTCCGACTATGGGCTTCTACTTTCTGTACCGGGACAAAACCTTTCTCTACTCCTCGGATCATATGGCGGATCCGGCCGTTCTTACCGACCTGCACAAGAAAGGCACTATCCCGAGGGCGCGTCTGGATTTCCTTCTGAAAGCACCGTGGGAAATGGACCTCATCTATCACGAAGCGGGAATCCCTCCACTGCACACTCCGGTGAGCTTCCTCAACTCATTACCTGCGGATGTCCAGAAAAAAATTACCGTATATCACATTGCGGAAAAGGATTTTCCCGCAAAGACACACCTTACGCTGGCAAAGTTCGGGATCGGAAATACTGTCTACCCGAAGTTCCGCAAGCACCAGCATGAAGAATCGTTTCACATACTCGATGTGTTTTCGCGGATTGAGCTTTTCGCGGATCTTCCGTTCAAAAAAAGCAAGTACCTCCTGCTCAACGTCAAGACTGAACATTTCGACCGCGGTGATTTCATCATTCGCAAGGACACTCAGGGTGATAAGTTCTACGTCATCGTCTCAGGAAACGTTTCCATAAGCGGGGTCGAGGACATAACTGACAAGGTCTACGGCACCTACGAATACTTTGGGGAGGCGTCGCTTGTCCTGGAAACCCCGCGCGGGGCGGACGTTATTGCGGCCACTAAGGTCGAAGCCTACTCGCTTGAAAAGCAGCCGTTTCTCCGTCTGATCCAGGATTCGCCGATTGAGGACAATATCCGTCGAATCGCAAAGATGCGAAACGGTGAGACATGGACGGTGATCCGGTCGAACCGATACTTCAAGGATCTCTCGAGCGCGCAGGTCACCGGACTCGAGCTCATTCTCTCTCCGAACGCAGCAACGGCGGGCCAGGTCCTGCTGAAGGCCGGTACGTCGCCTGAATACGTCTACCTTATGATCGAGGGCGAGGTGACACGTCGCGTCGGCAACGGCGCACCGGTGGCAATGCAGCGCGGAGACATCCTCGCGGACGTGCTGAACATTCGAGAGGGCAACCCCTGCCGTCATGAATACCGGGTGCAGAAGGCGAGTCGGCTCTACCGCTCGAAGGTGGTCGATTTCATGCACTTTCTCGACGAAAATCCGGGCGTCTACATGGCTATGCTGTTCGAGGGACGATAGGTTCCGCGGCGACTCCGTCGCTACTGAAGAAGTGCCGGACGTCCCCGAGAAACGGGCCCGGCTCCACACAGATCCCAATCACTGCAGGCCCAGACCGGGCGCACTCCACGCGCGGCCATGCGCCGAGACATCACGAAGTACCGCTACAGCGAAATTGGCCGCGTCTTTCCCTCGAGCCACACTTTGACCTGGGGTTCGAGCTGCGGGGAGATCGCCTGGAAGACGCGTGCCTGATATTCGTTCACCCATTGCAACTCCGCCGCGGAAAGCAGGGAGGGATCAATGAGCTGCGGTTCGAGATGGCACAGCGTGATAGTTTCCAGCTCGTAGAACTCTCCGAAATCCGTTGGTATCCCGCCCTGAACCAGGACCAGGTTCTCGATGCGGATTCCGTGCTTACCGGTCCGGTAAACGCCCGGTTCATTGGAGGTGAACATGCCCGGCTCCAGCGGTACCGGCTGCGGCTGTGCCCCGAACCGCTGCGGCCCCTCGTGTACGTTGAGAAAAAACCCGATGCCGTGACCGGTTCCATGACCGTAGGAGAGGCCGTGACGCCACATCACTTCCCGCGCGACGGAGTCGAGTTGAGGACCGGTAGTCCCCTTCGGAAACCTTACTGACGCAAGCGCAATGTGCGCTTTCAGGACGATTGTGTAATCGGAAACGGCCTGTGGATCCGGTGTGCCGATGCACACAACGCGGGTAACGTCGGTGGTTCCGTCTAGATACTGTGCGCCCGAGTCAAGGAGCAACAGACCATTCGCGTGAATTACCGCGTTCGTTTGGGGCGACGCGCTGTAGTGAACAATGGCACCGTGGCCACCGAATCCGGCTATCGTCCCGAAACTCTCCCCCACAAAGTTTTCACCCTGGCTCCGGAACTCCCGGAGTTTCTCGGCAACCGAAAGCTCGGTCAGTTTCCCCGTTCCCGCGTTTCCTTCGATCCAAAAAAGAAAACGCTCGAGCGCGACCGCGTCCCGAACCATGATCCGACGAAGATGGTCCTGTTCGACAGGATTCTTTCTGGCTTTTGCACGGGTTATCGAGCTGATCTCTTCGACGATGCGGACGCCCTCCGGGATGATACAATAGAGGCGGTAGGAGGTCTTTTCCGGCCAAAGGCCTATGCTTTCGCCCGGCGTGAGTGTCCGGAGAAATTCATCGATCTCCCCGTAGCCGCGCAGCTCGATGCCGTCGGCTTCGAGCGCGCCGCGCACTCCTGTCGGAATCTTTTCGGGGTCCATGAAGAGCAGTGCGCGTGAAGCGGTAACCGCCGCATATCCTGTCGCGATCGGATTATAGGCGACATCGGTCCCGCGAATATTGTAGAGCCATGCCAGGTCGTCAAGCGCGGTGACCAGGGTTACGCCGATCCTGTGCTCACTCATTGCGGCACGCAGCGATTCAATCTTCTTTGCGCGGCTGCGGCCTGCGAATCTCTCCTCGTGAAGGAAAATCGAGTCGGAGGGCATCGCCGGACGATTCTCCCATTGCGGCGATACTACGTCCAGGTCGGTTTTAAGCGTGAGGCCGTTGTCATGGCAGACCTTTTCCAGGTTCCGCTGCAGGGACACCGAGACTACTTCCGGGTCGACAGCGAGCACCTCGCCTGATTTGAGCCGGCTCGCCGTCCATTCCATGTAACCCGGAACGCCCGGCGTGCCTTCCCGAAAAAGTTCAATCGGCGTACCGGCGAGAGCGCTTTCGGCATCCAGATAGTACCGGGAGTCGGTCCACAGACCGGCGCTATCCGGAGTTATTACCACCACTCCGGCGGATCCGTGGAATCCGGAAATCCAGCTTCGGGTTCGATAGCGTTCCGGGACATACTCACTCTGGTGCGGATCCACATCGGCACAGATAATCGCGTGAATGCCGGCGCTTTCCATCGCGCTGCGGACCCTCTCTACTCGCTCGGTAATGCCCACTTACGGTACCCCCAATCGCAGAAAGTTTCGCCGGAAGTACCTCACATGTCAACGCCGAACGCAGTGAAACTGGTTGGCGCAACTGCTGCCAACGGCACATATCAAGGTGATACATCGCAAAATCGGTTCCAAGGCTCTTAGGGTCGAATTGACCCACGTGGTTTCGAAGCGATCTCACCTGTGGAATCCCACCGAACCCGACCGAATTTCTTTCCCAGTATATTCCTTTTATGTATATGTACTTACATGATTTCTCGACCGGTACTCGGAAATAATCTAACGATTTGGCACGGTTTATGCTAAATAATACGTGTCCGGGCGGATCACCAGGCGGTGGCGCCCGGGGGAAAAATACTTCACAGTACAGGAGGTGCATGATGAGCCTTGTACAGTGGCGAAACGGTACCACGCGCAATCCCATGCGGGAGATGGAACGGCTTCAGGACCAGATCAACGAGCTGTTTTCCTTCGATCGTTC